>CAIOGW010000080.1 GCA_903857985.1 uncultured Microbacteriaceae bacterium
GCACGTACCGTTGTGCATTCGCCACAGTGACCGCGGCGTCCTCTTTGACTCTGTCACTCCGAGGGCATGAGCAACAACGCCCGCCGTGTGTCAATATGAGACCTCACTAGCTAGGCTCGTGCAGATGAATCCCTTAGACAACACCTGGCTTCTGCTGGCGTATCTGTCGCCGCTCATTGTTGTCATGACCATCATCGACATTCGCGGCTCCCTCTACGGTCGCCGTGTTTTGCACCTGCCCAAGGGAAACTTTGTGCGCCGCCTGGTTCTCGAGGCGCTCGACCCCGTGATGGAACTGCTGTTCATCGGTGCCGTTCTGTGGCGCGACCTCACGAGCGATCCGTGGCACATGGTCGCCGGTGGGGCGGGAATCGTCGGTGGCTACTTTTTGGCTCGTTACCGAGCGCGCATCATGTACGTTCGCCCTTTGCCCGAGTATCAGGCCATCATTGTTCGCCGCAGCTTTGCCGAGTACATCTTGGTTGTCTTCCTCATTACGGTGAAACTGCTGTCGGAGAACACCACGCTGCACAACTACGGCGTCAGCCTCTTCATCACGGCCGGACTCCTGCTACTGCTCTCGGAGTCGGCCCTGCGCATATCCATTGTCTATCGCCGCTATCGCCGAGAAACGGTGGATGCCCGGGCAGCCATTCGCGTGCTGAAGAAGGTTGCGAAGATCTCCGCGAACTAGTTAGCTGCGGGCAAACCGATCGAGTACGTCGATGAGCTCGTTCTGCTTCGAGAAGAACACCATGTGGTCGGCGTCAATCTCGACAGTCTCTGCCACGGCAGTGGCTCCGGCCATCTTGCGCTGCAGCGGCAGCGGAATAGCCAGATCTTGGAGAGCGAAGATGTAGCGTCGCGTCAGCGGGCGATCATCGGTAATGCTCACCGGGTTGGTGAATGGGATGATCGGCTGAGATTCGATGCTCTCCGGGGGAACCGTCGCCAGCATCTCCGGCGACGTGGTGTTGAACAGTGCTTTCGGCGCGGCCCCGGGCGGGAATGTTCCCATGGGTGGCTCACCCGAAACCTGCATGTTTGCCTGAACCTGATCGCCCTCACCCTCGGGAGAACCGGCAAGCTCAAGAAGAGACTGGCCGTTGCGCGGCAGGAAAGCCGTGAGGTAGATCACCTGCGCGAGCTCTCCGCCGGCAGCAACGAAGTCATCAGCCGCCTGAGTAACCACCACGCCACCCATCGAGTGACCGATCAGCACAGCGGGCTCGGGGCGCGAGCGCAGCTGCTCAACCGTTCGGTCGGCGTACGCCTGCATCGTTACGGCCTCTTTGGGGGTGGAGTCGTGACCCTGTGCGGGAAGGTCGAAGACCTCAACCGAGTGCCCCTTCGCCTCGAGCCCCTGAACAAAAGAAGTCGGCCACGTCGTCGCGTTACCCATTGCGCCGTGAACCAAAACCAATCGGGCCATTACGTGTTCCTTACCTCGTCGTGTACCGAACCACGGGCGTCGCTCGGAGAACTGTTGTCATGAGGCAGCCTAGCTGCGAGCAAACCTGTCAATGATGTCAACAAACTCATTCGTCTGTGAGAGGAAAGCCGAGTGATCCGTGTCGATCTCGGCGACCTCAACAATGCTGGGATGCTTTGCCAAACGGCGCTGAAGCGCGGTCGGCAAAGCCTTATCTTTTCCGGTGATGACGTAACGCCGGGTGACCTGCCGATTGTTGTCGATGCTCACGGGCATGACAAAAGCCAGTATGGGCTGGGGGCCGAGGCGCGCAGCCGCTGCCTGAGCAACTTCCGGGTCACACTCTCCATAGAACGCAGCAATCGCGTGCTCGGTGGACAAAACTCCCATGGGAGGTTCACCAGAGACCTGAACATTCGCTTGCACCATGTCGCCGGCGCCTTCCGGGAGGCCCGCGAGATCAACCAAGCTCTGTCCGTCCTCCGGCAGAAACGCTGAGGCGTAGATGACCTGGCTGAGTTCGCCACCGCCGGAAAGAAAATCATCGGCAGCCTGAGTCACGACCATGCCGCCCATGCTGTGGCCTACCAAGACAGCAGGTTCTGCGTCAGACTTCAGCTGTTCGACCACCCGGTCGGCATATGCCTGGAGGGTGACCTGTTCGAGCGGCGTTGTATCTGCGCCGTGTCCCGGAAGGTCAAGCGTTTCAACGCGATGCCCACGTGACTCAAGACTCGCCTTGGCGCCGTCCCAACACGACTTCTCGTGAAATGCTCCGTGAACCAGCACAATTCGCGCCATGAGAACCTCTTTCGTTGTGTCGACGGTGACC
>CAIOGW010000081.1 GCA_903857985.1 uncultured Microbacteriaceae bacterium
CTACGTATCAGAGCGCCTGGCTCAAGACGCACTACCCGGCCGAGTTTCTCGCGGGCATCCTCACGCACGATCCGGGCATGTATCCCCGGCGCCTCCTGCTGGCCGAAGCGCGCCGTATGGGCGTTCCCATCCTGCCGCTGGATGCCAACCTCAGCATCGATGAGTACCGCGTGGAGCGCCTGCGCGGCGGCACCCTCGGCATTCGCCTCTCGCTGCGCGACGTGCACGGCATTAGCGATGCCGAACTGGGACGACTGCTGACCGGGCAACCGTTCACGGGCATCACCGACCTCTACGAGCGCGCCCGCCCCTCGCGCGCTCTCATGCAGCGGCTCGCGCTGGTGGGAGCGCTGGATTCGCTCGCACTACCCACGGCCCCAGGAGACGACGGTCGCCGTGAGCGGACCCCGGTTGCTGTGCCGCACGACCAACCACCCACGCGCGGTGACGTGATCGCCTTCGTTCGACAACTCACCGCCAAGCGGCCCACGCGCAGCGATCCCGACAGCCAGCTCGACTTCACCATCGACGATCGAGGTCGCATCCCCCGAGGCAACCCCCAGTTCACCGCCGCCGACCGGGCTCGGGTCGAGCTCGGCGTGCTCGACATGGATGCCTCGGAGCACCTCATTGAGGCCTATCGCCCTCTGCTCGACGACATGGGCGTCACCCCCGCCAACCATTTACTCGCACTGCGCAGCAAAACGGAGGTGCTCGTCGCCGGCGTGCGCATCGCTACCCAAACTCCCCCCATGCGCTCGGGCAAACGCGTCGTGTTTATCAGCCTCGATGACGGCAGCGGATGCGCCGACGCCACCTTTTTTGAAGAAGCCCAACAAACCACGGGGCCGCTACTGTTTGGCACCAAACTCATGGTGATTCGCGGACGCACGCGTCGCACGGGCGAGCGAGGCATCTCGATTGAAGCCATCCAAGCCTGGGACCTCAAGCAGCTCTGGGCTGAATTCTGCGCGCGCCGCCACGAGTACACGAGCGGCGCGACTACCGTGAAACCGTGAGCATCCGAGCGAACGTGCGGGCCAAGCGGCGCATCCCCTTTCTTCAGGTGCTTAAGTCCATCGGCGCCGCCGTGGCAGCCTGGCTGATTGCCGTTCCCCTGTTTCAGACCGACCAGCCGGTGTTCGCTGCCATCGCCGCCATCATCGTGGTGCAACCCAGCGTCAACGCCTCGCTCGGCAAGGCCCTCGAGCGTTCCACCGCCACAGTCATCGGGGTGGCCATTGCCCTCGGAGCGAGCATAATTTTTGGCGCACCCTCGTGGCTCGTACTGGTTGCCATAGCGGCCGCCATCGCCGTCGGCTGGGCCTTCAAACTCACGCCCGCCACCGCTAACCAAATCGCGATTAGCGCCATGCTCTCGATTGTCATCGGTGCCGCCACCCCCGACTACGCTCTCGTACGCATTCTCGAGACGATTCTGGGTGCGGTCATCGGCATCATCATCAACGCCGTGATTGTGCCTCCGGTGGCCCTAACCCCCGCCAAGACCGCGGTTGCCACGCTCGGTGGTGACATCGCCCAACTCCTCGAAGACATGGGAGCCGTGCTCTCGCGACGCACCAGCCCCGAGGTGCTCGAAACCCTCTACTGGCGAGCCCGGGGCCTGCGCGCCGAACTCAATGCGGCCCTCGCTCGGGTGAACGCCCTGAGCGAGAGCCTGCGCTTCAACATGATCAGACGCAACAAACACCGGCCGGCCGTCGACCAGATGTCGGCACTGCTGGCGCGTCTCGCGGTGCTCACCACCCGCACTATTGGCATGGCCCGCGGGGTGCGCGACCACTACGACGAGTCGCTCGTGACCGACACCAACATGGCCGAGATCGCCGACGAACTCAAGCGTGCCGGACACGATCTGCGCATTGTGGTGCGCGACACCGGGCTTGAGGCTATGACGGCGCCCCACCCGGAGACGCAAGATCTGCCTACGCTCACCCAGCCCATCCAGCTCACCCGTCCCTCGAGCAAGAACTGGGTCCTCGAGGGGTTCTTGGTCGAGAACCTGCGGCTCGTCAACGAGGAAATCACGGGCATTCTGACCGAAGAATAGGTCCGGAAATGGCGAAAGGCTCCGAGTCGCCCCGAAGCCCCTCGCCAGACGCTGCTAGGCCTGAAGTGCCGCCTGGAGCTCAATCGTGATGGTGACCTTCTCGCCAACCAGCACACCGCCGGTCTCGAGTGCCGTGTTCCACGAAAGGCCGAAGTCTTCGCGGTTAATCTCGCCCGTTACCGTTGCAGCCATCTTGTAGTTGCCGTAAGGGTCGGTGGCGAATCCGCCGAACTCGAGAGCGAACTCGACCGGCTTGGTCACGCCGCGCAGCGAGAGGTTGCCCATCACCTTATAGTCGCTACCGGCAGCAGCCACAGACGTCGAAGCGAACTCGATTGTGGGGTGGTTCTCTGCATCGAAAAACTCGTTGGTGCGAAGGTGCCCGTCGCGACCTTCGTCGTTGGTGTTGATGCTGGCAACCTGAGCCGACGCCGTGATTTTGGTGTCCGTGGGGTTGTCTCCGGTGAGGATGGTGGCCGAGAAACTGCCGAACGTTCCGCGCACCTTGCTAATCATGAGGTGGCGAACCGAGAACGAGACCTCGGAGTGCGAAGGGTCAACAATCCAGGTGCCTGCCTTGTAGCCGGGGATGGATTCTGCGGTGATGGTCATTTTGATCCTCTTCTCCGGTTGCAAAACCCGGGACGTCTGGTGAGCGCACACCGAACTGGCGCACGAAGAAGATAAGCCATGAACCACGCGAACTATTCCCACCTTCGGGACAATTCTGCTCTCACACATGCGGAGACGGAGAAAAGACGCTGCTCTGCCGTGATTATGGGGTCAGGGCGACTTCCGCGATGGCGATTCCTTCGGGCACGGTGCCGCGAGGCTCACGGGGAAAGGAACACCCGAAATCGCAAGGTGCGCGCCAACGTTCGGCACCCGGAGCGAGTTCCCGTCGAAACATGAGCATTCTCAGCGCGGAAGCGTCGAGCTGCGCGGGCGAGACGATTCCCGACTCAACGGCCTGAGTGAGTGTACTTACGAGGACACCAAGATCAATTCCGACGGTCGTAGGATCGGCGGGGAACACATAGAGCAGGGCATCGTTTCCCGCTGCCAGCGCGGCCACCGCATTGGTATAGGGGTCGCTCCACCGCGGGTCTCCTGAGGCCTGAAGCATCAGCAGGTCATCAGTTACGGTAATTCCTTGAAATCCGAGGTCTCGCCTCAACACGTCGTGCCACGCGACCGAGAGACTCGCCGGCACGTCGTCAACGGCGGGAAACAAGAGGTGTCCAAACATCACAAAGCGCGCACCGGCCTCAATGCCTGCCGAGAAGGGCACCGCGTCGCTCGTGCGCCACTCACCTACTCCTACCGGTGCGACGGGAATTCCGAAGTGTGAATCGTCGGCACTGCGACCGTGACCCGGAAAGTGCTTCAACGTGCTCGCCACATGGGCCTGTTCGGAAGTCACCGCTGCCACCACGCGCTCGGCACTTTCGGCTCCTGATTCACCGAGCGTGCGACTGTGGATGAACGAGCGTTGGTCAGACGTGACGTCGGCAACAATGCCGAAGTTCACATTCACGCCCACCGAAGCCAGGAGCTGCCCGCGGCCGGCAAACGCCTCCGCTGTAGCACCGACCGGCTGATTTCGCAGCTCGTTCGCCCCGGGGTAGGGGTCAAAGGAGAGGCGAACAACGTCGCCACCCTCCTGATCGATGGCAACTATGGGCGGCAGTTCGGGCTCACCAATCACGGATGCCGTCAGCGCAGCCACCTCGGCCGGCTCGGGCGTCACGTTATCGCGCATCAGGATAATGCCACCCCACCCCGCTCCCCCGCTGGCCACGGGAGTCACGGCAAAGCGCATCCCTTCGGGGTTCACGCCACTCACATGGCCGACTAATAGGCTGCGCACTTTGTCATCGGTCGACATCTCAGCCAGCCGCAGGCGAGACCATCGCTCAATCGGATCTGTGCTTGTCGGCACGTCTCCTGCGGCATCTGTTTCATCGCTGACAGCACTCGAAGGCCCCGGTGGCGCAATCGTCGTCACGCTCGACGTGGACATCACCCCCAGCACCAGGAGAAAGCCAACGACCAGCGACGTCACCCGCGCGAGACCGATGTCGGCGAGTATGGCTCGGCCAGCGCGGCCGATACGAGCTAGGGCAGCCCGCGTGGCGCTCACACCGCGCTGCAGGACGCTCGTTAGGCCGCCCTTGCCGTCGTCGCGACGATTTCTCGAACACGGGGCACGACCTCGGTGCCATAGAGACGAATGCACTCCATGAGGTTCTCATGCCCGAGGGTTCCCATGGAGTACTTGAGGTCAAAGCGTGTCACGCCGAGCCCCGCCATCGAACGAGCAATCTTGGCGGCGACGGTCTCGGGCGAACCGACCATGAGAGCACCCTCGGTGCTCGCCTCTGCGTCGAACTGAGCCCGCGTGAGAGGTGGCCATCCGCGCTGTGCCCCAATGCGGGCGTGCATGTCGCGGTAGTGCGGCCACGCCAGTTCGCGGGCCTCGGTATCGGTGGCCGCAACAAAACCGGGCGAATGCTGCCCCACCGGCAGAATGTCTTTGCCCATCTCCTTCAGCGCGCGATGAAACAAATCCACATAGGGACGAAAACGCAGGGGGTCTCCGCCGATAATGGCCAGCATCAGGGGAAGGTCGTAGCGTGCGGCGCGCACTACGGATTCGGGGCTACCTCCCACACCAATCCAGGCCTTGAGGCGCCCCTCTTCGATGGGCGGGTAGATGCGCTGCTCAGAGAGGGCGGGGCGAATCGAACCCGACCACGTGACCGGCTGCTCCTTGAGAATCTCGACGAGGAGGTCGAGCTTCTCTTCAAAGAGCACCTCGTAATCACCCAACTCAAAACCAAAAAGCGGGAACGACTCCGTGAATGATCCGCGTCCCAGAATGATCTCGGCCCGGCCGTTCGACAGAGCATTCACCTCAGAAAAGCGCTGATACACGCGGAGGGGATCATCGGAGCTCAGCACGGTAACGGCAGACCCCACGCGGATGTTCGTGGTTTTCGCCGCGATGGCGGCCATCACAATCTCCGGCGCGGACACAGCAAAGTCTTCGCGGTGGTGTTCACCAATGCCAATGAAATTGAGGCCCACCTCGTCGGCCAATACTCCCTCGGCAATCACGTTACGGATCACCTGTGCGTGGCTGAGCGGCGTTCCGTCTGGCGCCAATGTGGCGTCGCCAAAGGTATCGAGTCCAAATTCCAAATCCGCTCTCATGGCCAACCCTCTCTCGCGACGCACGTTATCAGTGTGCCGTCAATGTGAATCAACACGCAAACCATGGGTTGCTATTCCGCAAGACGCAACGTCGCTGGCTGACCCGACGCGGTAGAATTCGGTTATGGCAACTCCCGTAAAGCCAGACGCCCTCGCCTACACGGCGAAGGACTGGCTGAAGTATGGCTCCGTCGAGTCTCCATCAACGCGCGAAAAGATGGTCATGCTCGCCATTGAAGACATCATTACCGTGGGTCCCGCCGACTTCAACGCTTTTCGTGTCTGCGATCGCATCGACATCAAACACCCGATGGTCAACTACTACTTTGGCAACCGCGACGGCCTCCTCGCCGAGGCAACGTGGTGGGCCTACCAAGAGTGGTCTAAGAATGTTCGCCGATCGATGCGCGAAGCACCGGCCGACCCCGAGAAGCGCCTCCGCGCCTTTATCGAAGAAGAATGCGCGTGGGCCGAGCGCATGGGCGGCATGTACCTGCTCTTGCAGTACCCACTCGCCTCTGCCGGTTCGAACGTCATTGTCTCTGAGAACTACGGCGACAAGATGCAGGGCATCTTTGACTATCACTTGGCCCTTCTCGCGACAACGATTGTGGATCTTCGCTCAGGAAAGCTCAGTTCGCTCGACTTCGATGAAGACTCTGTTCCCACAGCAGCACTGTTGTTACACCCCGCCGAGGTCATTGCCTCGGGGCATGTTGCGTGGATGACACACGGACTCGCGTCGTGGTCTACCGGACAACACACCGCCACCCGCAAAATGCCCACGCGGGGCATTAAAGGTCTCACGCTGGACATCGCCCGCTCGGCCTACGTGGACCAGATTATCAAGTTGGCTCGCGGCAAATAGTTCCCCCTGCGTCAGCGGGGGCCCACCAGGGGGTTCTCGTGCGCACAGACACAAAATAAAAACCACCCACAAGGGGTGGTTGTTTATTTTGTGGATCTGAGGGGACTCGAACCCCTGACCCCCTGCATGCCATGCAGGTGCGCTACCAGCTGCGCCACAGACCCGTAATGTTTGTCATTACGACATTGTTCAGATTACTACATCACTCCACGGGCCTTGAACCGATGCCCTCGGGCAACGGCAGCACCGGACAATCCCCCCACAGGCGTTCGAGACCGTAATACAGGCGGTCTTCCTCGTGGAACACGTGCACAATCAGTCCGCCGAAGTCGATCAGCACCCAGCGTCCTTCGCCACGACCCTCGCGCCTCAAGGGCTTCACGCCCATCTCGAAGAGCTTGTCTTCAATCTCATTGGCAACGGCAGAAACGTTTCGTTCGTTACGTCCGGTAACGATGAGGAACGCGTCAGCCAGGGCGAGACGGTCTGAGACGTCGAGCGCAACCATGTCGGCACCGCCGGTAGCTTCGGCAGCCAAGGCTGCGGCGTTAAGGGCGATGAGTGTTTCTTCGGTTGCGGTCACGTCTCCGAGCCTAGAAGAACTTCAGGAAGATGTTCGCCACGAAGACGCCCACGACCGCAACAGCGAGACCTGCGGCAATGAACGCGAGACCCATGGGAAGTCGGTGCGAACCGGCCCGCGGCGGCAGTGACGACGTGCTGTGAGACGAAAAGGCGCTCACCGCACGGGTTGCGCTGACGGGAGCGAGATTTCCGACGTTTCCCGTTTGCGGCTCTTGCTCACTTACCACGTCAATTTCTGCGGTATCGAAGCGACGCATGTCGGTACCCGTCTGGGAGACGCCCGCGGGCAAAATTATCTGGCCCGTCACGATGATCTCACCGGTCTCGTTCATGGCACTGAGCGCACTGGGCACGTCCGTGGGCATGTTTGACATGATGAGGGAGTGACCAGATATTGGCACACCGCCGGTGGTGGACATGCCGGGAACCGTCGACTCCAACACGAGATCGCGGGCCATTGCCGCCCTGCTGGCTTCCTCCATGGCCCTCAATTGCGCCACAGTTGGGCCGGAAGGCACGGTGGGGACTGCGGGCGTGTGTGTGCCTTCAATGATGTCGAGTCGGCCGGTGATGGCCGCCATTTCAGCAGCGGCCGCCGGCACACCCGGCAGAGTTGTCGAGAGAGGAACGGAGGGCGCTGTTGAGGTCACGATCGAGGGCGATTGCGGCAACGCAGACGATACCTGAGGAGTCATCGCTCCCGGAGTTGGCACGAGAGAAGCGGGCTGACCCGTCGCGGAATAAGGCGAAAGAACGGCCGAGGATGTTGCGGCCAGGGCGGCGGCTTCCTCGATCCGGGACATCGAATCACTGGACTCGCCGATACGTGCCGTGGCCTGCTCCCGCAACTTGCGCATCTCACGGCGCGACAATCCGGACGTGTCTTCTGCGAGGGAAGTAACAACAGCAGGCATCACCGGAATCTCGGGTGAGGTCAAGGGATCCACGCGGAGCCCAGGAGTTTCCGTGGGCACAGGGATCAGGATCTCCGCCTGGGCAGGAATGTTGACGGGTTCGGGAGCATAGACCGGTTCGGGGGCATAGACCGGCTCGGGCACATAGAGCGGCTCGGGCGGCGCAACATAGACCGGTTCGGGGGCATAAACGGGTTCGGGTGCATAGACCGGCTCAGGGGCCACAGGCTGAACAACAGGCTGAGGAGTGGGCGGCGCGACCGGTGGCGCGGCAGCCGGTGGAGCGGTCGGCATAGCGGCAGCGGGTGGAGCACTGGGCATCGGCGCAGCCGTGGGCGCTTGCACAACCGGCTTTGCCACCACGGGCTTCGCCGTGGGAGCTGCCGTCTTGGGTGGCATCGGCGGAATCACGGGCGCAGGCGGCGGCATGGCGGCGGGCGAGGATGCCGCGGGAGGCTTTGCCTGGGTAGGTTTTGCCTGGGCGGGCGCTGCTTTGGCAGGCTTCGTGGATTCAGCGGCAGGAGCGTGCGGAGCTTTAGCTTCTGCAGCGGGTGGTTCAGGATTCGACGGCCAGTGAACGCCGTAGGTGCGCGGGGGTGCGTCCTCGCGCTTCCTGCCGTTCTGCTTTTCCACCGCTACTCCCTGTAAAGAGCCTGAGCCATGATGTACTCGGCCACCGCACTCGGCACCAAACCGGTCAATGCCAAACCTTTGCTAACTCTTTCCCGGATTGCCGACGACGAAACATCGACAGGCGGGATTTCTAGCAAGTTTAGGTCATAGCCTTCGACATCGAGCTGAGGCTGGAGTGCGCCGGGTCGCGTTACGACGATGAACGCTGTGGAGGCGCGCAACTCATCGGCGCGATGCCAGGAGGGCAATCCGACTGCCGCGTCACTGCCCACGATGAAGGAGACAGCTGCGTTGGGATACAGCGCAGCGATATCCGCAAGCGTATCCACGGTGTACGTGGGGCCGCCGCGCATGATGTCGATATCACTGACGTCGATGCCCTCGTGCCCTGCAACGCCTCGCCGCACCATCTCGAGGCGCTGGCTGGCCGTTGCCACACAACTCTTCTGCCACGGATCATGAGCCGGAACAATCACGATCCGGTCGACGAGGCCAGAATTACGAACGGCACGAGCGATCTCTAAGTGCCCGTTGTGAAAGGGGTCAAACGTTCCCCCGAGAACGCCGACGCGGGTTCTCGACACGGCTGCGACCTAGTGGTGTTCCGACCCGGACGTGTCGGTCTTGTGAGAGTGGCGGTTGGCAACATCACGGTAGGTGAACACCACGAAGCCCATGACAGCAAAAATCACCAAAGCGATGATGCCAAAGACAGGCGCCGGCAGGAAGAGCGGGCGTAATGCAGCTTCGGCAAGAATGGTGAGGGTAGACATGCGTTACTCCTGTGACGTCGATCGATCGTTTGACCAGTCTAGCGACGAATCTGCCCCTGGCCCCTGACCAACCACTTCGTGCTGGTGAGCTCGGGAAGTCCCATGGGGCCACGCGCGTGCAGCTTCTGCGTTGAAATTCCGACCTCGGCACCAAAGCCAAACTCACCACCGTCGGTAAAGCGCGTAGATGCGTTGACCATGACCGCGGCAGAGTCCACCTCGGCGAGAAAGCGCTCGGCATTGCCAGCGTCGTTCGTGATGATTGACTCGGTGTGCTTGGTCGAATAGCGGCGGATGTGCGCAATTGCCGCATCGAGGTCCGGCACCACTTTGACAGCGATGTCGAGGCTCATAAACTCACGACCGAAATCTTCTGGCTCCGCGGGCACCGAATCGGCAAAGATGGCGCGCGCCTGATCGTCTGCGTGAATCGTCACGCCGGCCTCGCGCAGGCGAGCCAGCACCGGGGGCAACAGGCGCTCGGCCGCCAATTCCACCACAAGCAAAGTTTCGAGCGCATTGCACACACTCGGCCGCTGCACTTTGGAATTGTGAACGATGTCGACGGCCCAGTCGAGGTTTGCGCTCTCGTCCAGCACGAGGTGCACGACGCCGGCACCGGTTTCGATGACGGGAACCTTGGATTCCATCACCACGGTGTTAATGAGGTCGGCAGAACCTCGGGGCACGAGCACGTCAACGAGACCACGGGCCGCCATGAGGCGGCGCGCGCCCTCGCGCCCAAACTCGTCAATCGTCTGAGCGGCGGCAGCGGGTAGTCCCACCGATGTCAGTGCGTCTTGAATGATGCCCACGAGTGCGCGATTGCTGTTCTCGGCAGCCGAGCCGCCGCGAAGAACTACGGCGTTGCCACTCTTCAGCGCCAGGGCCGCGATATCAACCGTGACGTTCGGACGTGCCTCATAGATGGTTCCCACAACGCCGAACGGAACGCGCACCTGTGTGAGATGCACGCCGTTGGGCATATCCATGCCGCGTACGACGTGTCCAACCGGGTCTGCCAGCGCAGCCACCTGCCGAACAGCATCCGAAAGGGCGGCGATGCGCGCAGGCGTGAGCGCGAGGCGATCCATGAGCCCCTCGGAGATGCCGTTAGCGCGGCCGTTGTCGAGATCTTGGCCATTGGCGGCAACAATGTCGGCGACCTTGTCGTCGAGGGCGTTAGCGATGGCGTGAAGACCGGCGTTCTTGGCATCGGTGTTGAGCGTCGCCAAGACAATGGAGGCCGCCTGCGCCGCCTCGAGCTTGTGGGTAAACGCTGCGAGCTCCTCTAGTGGCATGAGGAAAGTCTAACGGTGACGGTGCCGGCGAGCCGAGGGGAACGACGGCGCTCAGGCCGCTCGATCGGGATTGGGCTCAAACCACGTTCCAATGCGGGCGCCGCTCAGGGCATCCGCCACCAATTCCGCAGCGGTAATGAGAACCGCCGTACCTGAGGCGATGGCCAAGTGGGCAGCCGCAACCTTAGTGACCGCTCCCCCGGTACCCACGCCCGCATCACCGATGTCTCCGAATTCAACCGAATCGAGGTCGTCGCCAAACGTGACGTAATCAATTTTCTCAGCGCCAACTTCGTGGGGAGGCTTGGTGTACAGCGCGTCAACGTCTGAGAGCAGAATGAGCACGTCTGCTCGCACAAGCACGGCAACGAGAGCGGCGAGACGATCGTTGTCACCGAATCGAATCTCTGAGGTGGCCACGGTGTCGTTCTCGTTCACGATGGGCAGGGTGCGCAAGGCGAGGAGTCGATCGAGGGCGCGCTCGGCGTTAGCGCGTGTCTCGGCATGTTCCAGATCGCCAGCCGTCAGCAGCACCTGCCCGGCAACGATTCCGAACCGGTCGAGGTTCTCCTGGTAGCGGTGGATCAGCGCATTTTGGCCAACGGCGGCCACGGCCTGCTGCGTGGCGAGGTCTTCCGGGCGAACCTCGAGGCCCAAGAGCGGCATCCCCGTGGAGATGGCGCCCGACGACACGAGCACAATTTCGGTGCCCCGCTCGTAGGCGGCAGCAAGAACGTCAACGATGTGGGAAATGCGCGCGGCGTTTGCGCCGCTGATGGACGATGAGCCAACCTTGACAACGACCCGACGGGCTGTGGGGATGTCGCGACGATCATCCAGCGCCATTGTCGTCCTCCTCGGTCCAGAGACCGGCTTCACGCTCCCTGGCAAGTTCATCACGCGCTGCCTGCTTGGCATCCATGCGCTCCGTATATTCTTCACGACGCTCGCGCGTACTTCGACGCGGCGGTCCGGCAAGTCTGTCATCCGACCCGCGTGGGCCAACGGTGAGTTCAGCCGCCGAGGTCAGCGTGGGTTCCCAGTCGAACACCACGCCACCGCGTTCGCCAATCACCACGGCAGAGCCGGGAACGGCACCCTTGGCAAACAGCGCCTCTTCCACGCCGAGGCGAGCGAGTCGGTCGGCCAGATAACCAACCGCTTCGTCGTTCGAGAAATCTGTTTGCGCCACCCAGCGCTCGGGCTTGGCGCCCAG
>CAIOGW010000082.1 GCA_903857985.1 uncultured Microbacteriaceae bacterium
GCCGTGGCCGCCGTGGAGCATGAATTCGCAGTGCGCGACGAACGATTCAGCCTCTACCGAGAAGATTCGGAAGCCTCCCGCATCGCTCGCGGCGAGATCCCGCTGACAGAGTCGAGCCAGACGATGCGCGATGCCTACGCGGAGGCGCTGGTGTGGCGCGATGCCACCGGTGGAGCATTCACCCCTCACCGTCCTGACGGTGTACTCGACCTCTCGGGCACCATCAAGGCGGACGCCCTGCGAGCGGCCGAGACCGCCCTGCGCGAGGTCGGCGTTGAGGTCTTCAGCGTGAATTCCGGTGGTGACCTCGTCACCAGAGGGGTGCCCGAAGCCGGCGCGTGGATTACCGGCATCGCCCATCCCCTCGAGGCGGGCGGAGTGCTGAGCGTCGTGAGTCTGACGCCCCGACTGTCCTGCCTCGCCACGTCAGGAATTGCCGAACGCGGTGAACACATTTGGCGGCGGCCCGAGACAGACGCGTCTTTCATTCAAGCCACCGTGTGCGCGGCAGACATCATGACCGCCGACGTGTTGGCGACGGCCATCATCGCGGGCGGAGTCGAAACCCTGTCGCTCGTCACGTCGCGTGGCGACGTGGCCGTGCTCGTGGTGCGTGCCGACGGGTCACTTCTGGGTAACGCGGAGTTTCAAAACCTCGTTACGGCCGCGTAGACGCGGGTGCCGGGGGCGGCACGGAAGTCGCCGCTATATTTCCCTCAACACTGTTCCATTGAACGCGATGTGGTCCACCGAAACCAATGAGCGGACTTCTCACGCACCGTCGCCGTCGCGAGTTCCTTGCCCCTTCCTTTACTCTCTCGTAACCTCGCTGTCTCAAATCAGACGTATCCTGAGCACATGGGCAACTTGACACTCGAAGAGCTCTCGGGCCGCACCATTGTGGCGGCCAACAACCTCACCCTCAAACCCGGGCAGGAGGCGTTCATCGCGCCACCGTCGTATGCGGTTGCCGAGGCCTATTTTGCGCCCGATACCGAGTGGCCACGCGTCGTCATGGACGGAAATGACGTGGTGGGATTCATCCGCGGACACTTCGATAAGGAGACCTCGCAGGAAGAATTTCAGAGCTGCATCTGGCGCATCCACATTGCTGCGGAGGCCCAGGGGCGAGGCGTCGGCCGTTTTGCCGTCGAGTCGCTGGCGGCCGAGGCGCGTTCGCGCGGGTTCGATCGCATCACGGTTCTCTGGGAACCCGGCGACAACAGCCCCGGCGAATTTTTTCACGCGCTGGGCTTCGTCAACATCGGCGAAACGCGCTACGGCGAGACCATCGCCGCCCTGTCACTGAACTAGCGCGCGCCTAGCGAATCAGCACCGACAGGCAGGTCACGGAGCCTTCAAGTTTTTCGAACTCTCCGATCTCGACAGTAATCACGCGATAACCCAGGTCGCGCACGAGGGCCGCGGTTTTGGGGGCAGAGGCCGACATCAGCACGGTGTTCGCGTCGAGAACAACCACCGTTGCTCCGTGTGGCTCAGGCACGGACAAGAACCGAGCGAAGAGCGACACGTTGTCGAACGCCTGTGCGTAACCGATGACGGTGCCGTCGGGAAGCGCCGACGCTGAAGACTTGAGATGGAGCGCGCGGGCGACAGGTACAGCAACAACGGTGTACCCCCGCTGACGCGCCAGAACACGCAGTTGGCGAATGCCATCAGAATTTGTTCGTGAGCTGCTGCCCACGTAGACGGTGTCTTCCACCACGAGCACATCTCCGCCGTCGAGCGTACCCGGGTACTCAATCCGCTCGATGCGCAACCCCAGCCCGCGAACGGTGGCTTCAGTGTCTTCGGTCTCCTCGACGCGCGCCGGCGCACCGGGGCTCGTGATGACGGCTGTGTTGCCGAGTATCACCACCGTGTCTTCGACAAAAACAGAGTCGGCAAGATCATCGCGCGCATCCACTTCAATAATTCGCCAGCCACACTCCTGCAACGTTTCGACGTAGGCATCCCACTGAGCGTCGGCCAGATCGAGATTGACCTTCTTGCGCGCCACGTGCGTAACCAGACCGTTGGCCAGGGTAGACGCGGGTGCACGCACCAGCGCGAGGGGCTTACCTCGACGCTCGGCCAAGGCATCGCACATCGCGCGGTTGATCCATACGCCGAGCGTGGGCATGACAATAACTGTGGCAAGCACAAAGACCAGCGCAAGTGTTGTGAGACCGAACACGGCTTGGTCAAGAAAGGAAAGGAATCCCGGGTACGACGACCCCACCTGCAGTCCCACGCCCACGAACCCCGCAATCACACCGGCCACAACGCCGACGGCGAGCCCCGACCATCGCGACGAGAGCAGGGGAAGGAAGGCGGCCAGCCATGTCAACAGAAAAAGAATGGCGGCCGAGGGCAGGTAGTACGCACAGACCTCGCCGATGGCGTCGAGCTTCATGTCTTGCGAAACGTAGTAAGCCACGGCGTTCGCCGATAGCACGATGAACGCAACAACGAACGCGGTCACCAGTGCTGCAATGACGCGTTGCACAACGGGACGAATCATGATGACCTCCGAGGGCTCTAGTGGAAGAAGTGGCGCTGGCCCGTGAAGTACATGGGAACGCCCGCCTTGTTGGCTGCCGCGATTACTTCTTCGTCACGCACGGATCCACCCGGCTGCACGACGGCTTTGATGCCGGCCGCGAGAAGCACCTCGAGGCCATCGGCAAACGGGAAGAACGCATCGGACGCGGCTACAGACCCTGCGGCGCGATCTCCGGCACGAGACACCGCGAGGTGACACGAGTCGACGCGATTTACCTGTCCCATTCCCACGCCCACGGAAGCGCCACCCTTGGCCAGCAGGATGGCGTTTGACTTGACCGAACGGCACGCCTTCCACGCAAACTCGAGGTCAACGAGCGTTTCGGCGTCTGGGGTGTCACCAGCGACGAGCGTCCACGTCTTGACAAGCGCCCCCACTATCGCGTCGGCGTCGAACAGGTCGGCGTCCTGAACCAGGAAACCACCAGAGACCTGGCGCATCTCCAGACGCTCACGGGTAAAGTCGGCCGGCAGCTGGAGTAACCGCAGGTTTTTCTTCTCCCGCAACAGCGTGAGGGCATCGGGTTCAAAGTCGGGCGCCACAAGAACCTCGGTGAAGACCTCCGAAACCTGTTCGGCCATCTTGAGCGTGACGGTGCGATTTGCGGCAATCACCCCGCCGAAGGCCGAAACAGGATCACATGCGTGGGCGCGCTGATGCGCAGAAGCAATTTGGTCAACGGCCTTGTCTCGTCCCACAGCGATGCCACAGGGATTGGCGTGCTTGATAATGGCCACAGCCGGGTTGATGAAGTCGAAGGCGGCTCGAACGGCGGCATCGGCATCCACGTAGTTGTTGTACGACATCTCCTTGCCGCCCAGTAGGACGGCCTGTGCGATGCCGCTCCCGAGCGGTTCGCGGTACAGGGCCGCCTCCTGATGAGCGTTCTCGCCGTAGCGCAGCACCTGCTCGCGGCGCACAGAGACCGAATAGGTGTTGGGGAATGAGATGTCGCGCACAAACCAGCCAGCCACGCTGGCGTCGTAGGCCGCCGTATGGCTGAAAGCCTCAGCGGCAAGTTCGCGGCGCAGGGCAAGTGTGGTACCGCCGTTCGACACCTGCGCGATAACACGTGCGTAGTCTGCCGGCGAGACCACAACGGCAACGTTGGCGTGGTTCTTTGCCGAAGCGCGCACGAGTGCCGGCCCGCCAATGTCAATCTGCTCGATGATGTCGTTGTCTGGCGCACCCGAGGCAACCGTTTCCCGAAAAGGATAGAGATTCACGACGACGAGTTCGAACGGCGAAATACCGAGATCAGCGAGTTGCTGTTCGTGCGAGGCCAACCGAAGGTCGGCAAGGATGCCCGCGTGTACACCGGGGTGCAGGGTCTTGACACGTCCGTCGAGCGACTCGGGAAAGCCCGTCACTTCACTCACGTCCGTAACATCGAGCCCTGCCTCACGAATGGCCGCGGCCGTCGACCCGGTTGACACCATTTCGACCCCCGCTGCGTGAAGCGATGCTGCGAGATCAATCAGACCGGTCTTGTCACTCACCGAGATCAGGGCTCGACGAACGCTTACCTCGTCGCGTTCGCGATACAGGCTGGGATCGTGCTGCGGTCCACTCATCGGCGGGATATCTCCTCAAGGTCAATGCGTTCACGTGCAATGTCTGCGACGGTCTCGACGATGAGTTGCCGTTCCTCAACTTTAATGCGCTCGTGCAGGCTCGATTCACTATCGTCCTGGTGCACGGGCACCTCGCGGGCACGAATCACCGGTCCGGTGTCAACGCCCTCGTCGACCACGTGAATGGTGGCACCGGTCACGTTAGCACCGTCGGCCAACGCGTCACGCACCGCATGTGCACCGGGGTAGAGGGGCAGAAGAGCGGGGTGCATGTTGATCAGGCGCGGAAACAGCGCACCCACTGTAAGGGCAGGCACAATACGCATGAAACCGGCACATACCACCAGATCGGGCTGCCACTGTTCGATAGCGCTCACGAGCGCGGAACCCCACTCGTCGCGCGAGGCAAAGGCTGCGGGTGCGACCACAAAAGTGGGAATGCCGAATTCCTCGGCGTGGGCGAGTCCCGCGCACTCACGGTCCGCACCCACCGCGACGACGCGGGCGGGGTAGTCAGACGACGTCGCTGCCTCGAGCAGGGCACGGAGGTTGGAACCCGATCCAGAAATGAGCACGACAACCGAGAACACCCGTTCAGTCTAACGTTCGACCGCAGACCGTCCCGGGGTGAGGAGACCGATGAGAGCGACCACGAAGGTGCCTCCGAGCACCCACACGGTGGTCACCCACGGGGTGGGGCCAAAGTCCGACATTCTTCCCGGGCCCACGGACCCCGATGTGGCGATCGACAGAGCAAGAGCGACGAGTCCGGCAACGACGGCCATGCCCACTGCAGTGGCGAGCATCCATCGCCCGCGTTCTTGGGCGTACACGTTGGCGACGAGGCGTGAACGAACCAGACGTGCAGCAACAAACGTGGCAACGACAGGAACCACGAGCCACAGGTAACCTCCGGCAACCTGCCCCTCCGGCACTAGGCCAAAAATGGGGAGCGACGGGAGCGGGCCAACGTCGGCGCCCGCCGGAGAAATCCACGAACCGCGTCCCAGCGCAAAACCTGCGCCGCTCAGCCACGAAACGACCCAGAAGACGATGCTGGGAAGGAACGCCAGCTGGCCAAGCGTCACAACAGCGCCCCCTTCGGCGCCCGCTTGCAGCCCCTCGTAGAGTGCGACAACTTGCGGAAAGCGCGCGATAAAAAGAACGGCGGTGAGAAATCCGGCCACCGTAGTGAGAATGCCCACCGAGCCCAAACCACCGACCAGCGAGGCCCGAAACCACGCGCGCACCTGAGGAGACAGAGTGCGCGTCCAGAGCGTAAGCCGTTTCTTCACGTTCTCGGCTCGACCACCGGAACGGCCCATCTCGCCACGCGCTCCCACCACTAGCCCCACGATGAAGATGAGCGTGGGGAGTGTGAAGGCACGCCACAGCGTGGGCATGACTGCCGAATCAAGCGAGCTGAACGCAATAGCGACGGAAACCAGTGCGAAGGCAACAATCGCCGATGTGGGGCCGATGATGCGCACTTCGGCCTCCACGGTGCGCCGACCAAGCCGCATGGCCATCAGGAAAGTGATGAGGGCAAACGCCGTGGGGGCGAGGGAAAGCAAGAAGGGGGCGGCGATGCTCGGCAGATTCAGTGACGCGGCGAGCGCGGGATCGAGCGTTACGGTGAAGTGCACCCCGTGACCAAGCAGCCAAATGTCGGCAGCGGCGCGGTAGTAGACGTCCCACTGAACACCGGCATCAATAGTGGTGACCCACAGGATCGTGAGCGGGATGAGGGGGATGGCCACACCCACAGCCGCCACAACCACGGCCTCGAAGGCCGCGAATGTGGCCGCCAAAAACCGTGTCGGGCGCATAACCTCGGCGTGTTTCGTTACTTACGTGCCGAGGTGGAGCGCTTCGTCGCGGTAGCCCGCTTCGAGGTGCTCGCACGTTTTGCCGGCACTTTAGCCACACCGGCAGCAGGCTTTGTGCCCGCGGGAGTGCTCGTTTTTGCCACCGCGACGGGCGGCCTCTGGAGAAGTTCAAGCACGAGCAAGAGAATCAGAACGATAGCGCTGGCCCAAATCACCGAGCCCACGTTCATGGGTTGCACCAGGGCAACGATGAGTCCGGCGATCACAATGATGATCACGCGCACGGTAACGCGGAACCGGTAAAGAACGTGCCCGGCACTGCCCATCGTGACACCCACCCTGTCCAGGCGAGCACGCAACAGCGCGAAGGTCCGGCCAAACCACTGGCGAACGGGAGATCGCTCGTCGCCCGAGAAAATCCACGATGCCACCAGAGAAATGATGCTCAGAGCGATGAGACCTGCCACGACCGTTACCGCGTACGCCGACACCGCGTCCCACACAACGCCCACCGCCGGCGAGAACGTGTCGCTGACGCTGTTGACGGCGAGCAACCGGCCGAACGAGAAGAAGACCAGCATGAGCACCGATGAAATCAGCAGGAAAACACTCGTGATCAGCACGGCTCGTGCGCGACGAACGGCGAACGCGAAGCCCAGCAAATAGAGGCCGAACACAACCCAGGGAAGCCACGTTCCCACGCCGACACCGACCTGGTAAACCACCCGCGCCAAGGCCAGCTCTGGGATTTTGCCCAACTCGACCGTGAGGTCCATTTCGGGAATGGCCGCAGCGAACCCCACTCCGCTATTGATCAGACTCTGTTTAACCTGGGCAATGACCGGCTTCAGGTTCATGGTGATGGTGCCGTCGGCCGCCATCTTGAGCACGCCCGACTCCTCGCCCTTGAGGAGCTTCGTCACTTGCTCTTGAGTGATGGTGAGCGTCTGGGTCCATGCGGCCTGAAAACCTTCGGATGTCACCACTTTGCCCACAGCCTCGCGCACGAGTCCCTTTACTCCGGCGGCGAGCGGATCAGCAATGAGTCCAAGGGCTTCTTTCGCAGGGGCGGGAAGACTGAGGGCAGAACCTAGACCGTCAATGAGCGATGACGTTGTACCGGCGAAGTCCACCGTCTCATCGAGCTTGTTGGTGACCTCGGTAATTACCAGCTCTTGAATCTTGGGGTTCGACGCGAGCGGGCCAAGAGTGTCGACAAAGCGCTGGGTGTTGTCTACCTGCACGGTGGCCCAGTTGGTGATCAGCGCCGTGGGCGTGAGGAGAACCGCCAGGGCGAGCAGAATGCCGCTTGCGATAGACCGCGGGCGCTTCTTCGTAGCGGGTGCCTTACGTTCCATGACAATCACCTTTCCGTGAGTTAAGTCTGTGCCTATTGTGTCAGGAATGGCATGCCCATCGGGCTAGGGGTCAAAACACTAACGACTTCAGTAAGATTATTCGTGTGAACGATTCCCCCATTCGTGTGGCCATAGTTGAAGACCACCAGCTCTATCGCGACCTCTTGAAGTCTGCTCTCGACGACGTTCCGGACATCGATGTCGTTGTCACGGCATCGGGTTCGACCCACGCACGGCTGCTCATTCATCCCGGTGAGGTTGACGTCGCCCTGCTCGACATCGAGCTCGCCGATGGCAACGGCATCGGCCTCGGCGTTGTGCTTCGTCGAGCTGATCCAGACCTCAACATCGTCTTGATTTCGGCGCAGGATGTGCTCGAAATTCTGACCACCCTCTCGCCCGATGAACGAAAGCACTGGTCATACCTCTCTAAGTCGTCGTCCACATCGCTGACCATGCTCGTCGAGACCATAGAGAAAGCGTCGCGCGGGGAGGCCGTTATTGACCCCGAGCTCCTGCTGCGTTCCAAACCGCGCCTCGGCACACGGGCGAGCAGCCTCACGCCGCGCCAATTTGAAATTCTTCGGCTCGTGGCAACCGGCTTGTCTAACCAGGGCATTGCCGAACTCCTCGGCATTGCCAGTAACTCCGTAGTGAACCACCTCAGCGCTATCTACTCGACACTGGGAATTCCCGAGGGAAACAACGCGCGCGTCAGCGCCGTGCTGGCGTTCCTCAACGACACCTCACGCTCAGCGGCCTAGAGCGTTGCAATAATCTCGCGCATCAAGCGAGCGGCTTCACTGGGCGTCTTGCCCACCTTGACACCGACAGCTTCGAGGGCTTCTTTCTTGGCCTGCGCGGTTCCGGCAGAGCCCGAGACAATGGCGCCGGCGTGGCCCATGGTCTTTCCCTCGGGCGCGGTGAAACCAGCAACGTAGCCCACGACGGGCTTGGTCACGTTGGCCTTGATGTAGTCGGCCGCGCGCTCCTCAGCGTCACCGCCAATCTCACCGATCATCACGATGGCTTTAGTGTCGGGGTCCGCCTCAAACGCTGCCAAGGCATCGATGTGCGTGGTGCCCACAATCGGGTCACCGCCAATGCCGATTGCGGTGGAGAAGCCAATGTCGCGCAGCTCAAACATCATCTGGTACGTGAGCGTGCCCGACTTGGAGACCAGCCCGATGGGGCCGCTGCCGGCGATGTTGGCCGGCGTGATGCCCACGAGCGACTCGCCGGGAGTGATGATGCCCGGGCAGTTGGGCCCGATGATGCGCGTCTTGTTGCCCTTGCTCGAGGCGTAGGCCCAAAACTCAGCAGTGTCTTGTACGGGAATACCCTCGGTGATCACGACGAGCAGGCCGATGCCGGCGTCGATGGCTTCAATGGCGGCATCCTTGGAGAATGCGGGAGGCACAAAGGCGATTGAGACATCCGCGCCGGTAGCTGCCATGGCCTCGGCCACGGTAGCGAACACGGGAAGCTCAAGGTCGCCGTGCGTGACGGTGGTGCCCGCCTTGCGTGCATTGACGCCACCCACAACCTTCGTGCCGGCAGCCAGCATGCGTGCGGTGTGCTTGCTTCCCTCACCACCCGTGATGCCCTGGACGATGACTTTGGAGTCTTTATTCAGAAAGATCGACATGGTTTTCTTTTTCTCTTCGTCGGTGGGTGCTTATTTGGCGGCGAGCTCGGCGGCCTTGTCGGCGCCCTCGTCCATTCCAGCGGCCAGGGTGACCAGCGGGTGATTAGCTTCGGCCAGAATTCGGCGACCCTCTTCGACGTTGTTACCGTCGAGGCGCACCACGAGCGGCTTGCTCGCGCTTGATCCCAAGATCTCGAGAGCGGCCACAATTCCGTTGGCCACGGCGTCACACGCCGTGATGCCACCGAAGACGTTCACGAAAACGCTCTTCACCTGGGAGTCACCGAGGATAACCTCGAGGCCATTCGCCATGACCTCTGCCGAGGCGCCACCACCAATGTCGAGGAAGTTGGCGGGCTTGACGCCGCCGTGCTTCTCGCCGGCGTAGGCCACAACATCGAGTGTGCTCATGACGAGGCCAGCACCGTTGCCGATGATTCCCACCTGACCGTCGAGCTTGACGTAGTTGAGGTCCATGGCCTTGGCCTTAGCCTCGAGCGGATCGGCCGCTGCCTTGTCTTCGAGGGCTTCGTGGTGAGGGTGACGGAACGCAGCGTTCTCATCGAGCGACACCTTGCCGTCGAGGGCAACGATGTCACCCTCCTCGGTGAGCACGAGGGGGTTGACCTCTAGGAGGGTGGCGTCTTCGCCGGTGTAGACCTCATAGAGCTTCACCATCACCGGAGCGACCTTGTCGATGAGGTGGGCCGGGAACTTTGCGGCCACCGCAATCTCCTTGGCCTTGGCCAGGTCGATTCCGGTCATGGCGTTAACCTCGATGCGCGCGAGGGCATCCGGGCGCTCCTCAGCAAGCTGCTCGATATCCATGCCGCCCTCGAAACTCGCGAGAGAAAGGTACGAGCGATTGGCCCGGTCGAGGAGCACGGAGAAGTAGTACTCCTCCGTGATGCGCGCGCCGGCAGCAATCATCACGCGCTTGACCACGTGGCCCTTGATGTCGAGCCCCAATATGGCCTCGGCGGCAGCTTCTGCTTCGTCGGGGGTCTTGGCAACCTTGACGCCGCCGGCCTTACCGCGACCGCCCACCTTTACCTGAGCTTTGACGACGACTACGCCGCCCAGCTTCTCGGCGGCGGCACGCGCCTCGGCGGGGGTGTCGGCAATGATTCCGGGGAGCACAGGCACCCCGTAGCTTTCGAACATGTCACGGGCCTGATACTCGTAGAGATCCACGTACCTTGAGTTCCTTTGCGCGCGCTGCGACAGCGCGATAGATGCGTCTGCGGGATGTGGTCGAGACTCAACAACATGTCTTGATGTCGAGATAAACAACCGTCACGACTCTACTCTCAAATTGCTCTGACGGCCGTTCTCAACGATTCCGCCCAATGGCAGAATGGCAAACGCCCTTGTCTTCTGGTTGGCTGGTGTCATGAGCTCACCCACGCACTTCGAACCGCACGACGCCGCCTTTGCCTCAAAACTCAACTGGCTACGTGCCGGCGTGTTGGGCGCTAACGACGGAATCGTCTCGGTGGCCGCGCGGGTGGTGGGTGTGGCCGCCGTCAATCCCACGAACACGACAGCTATCCTCATTGCCGGAGTTGCGGGTGTCGTTGCCGGCGCCATCTCGATGGCGCTGGGCGAATACGTCTCGGTGTCGAGCCAGCGCGACAGCGAGCTCGCCCTTATCGCCAAAGAAAAGCGCGAACTCGAGGAGATGCCCGAGGAAGAGTTTGCCGAGCTCGTGGCAATCTACGAGCAGAAGGGTCTCTCGGCCGCCACCGCCACGCAGGTCGCCCTCGAGCTCACCGAACACGATGCCCTCACCGCGCATCTCGAGGCCGAACTCAATATCCGCGAGGAACACATCTCCAACCCGTGGCACGCAGCCCTGTCGTCGGCCATCGCGTTCCTGTGCGGTGCCGTGCTCCCTGTGCTCGCCGTCATGCTGACGCCCACCGACTGGCGCATCGGGGCCACCGTGATTGCCGTGGTCATCGCGCTGGCCATCACCGGCGGCGTGGGCGCCTTCATCGGCGGTAGCCCCATGCCCCGCTCGATTCTTCGGGTAACCATAGGTGGCGCGCTCGCCCTCGGCGTGACCTACGTGATCGGCGCGCTTCTCGGCACGAGTATCGGGTAACCGGCTGGTCTCATTCGGCGAGCGCGCCCTCCATCTGAAGAGCTAAATCTTTTCGATCGGCGCAATCTTGATCAGAAGTTTCTTGGGGCCCGCCTGATCGAAGCGCACGTGAGCCACGCGTTTGGTGTCGACGCCGGTCACATCCATCACGGTTCCCTCGCCAAAGTCGACGTGCGTGATGCGGTCGCCCACCTGGAGGGTGAGGTCGCCGTTGTCGCGAATCTGATTGGTGACGCGGTTAGCCCATTCGGTTTTGGGTTTCGCGGGCGTGACCGACGACCAGCCGCCCTCATCGCCCCAGCCGCCCGAGCGGCCGAGGGCGCGGGAGGGAGCATCGCGCCAGCCACCGAGCATTCCGGGCTGTTCGCGCCACTCGATGAGTTCGGCGGGAATCTCCTGGAGGTACCGAGACGGTGCCGCCGGCGCCGTTTGTCCAAACTGGGCGCGGGTCATGGCCAGCGAAATGAACAGGCGTTGGCGGGCGCGAGTGATTCCCACGTAGAACAGGCGTCGCTCCTCGGCCGGACCGCCGGGCTCCATGGCCGCCATGCGGTGCGGCAACAGCTCCTCTTCAACGCCGGTGATGAAAACCGCGTCGTACTCGAGGCCCTTCGCCGTGTGCAGCGTCATGAGGCTGACCGAACCCGACTCATCGTCGAGCTCATCGGCAGCGGCCACGAGGGCCACCTCGGTGAGAAAGTCGATGAGAGTGCCCTCGGGGTTGTTCTTGGCGAACTCTTTGGTTACCGCCATGAGCTCGTCAACGTTCTCGGCGCGCGCCTCGTCTTGTGGATCCTTCGACGTGCGCAACTGGTCGAGGTAGCCCGTCTTCTGCATGAGGATTTGCAGAACCTCGGCCACGGCTCCCCCATCAGCGAGCGCAGTGGCCTCGTCGAGAAGTGCACTCAGGTCGGAAATGGCCCGAACCGCCTTGGGTCCGAAGCTCAGACTCTCTGCAGAACGCAGGGCCTCACGAACGTTGATGCCGTTGAGGTCGGCAAAGTTCTGAATCTGCGCCTCGGCGGCCGGCCCCAGCCCGCGCTTGGGCGTGTTGAGAATGCGCCGCACGGCCAGAGCGTCGGCGGGGTTCACCACAGCGATCAGATAGGCCATGGCGTCTTTTATTTCAGCGCGCTCGTAGAACTTGGTGCCCCCAATGAGCCGGTAGGGCAGGGCCGAGCGAATGAAGATTTCTTCCAGAGCACGCGTCTGCGCGTTGGTTCGATAGAACACGGACATCTGGGAATAGGCCATGCCCTGCGCGTGTAGGGCGTTGATCTCGTCCACCACAAACTGGGCCTCGTCGTGCGCCGAGTAGCCGGTAAACCCGAGAATCTTGTCGCCGGCACCCACATCGGTCCAGAGGTTCTTCGCTTTGCGGTCGAAGTTGTTGGCAATCACCGCGTTGGCCGCACTCAGAATGGTCTGCGTTGAACGATAGTTCTGCTCGAGCAGAATCACACTCGCACCCGGAAAGTCACGCTCGAACTCGGCGATGTTTCGAATGTCGGCACCGCGGAACGAGTAAATCGACTGGTCGGAGTCACCCACAACGGTGAGCGATGCACCGGGCTGCCCGTCTTCGGTTTCGCGCGTGAGCTCGTGAATCAGCGCGTACTGCGCGTGGTTGGTGTCCTGGTACTCATCGACGAGAACGTGCCGAAACCGCTTGCGATAAACGTCGGCCACGTGCGGAAAAGCGCGGAAGAGAAATACCGTCTGGCCAATTAGGTCGTCGAAGTCGAAAGCGTTGGCTGCCTGGAGCGAGCGCTGATACTCGCGAAAGACACCGAGGAAGGCAAGCTCGTTGGGATCGCTCTCGTTGGCAGTGCGCGCAAAAGAGTCGGCATCGGCCAGCTCGTTCTTGATTTTGGAGATGCGGCTGGCCACACCGGCCACGGTGCAGCCGTACTCGTCGGCTTCCTGTGCCTTTATGATGCGCTTGATGAGCGTGCGGGAATCGTGGCTGTCGTAAATGGTGAAACTTTTGGTAAAGCCAAAGTTCTCGGCCTCCCGACGCAGAATGCGCACACACGCTGAGTGGAAAGTGGAAATCCACATGCCCTCGGCGGCCGACCCCATCAGTGCCTCAGCGCGCTCGCGCATCTCGGCGGCGGCCTTGTTCGTAAACGTGATGGCCAGAATTTGGCTGGGCCACGCCTCGCGGTTTGCAATCAGCCCGGCAATGCGGTGGGTGAGCACACGCGTCTTGCCCGATCCGGCGCCGGCAACAATCAGCAGACCTGGGCCCCGAAAGGTAACCGCCTCACGCTGTTGGGGGTTGAGCCCGTCGAGAAGACTACCGACGTGCGCAACCTCACTCATTGGCGCGACTCGCGTTCTGCGATGAGCCGCAGAGCGATATCTGGCTGATCCACGAAAACGCCGTCGATGCCGGTGTCGAGAACGAGGCCAAAGTAGTCCTGCCAGCGGCCCCAATTCTTGGGGTCGAATCCCTGCGCGTAATCGCGGGGCAAAAACTTATTCTCCGCTCGCAGCGTCCACGCGTAGACGGTGAGACCCAGGTCGTGCGCGCGTTCCACGAGAGCGGGACCACTGCCATCGCGATTGAGCAAGATGGACACGTCGAGGCTGATGCCGGTGACCTCTTTGGCGACATTGATCATGCCGGTCGACGACAGCTCGTCGCGGTAGTTGAGGCCGCCGCCGAGACGCAATACCTCGTCGTAAGCCGAGCCGTCCTGTTCGCACAGGTAAATGTGCTGGCTGGCGATACCCGATGTGCGCAGTTTTATCAGCACACTCTTTTCGAAACTCTCCACCGCCAATCGCGCGTCGTCGCGCTTCCACCCGGCGTCGACAATCACTTGACCCAATAGCTCGGCCATATTGAAACCCAGGGCCGCGAAGTAGGAGGGGTGTTTGAGCTCAATAACTACGGTGGGTTTACTCGACGCGCGCTGAGCAATTTTGAGCACATCTGCAAGGCGCAGCAGTGACTGTTCGCCCGAGTGGGCGGCACTCTCGGGGCGAATCTGGGGATGCGGCTCAACGCAGTTGAGGGTGGCGAGCTCCGCCCACGTAAAGTCCTCGACGAACCAGCCGGTCTCCACCTGACCGTCGACAACCTTCGAGGTGTAGCGACTGGCAAACTCAACCCGAGAGCGCACGTCGGTCGACACCGAAAGTTCAACATCGTGGCGCACCACGAGAACGCCATCTTTCGACACCACCACATCGGGCTCAATCGCAGCTGCCCCCTGTTTGATGGCCAGCTCGTAGGCTGCCTGCGAGTGCTCCGGCAGGTAACCCGACGCGCCGCGGTGGGCGATCACAATCGGGCGAGGAGACATACGTCAAGAGTACCCACTGAGAAGGACCCCGTGCGTTCCGGCAACGCCCAGCCAATCTCAATGCTCGATACGGCATAATTGATGTATAGGCTCGCCACCCACGAAAAGGACTTTCTCACCATGACGATGACCAACCCCGCGTTCCGACACAACCCGGCTTTCAAAGACAAGCAAAACATGTCGGCCGAGGAGCTGCAGAAGCTTTACGAACTCACCTCGGAGAACACTGTTGCCGAGAAGCCCATGACGTTCGAGAGCACTCTCATGAAGTCGGTTCTTGGCTTTGCCGTCTTGCTCGTCGGTGGCGTGATCGGCTGGCTCATCGTTGCCAACATCCCC
>CAIOGW010000083.1 GCA_903857985.1 uncultured Microbacteriaceae bacterium
GACCGTTGGAGCCACCATCGGCTCGCCCGAGCGGACCGTGGGAATGAATGTAGTGGGCGCGGCTATCGGTGAGACTGATGCCGGTGTCGCAGCGGCATTGGACGGGGTGTTGGACGGGGCGTTGGAAGGGGCGTTGAAGGGGGCGTTGGAGGGGGCGTTAGAAGAGACCATCGTCGGCGTGCCCAAGGTTCCCGGAACCGAGGTGGGGAAGCGAGAGGGAGCCATCGTCGGAGCGTTCGTGCCTTGCACCTCTGTCGGCGCAGCAGTAGGCGCAGCCGTGGGCGCAGCGCTCGGCTGGGTGGTCGGTGCCTGCGTGGGCGAGGCCGTCGGCAGGCTGGTGGGTACTCTGCTTGGCGTGGTTGACGTTCCCGGAACAGAGGTTGGGAGCCGCGTGGATGGAGTGCCCGTCGGCGCCCGCGATGGCGTGCCGGTCGGTTCACGGGTCGGGGCGGTGGTGGGTGTGAAGGAGGGCGTGGCCGTAGTGGGCGTGGCTGTAGGCCTGTACGTGGGCGACGAGACTCCCGCGGGCAAGGCCTGCCCGGGGGCGGCAAGCTTTCCCTCCCACTTTAACTCCGTCATCTTCTTGAACGCCGTCGCAAAGTCGGCGAACCACGCGGACTGGTCGAGAATGTATTTGTCAACAAACTCCTTCGTCCCCGCTAACGTTTGGTTCGCGCAAGTGCGAGTACCGTCGCCGCCGCCCGGCCTGACAGTGCACGTTTTGGTGTTCACGTCCAGGTCTCCGATGTCGTACGCGAGGACGATGTCCGTGTTGAGCATGATGGTCTGCAGATGTGGGCGGGGTGAGCGCAGTCCCAGCGCAGATGTGGCAGGGGTGAGTCCAGTGCTACTGTAGCTGTGGCAGGGGTGGCACCTGCGCGACTGGCTCGCGCCAGTCGAAGTGCGTCGTGCCGTTTACGACACGTGTCTCGCGCGCCCACGGCCTGTCTCGCATCTCGCTGTAGTACTTGTTGTCCCACACGGCCGGCGTCGAGTCCCACGAGCCAACGTACCTGTTGCCCGTTGCACCGTGCGTCTTGCACCGTGCACGTGTCGAGCCCCGAGACAGCCAAAGAAACCGACTCAAAAAAACAGGTGCCCTCCTTAAACCATGGAGGTCGGGTTTGGGGCCACATGCGCGGCGACGTGGGACGGACGGGCCAAAACTGAGCCGCCGAGCACAGGCCCTATTAAATGCGAAGGATAGTCGGTGGTGGGTGCAGTGCCCGGTATTGGCGTCTTCGGCTCGGCCGATCGTGTGTGCGCCCATCAGCGCGGTGATGTCTTGCAGTGTTAGGCCCATGCGCTCAACGAAGATTGCCTTGACGTGCGAGATCGACTGGACGCCCTCGGGAAGCCTGTGCACATCGACGACGTTACAGTCGGTGCCGTCTGTGCGCCCCCATTGGAAGGGCATCGAAACTACATAGCTTGACGCAGCGTTGATGGCCACGTTTGCCGCCAAGACGATGAAGTCAGCGTATGAAATGATGCTTTGGTACGTCGCATACACCGGGGCGAGTAGCGGGACGATGAACTCCTTCAAGCCCTTGTTCTCGGCGAGGTCAAGGTTGACGCAACCGTCCGGCCCGCCCGAGTTCGTCACCTTATCGTACGTCCCGGCATCGTGAAAGGCAAGCTGCACCATCCCTGCCGTCACGTCGAAGCACGCCTGGTTCGCCCTCGAGCATGTAAACGTCCTGGTGTTGTCGAAGGGGATGAGCTTCTTGATTGCCGCGGAAATTTCGGTGACCTGC
>CAIOGW010000084.1 GCA_903857985.1 uncultured Microbacteriaceae bacterium
TCGCTAGTTGCATACAGTTATAGCTGCTATAGGTTGTAAGTAGGCGTACGTTGCAATACACAGCCGTGCGGTGTAGCGTCGCCCGAGTAAACAAAAAACAGGTGCGGACTGTCATCCGCACCTGTTCCTGAGCCCCACAAATGCCAGTAAGGAGGCATGTTCATCATGTCAGATCGTCGCAAATTGTCACGCACGGAACGGGAAGGCATCTTCCTGCGCTCCGATGGTCAGTGCCAGAAGTGTGGTGACCCGATCACCATCGACTACTTCCACGCCGCACACCTGCGGTCCCACAAGAACCACGGCCCCGCAATCCCCGAGAACATGGAAGCGTGGTGCGTCCCCTGCAATCTGATGTGGGGATCAGCAGACGCTAAGGACACCCGATTTCAGCCCCGCGAGTGGCAGCAGGAAGCTCTTGACAAGATCGTCAAACGCATCATCAACGATCAAGTCGCCACCGTTTCAGCCGCCCCCGGCGCCGGCAAGACGATGTTCGCGGGCCTGGTGTTTGAAGCACTTGCCGGCCTCGACATCATCGACCGGATGTTAATCCTGGTCCCCCGTAAGACGCTGGTCGAACAGTGGGCTGAAGGATTACAGAAAGCCCGACATTTGGAGTTGAAGTGCAACGCCACAGTTGAGCGCCCCGGACAACATGGCGTTGTCAACTCCTACCAGTCGCTCAACGAATCGTCGTTGGAAATTCACCAGACCATGAGCGACAACAAAGAGAGTCGCCGCACGCTAGTAGTACTGGACGAAGTGCACCACGTCGGGGAACGCCACATGAAGGAATCGGCGGCCTGGGCGAAGAACGTCAAGAAGCTGGCTGGCGTGGTTGACAAAGACGTGCCAGTGCGCGGCGTTCTCAATCTTTCGGGCACGCTGTGGCGTTCGCCTAAGCGACTTAACGGACAAACGGATGAGCGCATTTCGACAGTTCGTTACATCGACTTAGGTGACGGCCGGATCAAGGCGCAGGCCGATCACACTGTCTCTGCCCAAGAACTGATTGCGCTCGGACAGCTACGGCCGGTAGATATCTACCGGTTGAACGCCAGGGTCGAAGTTTCCGACTCACAGTCCGACACGGTTACTGAGGCCGATGTTTGCGATCTGGATGAGAAGCCTGCTGCGCGTGCGGCAATGCTGGCGCTGTCCCAGTCCGAGGATTATCGAGTCGTGTTTGTCGCGGCAGTGCTGGACCGGTTGGAGGCCGCGCACCGGTCGCTGGGCAAGTATCACGCGAAGGCGTTGATTGTCGCCCCTGGACAGCCAGAGGCTTACTTGTTCCGTGACGAAGTGGATCGACAGATGAAGGCGCGGGGCTGGCCTCCGCTCGCTGAAATTGCTGTGTCCGACGAGGGTGCAAACGCTGTTGACACATTGCGGAACTTCAAGAAGAGCAAGCGGGTCGGCGTGCTGTGCACGGTCGGCATGGCTGGTGAAGGATATGACTGCCCAGATATTGCGGTCATCGGCTACGCCTCGCGGACATTGACCAAGATGTACATCTACCAGGTCATTGCTAGGGCGATGCGGGTAACCGACTATGAGCGGGAGCATGGCGTCATCCCGGCCGCCGTAGTGGTTCCGGACATTCCTGAGCTTGTTGAACATCTCGTCAAGTACCTGACGGCTTACAACCCGGACGTAGCAGCTACACCGGGCAAGAATTGTCAGTGCGGGCATTACGAAATCTCACACCCGGAGTCGGGGCCGTGCACGGAATGTGGTTGCCCTGCTTTCGAAACGGTAATCCGTTGTTTTCCCCCGCCGCCGCCAGGCAGCCGTTTCGACGTGTTGGTTCAGGAAGTCTCAGAGCAACGTGTCACTGTCTCTGATGGTAAAGAGGCAATCAGCAGCTTCATGGTGAACGACCTGAGCGTGTTCGTCAGCGCCTTAGTTGCTCGCAACGTATCCGGTGCAGAGGTTCTGGCACCACGGATTCTGGTGGCGCTGAATGATTTTAGGATGAAGCAGCCGTTCGATGACATTCCCGACGTTGATTCGATGATGAACGACGTGAAGACACGCAAGCGCACCACCGAGGAACGGGCGCAGACGCTACAGAAGCGCATCCGCGTCCTCGAAGGCTGGTGGAAACACAACGCAGAGTCGGAGTGCCCCGTGCCGGTATTTGCTTGGAAGGTGAACCAGGCGGCCGGCATCCCGAAGGGTGGCCGTGAGAGCGCGACACTGGAGCAGCTGGCGGTCGCTTTGGACTTCGCTAGGGAGACGGTGGCTGAGTACTGCCGCCGCACCGGGAAGAAAATGCCGAAACGATTTGACGGGTGAGTGTCCGTAAAAACCGCGTTTTTTACGGACATACCAAAGGAGATATCACATGAACAAATTGATTGATGAGAACGGGAAACGAGTCGCGTCGTTTACCGGCAAGGTCAACAACTTGAGCCGTGTGGCCGAGTTGAACGATGCTGTCGTGGAGATCGCGCTGTCTGGTGCGTGGCGGGAATACAAGTTCGCCACCGGCCGGGAGCAGTGGCTGGAATCAGAGTTTGACTACTTCCTCATCGCCAACGGTCTGCGCTACGAGGACGCTCAGAACGTATTCCGCTACAACCAGCATTCCAAGCAGGTGCATCCGATGATGACCGCCACTGCCGAGGCCGACAAGCGACGCCCCTTTAAGGAAGCCGCTGCCAATTGGAATAGACACAACATGAATCTGGAGGAGCGCGCCCAAGAGTTGGGTTGGCTGACCGATAGCGGGAAGCTCCGTAAACCGCCCATCGGGGATAGGTCACGGACACAGGCCCAGCACGGCGTATCGAAGGACGAGCTGGCGGCGAAGAACCGTGTTGAACGGCTTACTGTCGCTCGGCGCCGGGAGCTGGACAAGATTGCCAAGCAACTGCGAAACGACCTCACCACTGATGAACGGCAATACCTGATTGACCAACTCAAGGAACGGCGCGGCCGGCCGCGTAAGGGCGATGATGAACTTGCCCAGTGGCGCGAGGACGTAGAGCGCATTGGCCGTAAGCCAGCTGCCTTAGCGAAACACTGGGGAGTCGTTCGCAGCGTGGCTTATGTCCGCCTGGATCGGATCGGGGCATGACTGAACAACGATTGCTGTCAGTGAAGGATGCCCAGGCCCAGCTGGGTGGGATCAGTCGAACCACGGTGTACGAGCTGATCAAGTCCGGGGATTTGCGGAGAGTCAAGATTGGCGCCCGTGCCCTGATCACCAGCGAGTCCTTGGCGGCTTACCTGGTTCGTCAGCGGCACGGGTCCGCCCAGCCGTATGACGAGCCGCTGCCGGTCTGCTGTTCTTGTCCGATCCATTGCGTGTAGGCATTGCATCTGGCGTTGTACTGTGCAATACTTGTTGCATGAGCAAATCAAAGGTTGACACCAAAATCGAGCACATCCTGATCGGCCACATCGGCGTGGACAGCGGCAACGTCATCGTTGGCGACCCCTGCAACCTCGGGGACTTCGTCAACGA
>CAIOGW010000085.1 GCA_903857985.1 uncultured Microbacteriaceae bacterium
TCGCTAGTTGCATACAGTTATAGCTGCTATAGGTTGTAAGTAGGCGTACGTTGCAATACACAGCCGTGCGGTGTAGCGTCGCCCGAGTAAACAAAAAACAGGTGCGGACTGTCATCCGCACCTGTTCCTGAGCCCCACAAACGCCAGTAAGGAGGCATGTTCATCATGTCAGATCGTCGAAAATTGTCACGCACGGAACGGGAAGGCATCTTCCTGCGCTCCGATGGCAAGTGCCAGAAGTGTGGTGACCCGATCACCATCGACTACTTCCACGCCGCACACCTGCGTTCTCATAAGAACCACGGCCCCGCGATCCCCGAGAACATGGAGGCGTGGTGCGTGCCCTGCAATCTCAAGTGGGGATCGCAGGACGCCAAGGACACCCGTTTCCAGCCCCGCGAATGGCAGGAGGAAGCCCTCGGCACGGTCGTTAAGCGCATCATCAACGATCAGGTGGCTACTGTGTCGGCCGCACCTGGCGCGGGCAAGACGATGTTCGCCGGATTGGTGTTTGAAACTCTCGTTGGTTTGGACATCATCGACCGGATGCTGATCCTGGTTCCCCGCAAGACTCTGGTTGAGCAATGGGCCGAAGGGTTACAGAAGGCCCGTCACCTTGAACTGAAGTGCAACGCCGAGGTTGAACGGCAGGGCCAGCACGGTGTCGTCAACTCCTATCAGTCCCTCAACGACTCTTCGCTGTACATCCACCAGACCATGAGCGACAACGCAGCTGGGCGCCGCACCTTAGTAGTACTGGACGAGGTGCACCACGTCGGAGAGAAGCATCTGAAGGAATCGGCGGCCTGGGCAAAGAACGTCAAGAAGCTGGCCGGCGTCGTGGATCAGGACATCGTTGTTCGCGGTGTGCTGAATCTATCCGGCACACTATGGCGGTCGCGTGGAGACGAACGCATCTCCACGGTTCGCTACATCGACGTTGGCGGCGGCCGCATCCGTGCACAGGCTGATCACACGGTCACCGCCGAAGAGTTGATTAAGGTTGGGCAGTTACGTCCAGTGGACATCTATCGGCTCAACGCGAGAGTCGAAGTGTCAGACACCCAGTCCGACATTGTCACGGAAGCCGACGTTTGCGACCTTGACGAGAAGCCGGCGGCTCGGGCGGCAATGCTGGCGCTGTCACAATCAGAGGATTACCGGGTGGCTTTCGTCGCCGCGGTTCTGGATCGCTTACAGGCCGCGCACCGTGCATTGGGTAAGTACCACGTTAAGGCGCTGATTGTCGCTCCTGGGCAGAAGGAAGCCTATCTGTTTCGCGACGAAGTGGACCGTCAGATGAAAGAGCGGGGCTGGCCTCCGCTCGCTGAAATCGCCGTGTCTGACGAAGGCGTGAACGCCATCGACACTTTGAGAAACTTCAAGAAAAGCAAGCGAGTCGGCGTGCTGTGCACGGTAGGCATGGCCGGCGAAGGCTATGACTGCCCAGACATTGCCGTCATCGGCTACGCATCACGGACCTTAACCAAGATGTACATCCACCAGGTCATCGCCAGAGCGATGCGGGTCACCGACTACGAACGGGAACACGGCGTCATCCCGGCCGCAGTGGTGATCCCCGACATTCCCGAACTTGTCGAGCATCTGATTGAGTACTTGAAGGCGTACAACCCTGATGTGGCTTCGACTCCCGGCCGGATTTGTCAGTGCGGGCATTACGAAACGTCCCACCCGGAACTGGGGCCGTGCACGGAATGTGATTGCCCTGCCTTCAATCCGCTAACCGGCCCCCCTCCCCCGCCGCCGCCGCCGGGTAGCCGTTTCGACGTGCTGGTTCAGGAAGTGTCGCAGCAACGGGTCACGATCTCCGATGGCCGTGAAGCCCTGAGTAGTTTCATGGTCAACGACCTGAGCGTGTTCGTCAGCGCCCTGGTAGCTCAGAACGTGTCCGGTGCCGAAGTATTGGCACCCCGGATTCTGGTGGCGCTGAACGACTTCAGGATGCGCCAGCCGTTCGATGACATTCCCGACGTGGATTCGATGATGAACGATGTGAAGACACGGCAGCGCACCACCGAGGAGCGGGCACAGACGCTACAAAAGCGCATCCGTGTTCTTGAGGGATGGTGGAAGCACAACGCAGAGTCGGAGTGCCCGGTACCGGTGTTTGCGTGGAAGGTGAACCAGGCCGCCGGCATCCCGAAGGGTGGCCGTGAAAGCGCCACGCTGGAGCAACTAGCGGTAGCCCTGGACTTCGCTAGGGAGACGGTGGCTGAGTACTGCCGCCGCACCGGTAAGAAGATGCCGAAACGATTCGACGGATAGGAGGATTATCATGAAAGTAGACAAGAATGCTCAACTCGTCGCGCAATTTGTCAGCAAGATTCAGAACCTGACGCGTATCGCGGAGCTGGCCGACGCATTTGTTGACATCGCAGAGTCAGGAGCGTGGCGGGACTACACGTTTGCGACGGGACATTTTCGGTTCCGTCTTTCGGAGTTTGATTACTTCCTCATCGCCACTGGTGTTAAGAGGGACGACGCGGCCCGAGTTCTGGCCTACAACAAGCGGTCAAAAGAGCTGGTTCCGTTCATGGACCCGCACGCCGACAAGCGCCGGCGTCGTCCCCTGGAGCAGGCAGCCAAGGAGTATCAGGCCGCCGACTCTCTCAATACCGATCTGGCGGCGAAAGCGGTCGAGTTGGGGTGGACGGGTGAGTCTGGGCAGTTGACTGTTCAGAAGTCGCCAGTCGGTCGTCGGGCTCTTGATAATCGAACGAGGCGCGAGCAGTGCTGGAGGGCGAGCTGGTCCGACGAGCGCACCCCGGCCCAGGCGATAACGGACAAGCTCTTGGCCAACCCGGAGCTGGCCCGCGAGGTCTATAAGCGGCTCGACTCTGCTCGTAATTCACGTGAATACGACAAGCGGAAGCGCAGGTCAGCATGACTATTCCAGCCAACAGCGCGCCGCGCAGCCTGCTATCGGTGAAAGATGCCCAAGCCGAGCTGGGTGGGATCAGCCGCACCACTGTGTACGAGCTGATCAAGTCCGGTGAGCTGCGGCGGGTGAAGATTGGTGCCCGTGCCCTGATTACCAGTGAGTCCTTGGCGGCTTATCTGGTGCGTCAGCGGCACGGGGCCGCTCAGCCGTATGACGAGCCGTTGCCGGTCTGCTGTTCCTGTCCAATCCATTGCGTGTAGGCGTTGCATCTGTCGTTGTACTGTGCAATACTTGTTGCATGAGCAAATCAAAGGTTGACACCAAAATCGAGCACATCCTGATCGGCCACATCGGCGTGGACAGCGGCAACGTCATCGTTGGCGACCCCTGCAACCTCGGGGACTTCGTCAACGA
>CAIOGW010000086.1 GCA_903857985.1 uncultured Microbacteriaceae bacterium
CCTTCAACGGCAAGTTGGGCCTCGCACGCGCGGTCTACCCCTACGTTGAAGACCACAACTTCTACATCGAGCACTGGACCATGGGCGTCTTCTGGCGCAAGGTTCGTCAGCTCGGTCAGTTGCTGGCAGACGAGGGATTCTGGGGCAAGGCCACAGACATCCTCTACCTGTCGCGTGACGAGGTTCGTCCCGTTCTGTTCGACTACGCCAACGGATGGGCTGTCGGCACGCCGGCAATCGGCCCCTCGTACTGGCCTCAAGAGATCGCGCGCCGCACCAAGATCATTGCCGCACTTGAGACGCAGCGCCCCGCGCCCGCGTTCAACGAGCCTCCGGCAGAGATCAACGAGCCCTTCACCGTCATGCTCTGGGGAATCACCACAGAGCAGGTTCAGCAGTGGCTGGGCGCCGACGATTCGGGCAAGGGTGGACTCAAGGGTATGGCCGCCTCGGGCGGTGTTGTCGAGGGTATTGCCCGCGTCATCACGAGCCCCGACCAGCTGGGCGAACTGAAGCAGGGCGAGATTCTCGTTGCTCCGGTTACCAACCCGAGCTGGGGCCCTGTGTTCGGAAAGATCAGCGCAACCGTTACCGACATCGGCGGCATGATGAGCCACGCGGCCATCGTGTGCCGTGAGTACGGTCTGCCCGCTGTGACCGGAACCGGTAAGGCCTCGACCACGATCAAGACGGGCATGAAGCTCCGTGTTGATGGTAACCAGGGCACGGTGGAGATCCTCAAGTAGGACCTCACCACCTCAACAGATGAAAAACGTATCCCGCTCCCCGATCAATCTGCTCGGACGCCAAGTAAGCCAGCTGATTCCGGCTTTCGACGACGTCCCCGGCATGATTGCGATGGGGGAGCGGGATACGCTCATTTGGCAGCTAGCTACCCCGTACTTGCAAACGCGCGATAACGACGCGCACACGCTCTACTCATATGGAATCGCGCGTCAGCTGTTGCGCCGCCTTCCCGAGGCCGATGAGCACATTGTTCTGCCGGCCATCCTCTTGCACGACACCGGTTGGTCAACCGTCGACGAGTACGACGCGTTTCAGGCCATCGCGCCGGACCGCGATGGCTCCTACGACTGGGCCGTCTTTCAGCACGAGAAGGAGGGCGCGCGTATCGCGCGCGAAATTCTCACCGAGGCGGGAATCCCGGCGGCCGATATCGACGAAATCTGCGAGATCATCGACGGCCACGACACACGGCTCACTCCGCTGAGCCTCAACGACAAGCTCGTCAAAGACGCCGACAAGGTGTGGCGCGTTTCTCCGCACGGCACCGATGTGGCCATGCCGCGGTTTGGCCTCAATCGCCAGGAGTCCCTGCGCATCAATAGCTACCGCGCCTACGACGTCTTGTTTACCGACGAGGCCAAGAACATGTCCCTGGCGCTGATGGCAGTGGAGTGCATGGACCTCAGCCCCCAAATGATGGAACTTCGTGAGAACGGACGCCTCAATGACTGACACCACACAATTTGCCGGCAAGACCGTGATCGTTACCGGCGCTGCCGGCGGTCTGGGCCGCGCCTTTGCCGAGGGTTTTGCCGCACGCGGCGCCAACATCGTTGTGGCCGACATGAACGAGGCCGGCGCGAACGAGACCGTCGCTCTCGTGGAAAAAGCCGGGGCTAAAGCAATTGCCGTCACCACCAACGTGACCGAGAAGGCATCTACCGATGCACTGATGGACGCCGCCCTCACGGCCTTCGGATCCATCGACGTGGTGATCAACAACGCAGCCCTGTATGCCACCATCAACCGCGCGCCGTTCTACGAACTCGACCCCGACGAGTGGGATCGCGTCATGGCGGTCAACGTCAAGGGCGCGTGGCTCGTGTCGGCCTCGGCTTTTCCCAAGATGACGCAGGCCACCGGCCGTATCATCAACATCGCCTCGGCCACCGTCTTTAGCGGATCGCCCCTGTGGATGCACTACGTGGCATCCAAGGGCGCCTTGATCGGCATGACCCGCGTGATGGCGCGCGAGGTGGGCAAGACCGGTGTGACGGTGAACGCCATCGCCCCCGGATTCACTCTCACCGAGGCCAGCATGAGCGTCATGGACGACGCCGAAACCTATGGCGTCTCCAGCCGTGCCATTCCTCGGGCGAGCCAGCCGGGCGACATGGTGGGTACGGCATTATTCTTAGCCTCGGATGACGCCAGCTACATCACGGGCCAGACCATCGTCGTCGATGGCGGCAAGCAGTTCATTTAGACCCTTCGATTCATCGACATCACTCACGAAAGAGAAATCCCATGCCCAAAGTGACCTACATTCAGCCCGACGGAGTCGAGACCACGCTGGACGCCCGCGACGGCGACTCCGTGATGGAGACGGCCGTGAAGAACGGCGTGCGCGGCATTGTTGCCGAGTGCGGCGGAGCGTGCGCGTGTGCCACGTGTCATGTATTCGTGGACGACGCCTTTGCCGCCACGGTGGGCGAGCCGGGAGACCTTGAAGACGACATGCTCGACGGCGCCGCCTCGGACCGCCAGCCAACCAGTCGCCTCTCGTGCCAGATCAAGATGAACGCCGACCTCGACGGCCTGGTCGTTCGCATCGCGCCCGAACAGGTCTAGACAATGACCGACGTCCTGATCGTGGGGGCCGGTCAGGCCGGCATGCAGATTGCTGTGTCGCTGCGCGACAACGGTTTTGACGGACGCATTGAACTCGTGGGCGAAGAACCGCACGGTCCCTACCAGCGGCCGCCGCTCTCCAAGGCATTCCTGCACGGCGCCGCCGACATCGAGTCGCTCGAACTGCGGTCGCCCTCGTTTTACGTCGACAACAAGATCGTTATGGTGTCGGACGAGAAGGTGATCACGATTGACCTCTCGGGCGAGCGTGGTCTGGCCGTCACCGACACGGGTCGCGAGATTCACTTTGACAGGCTGGCCTTGGCCACGGGCTCGACCCCACGCCGACTGCCTATCGAGGGCGTCGACCTGGATGGAGTGCTTTACCTGCGCGGCATCGCCGACGCGGTTGACCTCAAGAACCGCTGGGAGGCGGCCGCCAGTGTTGTGGTGATCGGTGGCGGGTTCATCGGCCTCGAGGTTGCCGCCGGTGCGCGCATGGACGGCAAGCAGGTCACCGTACTTGAGGCGGCCGACCGGCTGATTGCCCGCGCGGTGAGCCCGGAGACGAGCGAGTTCTATCGGGCGGCGCACGAGCGCCGCGGAACCAGCGTGCGGTTAGATGCAAAGATTTCGCGCATCGTGGGCGACGGCAGCAAGGTCACCGGCGTTGAACTGGAGGGCGGCGAGGTCGTGCCGGCCGACATCGTGATGGTGGGCATCGGCGTGATTGCTCGTGGGGAGTTGGCCGAGCAGTTGGGCCTCGAGACGGTCAACGGCGCCATTGTGGTGAACGAGTTTGCTGAGACGAGCAACCCGCGCGTGATTGCCGCCGGCGACGCCGTGCTGTTGCCCCACCCCCTCGGCGGCGAAGCTCAGGTGCGCTTGGAGTCGGTGCAGAACGCGGTGGACCAGGCCAAGACGGCAGCCAAGACCCTGTCCGGAGTGCGGGAGCCCTATCGTGCCGTGCCGTGGTTCTGGTCGGATCAGGGCGACCTCAAGCTGCAGATTGCCGGGCTGTCGACCGGCTACGACCAGACGGTCGTTCGCGGGACCCCCGACGACGAATCGTTCTCGGTGCTCTACTACCGCGCCGGCCGCCTCATCGCCATCGACTCGGTGAACGCCGTGAGCGACTACATGGCCGTGCGCAAGGCCCTGGGTTCTGGGTCAACGATTCCCGCCGAACTTGCGCACAATCTCGAGACTCCCCTCAAAACACTGGTGGTCGAATAATGGCACTGCCCACATACGCACACACGTTTGCCGACACCCCCACGCTGGGTAGCGGCGCAACCCCTACGGGCACGTACACCAACCTCGACCACGTGTGGAAGGCGGCCGAGCCGTTTATGCGCACGCGCATGAACGACGTGCACCTGCCCATGACGGTGATGTACGCCGAGTTCATCCTCGACAACGAGCCCGATGCCAACGAAGAGGTGACGCGCGTAGCCGCCCTTCTTCACGATGTGGGCTGGTCGCGCGTCGACGGCGACAAGATCCTCACCGAGGGATTCCGCAGCGACAACTTCTTGACCAGTGACATTCGCGTTCAGCACGAAAAGTTCGGCTGTGACATCGCGCGCGAGATTCTTCCCGGTTGTGGATACGACGACGCGTTCATCACGCGCATCACCGACATCATTGATGGTCACGACACCCGCAAGGAGCACCACAGCCTCGAAGACGCCATCGTGCGCGACTCCGATCGCCTCTGGCGCTTTCACCCGACCGGGCTCGGCTTCTCGGCCGAGTGGTTTGCCAAGTCACCGCAGTGGGTGCTGGGCGACCTTGCCGGCCGCGTGATGGGCGAAATGATTACCCCCACGGGCACCGCCATGGCCGAGGCCGAACTCAACGCGTCGATGCGCATTCTGCGCCTCGACATCCTCTAGAAAGCAGCGCGCATGACCACGCTTGAGATGTACACCGACGACCTGTTTATTGGCGGCGACTGGGTGAAGTCCGGATCCGGCACGTTCATTGACGTGACCGATCCTGCCACCGAAGAAGTGTGGGCCCGTGTGCCCGCAGCCGATGCCAACGACATCGACAAGGCCGTGCAGAGTGCGCACCGCGCCTTTCACGGCAAGGGCTGGCGCGACATCGGGGCCCACGCTCGGGCCGAGTACATGTGCAAGCTGGCCGACGAGTTTGAAGCGCGCAGCGAGAAGCTGGCCAACATCATTTCGAGCGAAAACGGTTCTCCCGTTTTTGAGACGCGCCAAGCGGGTGGGCACGGTGCTGGCCTGTTGCGCTACTACGCCTCGCTGGCCGATTACGTAGAGCTGGTCGACAAGCGCGCCTACCCGGATCGCGCCGGCCACTACACCGAGGTGCGGCGCCACCCGCGCGGCGTCTGTGCGCTCATCGCACCCTGGAACTATCCCGTTGCGCTGGTCATGATCAAGCTTGCTCCGGCGCTGATTGCCGGTTGCACCGTGGTGATTAAGCCCGCGTCGGAGACGCCGCTCGACCTGCGCGTGCTCATGGAGGCTGCTCAGGCTGCCGGCATCCCCGACGGCGTGATCAACCTCGTCACGTGCACGCGCCACGAGGTGGGCAACCTGGTGGAGCACCCGCTTGTGTCGAAGGTGGCCTTCACCGGGTCGACCGAGGTGGGCCGCATGCTCGCCGAACAGTGCGGTCGTCTGCTGCGCCCGGTCACGCTGGAGCTCGGCGGTAAGTCGGCCAGCATCATCTTGGAAGACGCCGACCTGTCTGCGGTGAGCTCCATGATTAATCGCACCTGCCTGCGCAACACCGGGCAGACCTGTTACAACTCCACGCGAATTCTGGCGCCGCGCTCGCGCTACGACGAGATTGTGGAAATGGTGGCCAGCACGGTTGCGGCCACGCCACAGGGCGACCCGTTCGACGAGAAGACCA
>CAIOGW010000087.1 GCA_903857985.1 uncultured Microbacteriaceae bacterium
GGCGATAACACCTTCAGCTACATCATGGATCCAAATGGAAACACCATGGAGATGACCACTGAACTCGAAGTGCTTGACGAAGATACCTGGCACCCGCATATCTTCGACGTCCATGACCCTCAAACTTCAGATCAGTGGGGGACCGGTGGTGACATGGACGAATTTATTGCCCGTGAAATGTTCAACGATTCCGACAATTCACATCTTTTTGTGGCTCCACCTGTCTAAGGCCCGCTGCAACGCATGAACGACGTCAGAGCATTCGGAGTCGGTACCTTTCACTCGGGCACCGAAGAGTTTCCTGGTTTGGTTGTCGATGACTACGTCATAGACATTCGACCAATTCTGCCTGACATCACGAGAACGTTGGATCTTTTTGCCAATTGGGACGAAAACCTTGACCTGTTGGCTTCTCACGTGGACGACACCGGCATTCCGATGTCCACAGTGACGGTCTGTCCACCCGTCACTCCTGGGGGGATGATTTTTGCGGCGGGGGTGAACTATCGCGAACACATCATTGAAATGAGTGTGGCCCACAAGCTTGGGCGAGACGGGGCGAGCGAAGAGGAACTTCGCGCCGACGCCGCAACCGACCTGGACAATCGCCTCGCGAGCGGTGACCCTTATATTTGGACGGGAATTCCCTCGGCGATGTGCGGCGCGTTCGATGAAATTCGACTCCCGGACTTCGGAGAAAAACTGGATTGGGAAGCCGAACTGGGTGTTGTGATCTCCCGTCGCGCTTACCGAATCTCCGAGAGTGAAGCGCTCGATTACGTCGCCGGCTTTGTCATCGTCAATGATCTCACCGCGAGATCACTGGTGGCACGTGACGACATTGCCAAGATCGGCACCGATTGGTTTCGGTCAAAAAACCAGCCGACTTTTTTCCCCATTGGCCCGATGATTGTTCCGCAGCGCTTCATTCCGGACTGGAATGAGCTAGGAATAAAACTGTGGCTCAACGATGAACTGATGCAGGATTCATCGACAGCCAATATGGCATTCAGCGTTGCCGCACTTCTTTCCTACGCCAGTTCGGTAGCCATATTGAACCCGGGGGACGTTCTCATCACAGGGTCGCCGGCAGGAAACGGATCCCATTGGAACCGGTTCCTGGCACAGGGTGATGTCATCGACATTGCCATTGACTACTTGGGCAGACAGCGAAACATTGTCGGCGCTTCTCTGGGAACCCAGACTCCATGGCAGGCGTCACGAACGGAACGTGACACGTCGTGACCATCAATCTGTCATATTTCGTTCCTCCCCAGGTGCATGTCCGCGCGCGCGACCGAGGATTACTTGACGGTCTTGACATTGTTGAATCGCAAACGACGGGGAGCGAAGATCAATTCGAGAGTCTCGGCTCGGGAAAACTCGATGTTGCTGTGACGGCAATCGACAACCTCTATGAATGGGTCGGACGTGGCGCAGAGTTGACTCTCGTCGCTCAAGTCGAGCCGCATACGCCTCTCGTCATCTGCGCTCAACCCGGAATCGACAACCTCGCGCATTTGGAGGGAAAGACATTTGGAGTGGATGCCATCGCTAATGGCTTCGCATTAATTGCGCGCCACGTCCTGAAGGAGGCGAACATTGAGGTGAAATTTGTCGAGATAGGCGGCGTGCGCGAACGTTTTGAGGCTCTTGTTGACGAACGAATCGACGCCACACTGTTGGGGCCTCCACTCAATGAACTGGCGCGCGCGGCGGGAAAAGTTGACCTCGCTCACATTTCCGAGGTGCTCCCCGATTATCCAGGCCAAGGACTTATCGCACGCACTTCGGTTGTCAACAACCAGGAGTTTCGTGCCTACGTCGATGCTCTCCGCGAGTGCGGGCTACTGAGCGTTCGCGCGGAAGGTGTGAAATGTCTCGTCACAATCCGACAATCGCTAGGCATGTCGTCGTCTCATGTCGACCTCGAAAAATTAATCACCGAACTCATCTAAAAGAATGGACAAAAACTCATGAGCAAGAAACCCTATGGAAGCAGTCGCGCAAGTGCGGCCAAAGTTCTGGGTGAATCACTGACCATCAACGGGGTAACTCTCAAAAACAGATTTATTCTGGGGCCCATGGCAGTTCTGCAGCCCCTGGAAGACGGTCGGCCAAGCGATCAGTCCATTGCATTTTTGAAGCGACGAGCGGAGGGTGGCGTCTCGCTTGTCTTTGTTGGCGGAAGCGTGGCGACCCAAAGGGCATGGGACGAGTCACCGTTCGCGCCCAACATTCGATTCGATAGAGAAGAGTTCATCCCTGACCTGGCCCGACTCGTGGAGGAGGTCCACGCGAGTGGAGCACTCGTCTTCGCTCAGATTTTCCCCAGTTTTGGCCGAATGGGAATTCCTCGAAACGGTAACTGGCCCACCGCAGCGAGCCCGGTGCCGGTGACCATTGGGGAGCACGGGCTCCCCGACAATGTTTACATCCCGGGCGGCATGACGACGCCCCCGGCGCATGAAGCCACAGCGGACTACATCAAAGAGATTGAAGCTGCTGTAGTAATCGCGGCCCGAATCGCCCGCGCGGCAGGATTCGATGGCCTCGAAATTGCAGCTCACATGTGCTACTTCTACTCGTCGTTCCTGTCCCCGCATGCTAATAAGCGCACCGATAAGTACGGCGGCTCAGCAAAGAATAGAGCCCGCGCGCTCAGAGATGCCGTTCACGCAGTTCGCGCGGAAGTGGGAGCAAGCTTTCCCGTTGGTCTTCGAATGAGTGTGAACGATCACCTCCCCGGCGGGCAAGATTCGGAAGGTTTTGCAGAGGTGGCGTCACACATCGTGAGCGCAGGCGTTGATTTCATCGCGCTAACCGACGCCAACTATGAGTCGATGGGTCACAATGTCACATCGATATCGGGCAGCATGCTTCATCACGGCGAACCTCAAGCTTTCCGTAAGGCAGTGGGCAACATCCCCTTATTCCTATCCAGCACAACGAGCCCTGAGCAGGCCGCGACGGCGATAGCTGACGGGGTGGCTGATGCATCGATGCTCGCCCGACAGCTTTTGGCTGATCCTGACTATCCCGCCAAGGTTCTTGGCGGTCGGGAATCCGAAATTGTGTGGTGCGATCACAGTAATTCGTGCTTGCGCAGTCTCATGACGAACATTCCTGTCACGTGTCACAAGAATCCTGAGATGGGCAGTGAAAGTCCACAGGCAACACGGGTGAAGGCCAAGCAGAAGATAATGGTGTGGGCTTCGGGCAACAAGCCACTGATGAGCATCGCCGATCGACTGGCGCGCGCACGACGCTCGCACCACTGACAAGTTGAAGAGCGAGGGAGGGCTTCGTGGGCGTACTTTTGGACACGCGCTCAGTTCCTCCTGCGCAGCGACTCGACTACTGGTCGAGGGGGATAGCCCAGTACTTTTTTCCGATTGATTTTGGAGCGGCATCCGAAACGTTTAATGCGCGTCTCACCGGGGGACAGGTCGGGCCCATAACAGTCCGTTCGCTTCGGGCAATGCCCCACCGGGTTCTGCGAACACGTGATGACGTGAAGCAGGCTGATCCGGATAGCATTTTGCTCTACATGATGCGAGAAGGCACGTGTGATCTGCAACAGGATGGCCATTCTTGCGTAATAGGACCGGGTGACTTCGGTTGGCATGATTCGTCGCGTCCTTCGGCCTTTACCGCAATCACCAGCTTCGAGATGCTCGTTCTCTCATTACCCAAAGGATTCCTCGGTCCAGCGCTCAAGGTTTTCGACCCCGAGGAGCCAGGGAGGCTTACCGGGGGAACCGCATCATTCGCCCGACTCGCGAGCCCATTTATCAGTGGGCTCGCTTACGCGGCTGACTCAGAAGGGCTGAGCGCAAGCGAAGGACAGGTTGCGGCAGAAATGCTGCTCACCATGCTCAAGGCTTATGAGGAGCCGGGCGGCACAGAGAGTTTTCATTCGCGAGAACTCTTGACACAGATACAGCACTACATTCTTCTCAATTTGGACAATGAGGAGCTCGGGCCCGTTCAGATAGCCCGCGCTCATTTTGTTTCGACACGCTACGTCCACAAGTTATTCTCGGCCTCGGGGACGTCGGCGGCGGCGTGGATTAGAGCTCGGCGTTTGGAGCGTGCTCGTCGCGATCTTGAAACCGCTGCGACAGAATCGGTCGCGGCAGTGGCAGTGCGCGCCGGCTATCGAGACGCAGCGAGTTTCAGCCGTGCGTTCCGCAGCGCATTCGGGGTGTCCCCACGGGAAGTGCGTCCCAGGGCCTGATTCATTGACGCCTGAACGGACCAAGGGCCTTCAGCGTGAAACGCCTCCGGCCCTTGGTCTTCTCGTTCCTAGCTCTGTGGGTACCCAAGTTCGCGGTAGCGACTTCCCCAAATGCCGTTCTTTCCGGGCATGATGATTCCCTTCGGGTCCAACGTGTCCTTGATAGTTTCGTTGAACCGCTTCTGGGCGTGATTATTGAAACCGAACTGATCTGCAGCGAGATCCATGAACTCGGGGTGCGCACGATATTCGCCGTAACCAAGTTTTCCAGCGGCCGCCACCATGCGCTTTGCGTGCGCATACGCGGCCTCGACCTGCTCTTCATTCTTTGTGTCAAAAGGAATGACGTTGATGAAGGTTGTGGATCGACCGTTGATGGGAAGCATGCCAGCTAAGTAGTCCAGGCCCGCGTCGTGGCACATTCCTTTGAACAGTTCCTGAGCGGCTCGAGCATGCTGAGCAGTGAGTGGGATTACTGGCGAGAAGTCGACGTGTCCGCCGTCTTCGCCGCCAGTCCAGCCAGCCATCTTGTAGAGGTCAAGACTTGGCACGCCAATCTGAACGCGTTCGTGCGGATTCGGGAGGGTTTCCCACTCGTCAGCGCCAAATTTTTGACCCACAACACCCACAGACGGAACCATTTCCAGGCGCTTCTTCAACTTTGCAAAGTTGTGGTCCACGACCGACTCATCACCGTAGAGCGCAAAACGCATCATCCAGCGTCCCAAGCCCATTTCCTTGGCAATTTTGTCGATGATTTCTTCGGGCATGGGGCCGGGGCCGTCATACCACTCTGCTCGCGTGGTCAACATTGATGACATGCATAGTGTGTTCGAGAGTTGGGGCCGCATGTTGATTGTTCCGTCGAGCATGAGCTCGCGAAGGGCTTCAACGACGGCAGGCATCTGAGAGTCATCCCACACCTGAGCCCAGAGGGGCATGTAAACCTCAGGCTTTGGCATGAGCCAGTAACCCATTTTGGTCACAATTCCCAAGTTCGACTGCATGAACATCTCAGACGAAGTGGGGCCGAGGCCTCGCTTGTAGAGGTTCCAGGTCGGGTTGTTGTCCATCGCGCCGGAGCCGGTTCGGAGGAGGTCGCCGTCAGGCAAAACCACTTCAAAACCGCAGTGGGAAGCTTGATCGATCGAGTAAGGCATGTAAGTGAGCCCGTGCTCCAAGGTGTTTGACACCACTCCGCCCCAACCGATGTCAACGATGGAAGCGGTGAGCTTGTGGCCACCAGCTTCGATGGCGTCGTGGAGGTCAAACCAGCTCACTCCGGGCTCGACCAAGGCGTAACCGAGTTCTTCATTGATCTCGAGTACCTTGTTCATCTCCTTGAAGGAAACCATGATCGATCCCCGCACCAGCGGGGCAGCGCCCCCGTAGCCGTTGTTCTTTCCGCGACTAATGGGCCACAACGGAATGCCGAATTCGTTTGCGATTTTGACGATCGCCTGAACGTCCTCAGTGGTAGCCGGGCTCACTACTGCCGAGGGCAGATTCTGGGCTGCTCCGGGAAACTGAAAGGGATCCACAAATTCAGCTAGCGCAGGCTCGTCAGTGGACACCTTCTGAGATCCAATTGCCAATCCCAGAGCCTCGAGAGCGTCATCAAGCTTCTCGTGAGTCATTCCTGGTGGCAATGGACGTTCGGTTGTTTTATTTTGTGTCATGGCTCTTTCTCCTTTGAATGCGGAACCTGATCACCAAGGGTGAGGTAGTTCCTCATCCTGCGTGACTCGAAACGCACTGTCTGTGCCGGTGCGTATTGTGCACAAAACCGTGCACTGTGTGCACGGGGCGCAACAATGGGCTCACCTCCCCGAATAGTTATGTCGACCAATGAGCTCACGTCACAAAGGAGTAAACATGCCCGGACGACTTCACGGAAAAGTAGTACTTGTGACCGGCATCGGCAGTGGCATGGGGAGAGAGACAGCCTTACTCTTTGCCCGGGAAGGTGCCACTGTCGTGGGCTGTGACATCAACGAGGCGTCGATGAGTCAAACACTCACGCTTGCTCAGGAGGAAGGCCTTGACATCGCCGCCACGACAGCGTTGGACTTGACTCGTGCCGATGATGTGGCGCAGTGGATTCACTCGGCTGCCGAAGAGCACGGGCGGATCGACGTTTTGTACAACAATGCCAGCCTGCCTCGCTTTGCCCCGTTCGCTGTTATGTCAGGTGTCGACTACGAATTCACCATTCGCAATGAACTCGACCTCGTTTGGCACGCGTCTCAAATTGCGTGGCCCTACTTGATCAAGTCACGGGGAAACATCATCAATATCGGCTCGGGAGCTGGTCTTCTTGGCGCACGGACGCTTCCACAGGCCGCTCACGCCGCCGCAAAAGGAGCCGTGCTTGCCCTGACACGCCAGCTCGCGGCCGAGGGCGTTGCTGTCGGCGTGCGGGTGAACAGTGTCAGTCCGGGAGTGATGGCCACTCCGCCGGTACAGGCGATGTACGAAGAGTTTGGGGAGAATTCTCCGGTTGCGTCAATTGTTGGGCGCACGTTATCCGGCGCTCCCGGAGACCCCCGAGCAGTCGCGTATGCCGGATTGTATTTGGCCTCAGATGAGGCCTCCTGGGTTACCGGGATCAACATCGTCGTCGACGGCGGGGCAAGCGCGTTTATGTAATTTCTCTCACCTGCTTGATTCCTTGCCCGCAGATTCGATACTATTCGTATCGTATAAGAACTGCGAAAGGGATTGAGATGAAATTTAGCCGAGTAGCTTCACAAGGTTTAGACGGAGAAACTCTGCGCGTTGTCATTGTGGACACAGAGGGCGAGCGCGTTGTCGACGCAAGAAAAGCCTATTCACTTGCACTGGCGCGCCGTGGGGCAACCATCGAAGGCGCCCGTCGCCTCGCCCACGCAACTTTCAGAGACATGACCGAGGCCGTGGGCTTAGGCAACCTCATGCTCGACGCAGCGGAGGTGGCAATGACCGCCGCTGATGATGCGAGCAGCCCCCTAGTCGAAGCCGATTTCAGAGCAGCAATCACGCCGCCGGTACTTCGGGACAGCCTGACATTCAACGGCCACATCAAGAGCTTTTTTGGCAACGTCTTGAAGAAGACCCCCGCTCGCGAAGTTTACGAACGCCCGGGATATTTCAAAGGATCCACCGGCACAATCTTGGGCACCAATCAGACTGTTCCTTATCCGAGCATCACGGAGAAACTCGACTACGAGCTTGAGATCGGTTACGTAATCGGAAAATCCGGCCGGAGTATTGAGCCGGAAAATGCCTTTGACCACCTTTTCGGGATCACAATTTTCAATGACTGGAGCCTGCGTGATGTCCAGGTGTTGGAGTCACCGATCGGAATGGGCGCCCAACACTCGAAGGACTTTGCCTATGGAATCGGGCCGTGGATTGTCACCATGGATGAAATCCAATCGATCATCGGTTTGCGTGGTCAGGTTCGGGTGAACGGTGAAGTCCGGTCAGATACGCGTGTAGAAGATTTCATCTGGACCCCTCAAGAGACCATCGCGTACGCATCCCAACTCGATTTTCTGCAATCGGGAGACCTCATCGGATCGGGGACGATGGCTCTTGGTTCGGGCGTGGAAATTTCACAGTTCCTGAATCCCGGTGATGTGCTTGAACTTGAACTCGAAAAAGTTGGTGTCTTGCGCTCACCAGTTTCACGCGAGAAGGAGGGCCCAACCTGGTGGCCCAGTCCGCAGCCTTTCCCGTTTGAGGAGGAGAAATGACGGACAAGGGGCCTCAAGTGCGTCGCGTCGTGACCGGTCATGACGATGCGGGTCGGGCAGTCATTCTCATTGACGACTTGGCTCCAAACACCTTTCGTTCCCCATCCATCCCCGGCTTTGGGGCGGCGGTTGCGTGGATGAGTGACGCTCGAGTCAATCACGTCACGGATCACGATCCCGTCGGACAGGACTCGCCCACTCCTGGTTTCCCCGGAGTTGGCGAAACCATCATCCGCATTGCCGAGTTTCCGCCCGACAAGAACTACCCCGTCGACGCCCAAGAGAAAATATTCGATGAGATTGACGGAAAAGAAGAGGCGGCGGATGGATCAAAACACTCCGCGGGTAAGCACTTCTGGTTCCACCGAACTGAGTCTCTCGATTACGCCATTGTGCTCGAAGGCGAAATCACGCTTCTCGTGGATGAGGGTGAAGCCACCCTGCGCGCTGGTGATGTGGCCGTTCAGCGGGCAACAAGCCATGCGTGGTCGAATAGAACAGATCGAATTGCTCGAATCGCTTTCGTCCTCATCGGGACAGAGCCGATTTCGACCGACGAAATTGCCCGTCATCGATCCGCTTCCACCGCCTCAAGTAACAGGAAATGACCATCTATACCGAAGCCTTGGA
>CAIOGW010000088.1 GCA_903857985.1 uncultured Microbacteriaceae bacterium
CCACTACTCGGTGAGCGAGTACAGCAAGAAGACGGTGGCCGAACTCAAGCGCGCCCTCAAGGATGCCGATGAGCTCTACCTCGCCACTGATGAGGACCGCGAGGGTGAGGCCATCGCGTGGCACCTGCTCGAAGTGCTCAAGCCCAAGGTGCCCGTGCGCCGCATGGTCTTCCATGAGATCACCAAAGAAGCCATTGAGGCCGCTCGCGAGAACACTCGCGAGGTCGACATGGACCTGGTGGAGGCGCAGGAGACGCGCCGTGTCCTCGACCGCCTTTACGGTTATGCCGTGTCGCCCGTGCTGTGGCGAATGGTGGGCCGCGGGCTTTCTGCCGGTCGGGTGCAGTCGGTGGCCACTCGACTTGTGGTTGATCGCGAAAAAGAGCGCATGGCTTTTCGCACCGCCGGCTACTGGGATCTGCTTCTCACGGTGGGCACCTCGACCGATATTGCCACCCAGTTTGAGTGCAAGCTCAAGCGCGTTGGTGGCAAGACAATCGCCGAGGGCTCAAGCTTCGATTCGGTGGGCGCGCTCAAGGCCGGCAAGACCGATCGCGTTCTCACGGAAGCCGAAGCGCAGTCGCTCGTGGGAGCCATTGCGACGGCGGGGACGCCAATCACGGTGACCAAGATGGAGACCAAGCCGTACACCAAGCGGCCCGCGGCACCGTTCACCACGTCGACCCTTCAGCAGGAGGCCATTCGCAAACTGCGCTTCTCGTCCAAGCAGACCATGTCAATCGCACAGCGCCTCTACGAGAACGGCTACATCACCTATATGCGAACCGATTCGCCGGCGCTGTCTGCCCAGGCGATTGCGGCGGCACGAGCACAGGCCACGTCCATGTACGGAGCCGATCAGGTGGCCGATGCCCCACGCCTCTATGCCGGTAAGAACAAGAACGCTCAAGAAGCTCACGAGGCGGTGCGCCCTGCCGGCGATTCCTTCAAGACGCCCGCAGAACTCTCGTCCGTTCTTCGCGGCGAAGACCTCAAACTTTACGAACTCATCTGGAAGCGCACGGTGGCCTCGCAGATGGCCGACGCCAAGGGCCAAACGGCCACGGTTACGGTTGAGGCCTCTCCCGCGGCAGCCGAGGTGGCCGAGTTCAGCGCGAGCGGAACCGTGATTACGTTCCGCGGATTCCTCAACGCCTACGAAGAAACGATTGAAGAAGACGCCCCGGCACACGACGCAGCCGAAGACGCCAAGCTGCCGGCCATGACCGAGGGCCAGTCGCTCGTTCTGGCCGACGTTGAGGCCAAGGGGCACGAGACGCAGCCGCCCGCGCGCTACACCGAGGCTTCGCTGGTCAAGAAGATGGAAGAGATTGGCATCGGCCGACCGTCCACATACGCGGCCACCATCGGCACCATTCAAGAGCGCGGCTATGTTCGATCCCGCGGCCAGGCAATGGTGCCCACCTGGATTGCGTTCACGGTGAACAAACTCATGGAGGCGAGCTTCAACGACCTCGTGAGCTACGACTTCACTGCCGAGATGGAAGACGACCTCGACCACATCGCCGACGGCAAGGCCGACGGTGCATCGTGGCTGCAGGGCTTCTTCTTTGGCAAGGATGCGCATCCGGGTCTTGAGCGCCAGACGCAAGACCTGGGCGATCTCGACAAGCGCACGCTGAACTCGGTCACCATCGGCGACTACGTGCTGCGAATCTGGCCCACGAACCAGTACGTGGAAGTGACCGATGACGATGCCGGCCCCGACGCACCCCCGCGCAAGGTGTACGTTCCGGATGACATGGCTCCCGATGAGCTCACCGAAGAGAAGATTCGCGAGCTCATCGACGCTCCCGTGGCCGGCGACCGCGTTCTGGGAGTCAATCCCGACAACGGCAAAGAGGTGCTCGCCAAGGACGGCCGCTTTGGGCCCTATGTCACCGAGCGCACTCCAGAGGCCGATCTGCCGGTTGCCGAACCCGACATCGTTGTTGACACCGAGACGGGCGAAGTGATCGAGACCAAGCCCAAGAAGAAGGCAAAGGTTGAGGCGCCCAAGGAGCGCACGGCTTCGCTGTTCAAAACCATGGACCCGAGTGCCATCGATTTTGAGACGGCCCTCAAGTTGCTCAACCTGCCGCGCGAAGTGGGGGTCGATCCCGAGTCGGGAACGATGATCACCTCGCAGAACGGTCGCTACGGGGCGTACCTGAAGAAGGGCACCGACACGCGTTCGCTCAACACGGAACAAGAGATCTTCGACATAACACTGGAGGGTGCTCTCGAACGCTTTGCGCAGCCCAAGTACGGTGCGCGCAGTGCGTCGGCGGCGCTCGCTGAGTTCGACGCCGACCCCGTGAGCGGCAAGCCCGTCAAGATTAAAGATGGCCGCTTCGGCGCCTACGTGACCGACGGTGAGACGAACGCCACTATTCCCCGCACCGAGCGCGTGGAAGACGTGAACTACGACCGCGCCATTGAGCTTCTTGCCGAAAAGCGCGCCAAGGGTCCCGCGCCCAAGCGCGGACGCGCTACAGCCAAGAAGCCCGCAGCCAAGAAAGCAGCCGCCAAGAAGACGGCCGCCAAGAAGCCCGCAGCCAAGAAGACGGGCATGGCGAAGTCTGGTTCGGCAACGCCGCCGGCAACGGGCCCCACATTCACCGATTCGGATAGCGACTAGCGCGTGTCGGGTTTGTTCATCACCTTCGAGGGGGGCGACGGCACGGGCAAGAGCACGCAGGTGCGACTGCTCACGCAGTGGCTCACTGAGCAAGGACGTGCCGTGGTGACGACGCGCGAGCCGGGTGGCACCGAGGTGGGCACCGCACTGCGCGAGATCGTTTTGCATCACCGTGGTGAGGTCGACCCGCGAGCCGAGGCACTTCTCTACGCCGCTGACCGCGCCCAGCACATCGGCACGCTCGTGCGCCCCGCACTCGAGCGCGGCGAGGTTGTAGTTCAAGACCGCTACATCGATTCTTCTGTGGCCTACCAGGGCGCCGGGCGCGTGCTCGACGCGGCAGAGATCAAGCGCATTTCGCTGTGGGCCACGGGCGACCTCATTCCCGATCTCACGGTTTTGCTCGACCTCCCCGGAGACGTCGCCCGTGAGCGATTGGCCCAAGAACGCAAGACGTTTGATCGACTGGAAAACGAGCACGATGATTTTCACGAGCGCGTGCGCGCGGCATTCCTGGCGCTCGCGACGGCCGAACCTCAGCGTTTCCTCGTTGTGGATGCCGCGCAAGAGATTGACCAGATCGCCCACGTTATTCGCGACCGTGTCGGCGCCCTCCTATAGCCTCAATACCGTGAGCAGACAGGGCGTGACGAGACGGAGACCGAGCAGGTGAACGTCTGGCAGCAGCTCGTTGGTCAGCCCGACGCCATCGCCACCTTCGAGGCGGCGGCTCGCGCGGCACACGCCGTCACCGCCGGCGGGGAATCTGCCGACGCATCGGGCGTGATGACCCACGCGTGGCTGATCACGGGCCCACCCGGATCCGGTCGTTCAAACTTGGCCTACGCCTTTGCGGCAGCGCTCCTGTGCGCGAAGGGCGGCTGTGGCGAGTGCG
>CAIOGW010000089.1 GCA_903857985.1 uncultured Microbacteriaceae bacterium
CGAGGTCTTTTGCGTCGGGCACGTCGATCTTGTTGAGGGCAATGATCTGCGGGCGTTCGGCCAAGGGAATCTGGCCCGCGGGCACCGGATACTCCGTGAGCTCGTGCAAAATGATGTCGAGGTCCGAAAGCGGATCGCGTCCCGGCTCGAGGGTGGCACAGTCCACGACGTGCACCAGAACTCGGCAGCGCTCCACGTGACGCAGGAACTCGAGGCCGAGTCCCTTGCCCTCACTGGCGCCCTCGATGAGGCCGGGCACATCAGCAATTGTGTACCGCGTTTCGCCGGCCTGCACGACGCCGAGGTTGGGGTGGAGCGTGGTGAAGGGGTAGTCGGCAATCTTGGGTCGCGCGGCAGAGAGCGCAGCAACCAGGCTCGACTTGCCGGCTGATGGGTAGCCCACCAGGGCAACGTCGGCGAGTGTCTTGAGCTCGAGCACCACGTCGCCTTCGAATCCGGGCGTGCCTAGCAGAGCGAAACCCGGTGCCTTGCGCTTGGTTGACGACAAGGACGCGTTACCGAGACCACCCAATCCTCCGGGGGCCACGACGACCCGCATGCCGGGCACGTTCATGTCGGCGATGACCTTACCCGAGGGCTCCTTCACGACCGTGCCCACGGGCACCGTGAGTTCGAGGGGAGCGCCGGTGGCACCCTGCCGATTGCTGCCCTGGCCCGGCTCGCCGTTCGACGATGTCTGGTGCGGGTGACGGTGGTACGACAGAAGAGTTGTTTCTTGAGGATCCGAAACCAGCACGATGTCTCCGCCGCTGCCTCCGTTACCGCCATCGGGACCAGCGAGGGGTTTGAACTTTTCCCGGCGCACCGAGACACAGCCGTGCCCCCCATGACCCGCGCGGAGGTGCAGTGTCACCTCGTCAACGAACGTGGTCATGCGGGTCCTGTCTGATGGGTCGTGCTGATGGTACTAACGCAAAAGAGCGAGCCGAAGCTCGCCCTTGTGCAGAAGTGCTGATTAGACGGTGACGATATTGATGACCTTGCGGCCACCCTTCGCACCAAATTCGACGGCACCTTCGGCCAGGGCGAAGAGCGTGTCGTCGCCGCCACGTCCTACGTTAACACCGGGGTGAAAGTGTGTTCCGCGCTGACGAACCAAGATTTCGCCTGCCTTGACCTTCTGGCCGCCGAAACGCTTGACACCCAGACGCTGTGCGTTTGAGTCACGACCGTTGCGAGTGGAACTCGCGCCCTTTTTGTGTGCCATTTCTGGTTGCTCCCTCGACGCCTTACTTGATTCCGGTGACCTTGACCCGCGTGAGCTCCTGGCGGTGGCCCTGGCGCTTGCGGTATCCGGTCTTGTTCTTGAACTTGTGAATGACGATCTTGGGACCACGGAGGTCTTCGAGTACCTCAGCGGTGACAATAACCTTCGCGAGCGACGCTGCGTCTGAAGTGACCTTGGTTCCGTCGACGAGGAGCACGGCGGGAAGAGTGATGTTGCCCGACTTGTCGGCGACGATTCGGTCCATCGTGATGATGGTTCCGACCTCAACCTTTTCTTGGCGGCCACCTGACTTGACTACTGCGAAAACCACTGTTCATACCTCACGTAAACGGGGGCGAGACTGTCTCGCCGAGAAAACTCTGGATTCGGGCCACGAAAACGTGGAACGCACACCAACACTCAAGAATATCCCGTGAGTTGGCGCGGGGTCAAACTGTCAGGTCACACGGCGGGCTCGGTGACCTCGGCGGTGATGCTGTCGGTGGAGACGCGGCGTCGCTTGGGGCGTCCCTTACCGGGGTCTGATGGCTCGGGAAGGGCATCCAGAACGCTGTCGAGAGCGGTCGAATTAACGTCGCTATTCTTGCGGCGACCCTTGGTTATGGTGACGGGAATATCAAAGATCTCCATGACCTCGGTGGTCTCGCTTGAGGCATCCGAAGATGCCACTGACGCATCGTCGGCCTGAGCCAGCGTACTGGCCGCAATCTTTGCCAAGGCGCTCGATGCCCCTTCGGGAATCGCGTGAACTTCGCCACTCGGTGCCACGGCACCCCGACTGCGTCCGGATCCACCGCCAGCTCCTGCCCCAGATCCGCCACGACGACTCTTTTCGGCGGGCTTGTCGGAAACCCGGTTGCGGGTGACCGGCTCGTGGAACACGATGACGCCGCGACCGGCACACACCTCACAGGGCTCGCTAAACGTCTCCAAGAGACCGAGGCCCAACTTCTTGCGGGTCATCTGGACGAGTCCGAGCGACGTGATTTCGGCGACCTGGTGCTTGGTGCGATCGCGACTCAGGCATTCGATCAGGCGGCGCTGCACCAGGTCACGGTTGGATTCGAGAACCATGTCGATGAAGTCGACCACGATGATGCCGCCGATGTCGCGCAGGCGAAGCTGGCGAACAATCTCTTCGGCAGCCTCGAGGTTGTTCTTGGTGACGGTCTCCTCGAGGTTTCCGCCGGATCCCACGAACTTACCCGTGTTGACGTCGACCACGGTCATGGCCTCAGTGCGGTCAATCACCAGCGAACCACCGCTCGGAAGGTAGACCTTGCGGTCGAGAGCCTTCTCGATCTGCTCTGTCACACGGAATTGGGTGAACGAATCCTGTGACGAGCCGTGGTCGATAACGCGCTCAAGAAGTTCGGGGGCAACGCCCTCAAGATAGGTGCGAATGGTCTCACCCACGGTGGGGCCATCGATAATCACCTTGGTGAAGTCCTCGTTGAATACGTCGCGAATGATCTTGACCATCAGGTCAGGTTCGCTGTGCAAGAGGACAGGCGCCTGACCCTTCTCGACCTTGCTCGAGATAGCTGCCCACTGTGAACGCAGGCGATCAACGTCGCTGCGCAGCTGCTCTTCTGACGCGCCCTCGGCAGCGGTGCGCACAATAACGCCAACGTTCTCCGGCAGCACCTCTTTGAGGATCTTCTTGAGGCGAAGACGCTCGGGTTCAGGAAGCTTGCGGCTGATGCCGTTCATGGTGTTGTTGGGCACGTAAACGAGGTAACGACCGGGCAGCGATACCTGCGAGGTAAGACGTGCGCCCTTGTGGCCAACGGGATCCTTGGTGACCTGCACGAGAACCTTGTCGCCTGGCTTGAGCGCGAGCTCGATTCGGCGCGACTGGTCTTTGTTTTCGACGGCATCCCAATCGACCTCGCCCGAATAGAGCACGGCGTTTCGACCGCGGCCGATGTCAACGAACGCGGCCTCCATCGAGGGCAGCACGTTCTGCACCTTGCCGAGGTAAACGTTGCCAATGAGACTGGCCTCGGATGCCCGGGCAACGTAGTGCTCGACTAAAACAGTGTCCTCGAGCACACCAATTTGTGTTCGGTCTTCGCGCTCACGAACCACCATGACGCGGTCGACCGACTCTCGCCGGGCGAGGAATTCGCTCTCGGTCACAACCGTGCGGCGTCTACCCACATCGCGGCCATCGCGGCGACGCTGTTTCTTGGCCTCCAACCGGGTGGAGCCACGAATACGTTGGGGCTCGGTAATGAGTTCAGGCTCGCGAGGCAGACGCACTTTCACGACCGTGCGCGACTCGTCGTCGCTCAGCGGGCGATTGTCACCCGCGCGCTGTCGTTGACGGCGACGCAGCGAACCCTGCTCGTCAAAGGGATCGCCGTCACGTTCCCAGCGGTCGAGAGTCGTGGCCTCGCGACGGGGCAACGCTGGGGCGTAAAACACAATGTCGGTGATCTCGCTGGCGGTCAGGGTCGGGATGTCCAGTCCGAGAGCAGCGGCGGCTTCCGCCGCGACGTCTTCTTCAGACTCAGACGTAGCGACTCCCGCGGGAGCGGTCGACACGAGGTCGGGAATGCGGTCGGCGTGTGTCTCCAGCCAGACCTCGGCATTCTCTCCGTGGCTGAACGGACTAACGACAGAATTTTTCTTTTTCACCATGAGTGGTGCAACTCTCCGCACCGCGAGCCCGTCTTGCGACGAGCCATTCGTGGTGCTTAATCCTCGTGGCTAGCGCAGAGCGCCTGCCAAAAACTGCTTCGTGCCCGCCGGAACGATGTCGAACTGACGAGATGTGGGTGGTAAACCAGCCCACGAGCAACCTTGCGATTACTCAAAAGTCTTTGCGTTGCGACCCATCGAGGGGTTACAACGCTTCTAGTATCACACGGATTTGTTTCGCGCGCCGGAAGGAGGGTGAGCAATCTCCCTGCTGCTCCTGCAATAATCAGGCGCGTGAGTGACACTTCAGAGATTTCTGCCCGTAAACCCGTTGCCGTATCAATCCTGTTCATCGTCGTCGCGGCACTCGGACTCCTCGCGGCTTTTGCGCTGACCCTTGAAAAGATTCACGCGCTCACGAACCCGGGCGAGGCCGCAAGCTGTGACTTCAGTGTGGTTGTGCAGTGCGGCAAGAACCTCTCTTCGTGGCAGGGTTCGCTCCTCGGCTTTCCCAATCCCCTCATCGGAATGATGGCCTGGCCGGTGGTCGCTGCCACGGGTGTCGGCATGCTCGCGGGTGCCCGATTCGCCAATTGGTACTGGCGCGCCTTCGACATTGTCGCCAGCCTCGGCTTTCTGTTTACCGTCTGGCTCTTCGTCGAGAGCGTCTTTGTTCTGGGAACTCTCTGCCCGTGGTGCATGGTGACGTGGGTTGCTACCATCACCCTCACCGTGGTGGCCAAGGCCTACACGATTAAGAACGGGGTGTGGGGAACCCGGCCCTGGGTGCTCGCCGCCGGCGCTAAGACTTTGTCGTGGTCGCCCACGATTGTCATCGGCATCCTGCTGATTGAGGCCCTCATTGCTCAGATCCGTCTGGACTGGATCAACAACCTCTAGGAACTCAGACCTGAGTGAATCAGACTTAGGGAAACCACAGTCCGAGTTCGCGAGCGGCAGACTCCGGGGCATCCGAGCCGTGCACGAGGTTGCGCTGCACGGCCGCTCCCCAATCGCGACCAAGGTCGCCGCGAATCGTCCCCGGTGCTGCTGTGCTCGGGTCCGTCGTTCCGGCGAGCGAACGGAATCCCTCGATGACACGCTGACCGCGCACCCGAACGGCAACAACCGGGCCGCTCGCCATGAACTCAACGAGAGGTTCGAAGAACGGTTTTCCCTCGTGCTCGGCATAGTGCGCCACCAGAAGGTCGCGCGATGGAGTCATCATGCGGAGGTCAGCTATCTGATAGCCCTTGGCTTCGATTCGACGCAAAATTTCTCCGGTGAGTCCTCGTTCCACGCCATCCGGCTTTACTACAACCAGAGTCTCTTCGGTCTGTGCGCTCATTGTGCGATGTCCTCTCCATTGGCCTGAGCCTGGTTGTTAGATTTCTTGGTCTGATCAATTCTGGCGCCTTGAACGAGGGCGAACACCCACATGGCAGTAAACACGATACCCACCACGAACATCGCGCCGACGATGAAGCCCGTCGCCACAACCGCAGCCTGCGCGAGCCAACCGAGCACGAGACCGACGGTGAACCGAGCGAGCAAGGCGCCGGCAATGAGAACTGCGATGACGATTCCGCCGCCCACAATGGCCTGAGTCAGGTCGATGGCCTTGAGTCCCAGCATGGTAAGTGCTCCCAGACCCACCACGATCGCTTCGAAGCCCAACACGATGGCGGCGAGTGATTCGCGGATACCGCGCACTCTCCGGGGCGAGCGGGCGACACGTTTCGCCTGCGGTTGCGGGTCTGATTCTGGATGCGAAGAACTCATGACCACTTCTCCTCACTGGCGCAGACGATCGTGAGGCCCACGAGCGAGATGGAACCCGAAACGACGACGGCACCTTTGGCGCTCTGAGCAGCGTAAGCCCGCGCCTCGACCAATGCAACGACCGGGTCGGGTTGCACAGTAACTACGACATCCGGGGCAAGTGTCAGAGCGGCGGCAATATCGGCAGCTTCGATGGCTCGATCACTCGGTGGCGTCGTCAGAATAATGCGCTGGACGAACGGCGCGAGGGTGGAAAGGAACTCGAGATAGTTCTTGTCGGACAGAGACCCAAAGACCAGGGTGATGTCATCGAAATCGAAGTATGACGTCACACCCTCGGCAAGCGACCTGGCCCCGTGCGGATTGTGCGCAGCATCAACAATCACAGCCGGATTACTGGCCACGCGCTGCAGGCGCCCCGGCGACGTGACCGTGGCGAACGCTTCGGCCAGAAGTGCGGGATCAATCGACCGGTTGGCCCCGCCCAGAAAGCACTCCACGGCCATCAGCGCCACCGCGGCATTGACTGCTTGATGATCGCCCAGTAGACCCACGAACAGGTCATCGTAGGTTCCCGCGAGACCAATAATTGACGCGAGCTGACCGCCCACAGCGACTTCAGAAACGACAGACGTGCCTCCCGTGCCCAGCACGTGGATGATCGACTCGGTGAGACCGGCCGCCTCGCGAAGCACAGCTTCGACCTCGGGCTCCTGCGGCGCCGATACGACCATGGCGGCCGGTTTGATGATGCCCGACTTGGTGCGAGCAATCGTGTCGAGATCCTTACCGAGACGCTCGGTGTGATCGAGGGCGATGGGTGTGAAGACGGCAACTGCCCCGTCGGCCACATTTGTCGAATCCCACTCGCCACCCATGCCTGCCTCAACCACGGCAACATCCACCGGGGCGTCGGCAAACACGGCAAACCCGAGAATGGTGAGCACCTCAAAGAAGGTCAGGCGCAGCTCGCCCTTTGCCAACAGCTCGGCGTCGACCATCTCAACGTAGGGCTTGATGTCTACCCAGTTGGCGACGAGTGTCTCGTCTGAAATCGGCGCGCCATCAACCTGGATGCGCTCGTTGAGGGAGATCAGGTGGGGGCTGGTAAACAGCCCGGTACGCAAGCCGAGCGTGCGCAGAATCGACTCGATCATGCGAGCGGTTGACGTTTTCCCGTTGGTGCCGGCCAGGTGAATGACCGGATACGCACGATGCACATCACCGAGAAGTTCAACCACGCGGCGTGTGGGTTCGAGTCGCGGTTGCGGCTCACCCTCACCCATGCGGGCGAGGAGTTCCTGATAGGCCAGCTCTGCGGCACGCGCGTATTCGGACGCCTCGTTCGAGTCAGGCAATGTGGACACGCTCCGTGCGCGACACGGCAACCAAAAACTCACCGACATTAGCAAACGCCTCTGCCTCAAAGCGCACGAAGTGCTCAACATCGGCACTGGCCACCTTGCCAAGCCACTCCGAGGCGAGCTGGTCACGCAACCCGGGTAGTAAGTCGTAGGTTGCCGGAGAGTGAATCGCATACGTGGTGGCCAACGTCTCGGCGGCGATGTCTGCTCCTGTGGCCAGCCCGAGAGCCCGGGCATCCGCGTCATCGAAGCACACGACATCGAGCACAATGCGGTCGCTCACGTCGAAACCGGCAGCCTTGCGGGTATCTTGCACAGCGCGAATAATGTCGCGCTGCAGTCCTTCGGCCTCGAGTTCGGGTGTGGTGGTGACGTCGAGCAAGACGAAGCCACCACTCGGGATGAGCGCAAGGGCGCGATCGGCGTCATCGCCTGCGGCGGCCGTTTCGAGAGTCAGGTCATACTCGCCGGGTTCCAAAGGCGTGCCACCGGCCGTCACAACGCCGTCGCTCTCCGACCAATCGCCACTCTTGGCGGCCTGAATGATGCGCTGAACGTCTTTGCCGAGGCGCGGGCCAGCTGCACTGGCATTCACCGACAACCGCGAGGTGATGCCGAATTCGGCCGCACTGTTCTCGGTCCAGGCCGTGTTTGTCACGGCCTTCACGTTGAGCTCATCACGCAGGATGTCGGCATAAGTGCCGAGGGCCTGGGCGCGTTCAGTCACCACCACGAGTTCCGCGAGCGGCAAGCGCACGCGTCGGCCCGTCTGCTTGCGCAGTGCGAGCGCCGTGGAGACAATCTCGCGGACCTCATCCATGTCGGTAACGAGGTCTGGGGCCTGCGGAAAGTCGTCGGCGCTCGGCCAGTCAGTGAGGTGCACAGAGCGCCCGCCGGTGAGTCCCTGCCACATGCGCTCGGTGACCAGCGGCAAGAACGGCGCGGTAACACGGGTAAGCGTTTCGAGCACGGTGAACAGCGTGTCGAAGGCGTCACGGCCGTCCTGCGTGGCCGACCCCGACCAAAATCGGTCGCGCGAGCGGCGCACGTACCAGTTGGTCAGCACGTCGGCGAAGTCGCGCAGGGCCGCTGCTGCCAGTGTCGAGTCGAGTGCATCGAGGTGCTGCTGCACGGTGCGAATGACATCCCCGGTCTTGGCCAGCAGGTAGCGGTCGAGGAGGTTGGTGCTGTCGGTTCGCCACGTTGCCTCATAGCCAGCACCGTCGTCCCCGGCGACATTGGCGTAGAGCGTAAAGAAGTAATACGTGCTCCACAGCGGCAGAAGCATTTGGCGGGCGCCCTCGCGGATGCCCTCTTCGGTAACGATCAGGTTGCCGCCGCGCAGCACCGACGAACTCATCAAGAACCAGCGCATGGCGTCGGAGCCGTCGCGGTCAAAGACCTCGTTGACATCCGGGTAGTTGCGCAGCGACTTCGACATCTTCTGGCCGTCGTTGCCGAGCACGATGCCGTGGCTAATCACGTTCGTGAATGCCGGGCGGTCGAAGAGGGCGGTGGACAGCACGTGCAGCGTATAGAACCAGCCGCGTGTTTGCCCGATGTACTCCACGATGTAATCGGCCGGGTTGTGCGAATCGAACCATTCGCGATTCTCGAACGGGTAGTGCACCTGCGCGAACGGCATCGAGCCCGAGTCAAACCACACGTCGAGCACATCGGGGATGCGCCTCATGGTGGACTGCCCCGTCGGGTCGTCGGGATTCGGTCGGGTCAGCTCGTCGATCTGGGGTCGGTGCAGATCGGTGGGGCGCACACCGAAGTCGCGCTCCAGCTCGTCGAGTGAGCCATAGACATCCACCCGGGGGTAATCCGGGTTGTCGCTCTTCCACACGGGAATGGGCGAACCCCAGAAACGATTGCGGCTGATCGACCAGTCGCGCGCACCCTCGAGCCACTTCCCGAACTGGCCATCCTTAACGTTGTCGGGCACCCAGTTGATCTGCTGGTTGAGTTCGACCATGCGATCGCGGAACTCGGTGACGCGCACGAACCATGACGAGACCGCGCGGTAAATCAGCGGATTGCGGCAACGCCAACAGTGCGGGTAGGAGTGCTCGTAGCTCGCCACGCGAACGAGGCGTCCCATGTCGCGCAGCATGGCCGTGAGGGGCTTGTTGGCGTCGAACACCTGCTGGCCCGCGACCTCGGTGATGCGCGACAGAAAAACGCCCCCATCGTCGAGAGACATCATGACGGGAATGCCGTTCTCCTCGCACACCTTTTGGTCGTCCTCGCCGTAGGCGGGAGCCAGGTGCACGATTCCCGTGCCGTCGGCGGTGGTGACGAACTCTGCCGAGAAGATTCGCCACGCGTTGGCGAGGTACTCGGGTTCGTCGGCGAAGTAGTCCCAGAGGCGCTGGTAGGTGACCCCGACAAGGTCGCTGCCGAGGACGTTCTTCGTTGCCGCAGCCTGAACCTCGTGAGCATCGGCATAGCCGAGCTCTTTGGCGTAGGCGCCGGCCAGGTCTTCAGCAATCAGGAAAGCTGGTTGTGTAGTCGACGCAGAGCCACTCGCTGGTTGAGTAGTCGACGCAGCGCCACTCGCTGGTTGAGTAGTCGACGCAGCGCCACTCGCTGGTTGAGTAGTCGACGCAGTCGACGTATCGAAACCGTCAATCGCAACGGCCGGCCCCGCCGGCACCACAACGTAGTGAATCGCCGGCCCCACGGCGAGCGCCGCATTCGTGGGCAGCGTCCATGGGGTTGTCGTCCACGCGAGTGCGTTCACGCCCGACAGCCCTAAGGCCTCGGCACGATCTCCCAGAAGCGGGAAGGCGACGGTGACCGACTGGTCTTGACGCATCTTGTAGACGTCGTCATCCATGCGCAGTTCGTGATTGCTCAGCGGCGTTTGGTCGCGCCAGCAGTAAGGGAGCACGCGGTATCCCTCGTAGGCGAGACCCTTGTCGTGCAGTTGCTTGAACGCCCAAATGGCGCTCTCCATGAAGGTGATGTCGAGGGTCTTGTAGTCGTTGTCGAAGTCGACCCAGCGCGCCTGGCGCGTCACGTACTCCTGCCACTCGTGCGTGTACTTGAGTACCGACTCGCGGGCCACCTTGTTGAAGGCCGCGATGCCCATCTCTTCGATCTGACTCTTGTCGGTGATGCCCAGCTGACGCTCGGCCTCGAGTTCGGCAGGCAGTCCATGAGTGTCCCAGCCGAAGCGGCGTTCGACGCGCTTGCCGCGCATGGTCTGGTAACGCGGAAAGAGGTCTTTGGCGTAGCCCGTCAGTAGGTGGCCATAGTGGGGCAGACCGTTGGCAAACGGCGGGCCGTCGTAGAACACCCATTCTTGGGCGCCCTGCTCGGCGCGCTGAGCAATGGAGGCGCGGAACGTGTCATCCGCCTTCCAGAAGGCGAGAACCTGCTCTTCGATGGCGGGAAACGACGGCGAGGGCACCACTTCGGAAGCCTGATTATTGGCCGACTTGGGATAGGTCACGGTTTCTCCTGAAACGAAGGATGGTTCATCTACTTCGCCAGGACGCGATTTTCCCCGCATGTGGGGATTTTCGCGCGGTACCACCTGAGCTTGATCTCGCAAGCGAGACCCTCTTGTTCTTTGGCTATAACGGGCCAGACCCGTTCGGTTCTACTTTTCGTCGATTATCAGCATGCTGACCCGGCGAATCTCTTCCGAAGACTCCCCGGTGATTGCCGGATCAGTGTCTCTAAGCATCAGCCTAATACGTCACGCGGTAAACTCGAGGCACCCACATCTGAGGCACACTCGCCGGCACAGCCGGTAAACGACGCGGTGCCGCCTATACACAACACGAGGTCCATCATGACGAGCAATTCTGCCGGCGTTCCCGAAAAACCCGCCCTCGAGGGCCTCGAAGACAAGTGGACCGCCACGTGGGATTC
>CAIOGW010000090.1 GCA_903857985.1 uncultured Microbacteriaceae bacterium
CGACGGTCACGGCGGCTCGCTCCGCGCTCTCGATCGCAGTGGCGCGCTCGACCTCATGGAGAAGCAGGGCATCGACATCCTTAGTTACTTCCAGGTGGATAATCCCCTAGTGCGCGGCATCGATCCGGCCTTCATCGGCTGGCACGTCCTGCGCGGCTCCGAGATGTCGAGCAAGATGGTGGCCAAGGCCTACGCAGGCGAAAAGGTCGGCCATTTCTGCTCCCAGCATGGTAAGAATATCGTGATCGAATACTCCGATTTGCCGAAGTCCTTCCAGGAGGAGATCGAGCCTACGACCGGGGCGCTGCGGTATATCGCCGGCAGCATTGCCATCCACATTCTTGATACGAAGTTCATCCGCCGCATGGCGCGCGGTTCGGATTCGCTCCCGTTTCACCGGGCCGATAAAAAAATCCCCACCATCGACGCCGCGGGCAACCCTGTGAAGCCCGACAAAGCCAACGGCGTGAAGTTCGAAATGTTCGTGTTCGACGCGCTGCCCTTTGCCGCCAAGCCGGTCGTCATCGAGACACCGCGCGCCGATGATTTCTCCCCGGTTAAAAACGCAGAGGGACTCGATTCGCCGAAAACCTGCGTCGATGACCAGCTCCGCCAGTTCGCCCGCTGGCTCAAGGCCAACGGCGCAGTGGTTCCGACCGATGCCACTGGCCTGCCGCCGTTCCCCATCGAGGTGTCGCCGCTCTTCGGTTACGACGAGGATTCTTTTGCGAACGCTTGGAATAAACTCGTGACCAAGCCTGCGGTCGCCGCCGGTCTCTACCTCGAATAAACACCCGCCCCCTAACCGCTTCCAACGCCATGAGTACACTCACCTCGATTCAAGCCGCCGGCCAGTCCGGTCAACTTCTGCCTGAAACCGTGGCCAACCTGACCACTTGGTTGGGCGCGTCACTGCCGGCGTGGGCCGTGGCCAGCATCGACGAACTCGTGGCCAAGGCCGCGTGGGACGAACTTAATAACCGGTTCTACCGCGACCTCGAATTCGGCACGGGCGGTATCCGTGGGCGCACCATCGGCCAACTGCCGACGTCGGTCGAGACCGGCACGCTCGGCGAACAGGGCACACCCAGTTATGCCGCGATTGGCAGCAACATCCTCAATGACTTCACGCTCACGCGGGCGACCATCGGGCTTTTCCGCTACACCCAGGCCTATCTGGCCGAGTCCGGTCGGGCTGATATCCCTGCGTTGGTGATCGCCCACGATGTGCGCCATTTTTCGCGCCACTTCTGCGAACTGGCCGCCTCGGCCTGGACGAAGCTCGGCGGTAACGCCTACATCTTCGAGGGCCCGCGCTCGACTCCGCAGTTGAGTTTCACGGTACGCCACCTTCGCGCCCATGCCGGCGTGGTGATCACGGCCAGCCATAATCCGCCCCACGATAACGGCTTTAAGGCCTATTTTGAGGACGGTGCCCAAGTGGTTGCTCCGCATGACAAGGGTATCGTCAATGAGGTTAACTCGGTTCCTCTCACCGAACTCGCGGCGTTTCTGAACAAGGACATCTCTCGCGTGGTCACGCTCACGCGTGCCACCGACGACGCTTATCTTGCTGTCGCCAGCAAGGCGGCAATCGACATGTCGGTTTTCAAGAAAACCAAGCTCAAGGTCGCCTTCACCAACATTCACGGCACGGGTGGAGTCATGTCGGTGCCGTTGTTGGTCCATGCCGGCGCCGAGGTGCACGAGGTGCACGAACAGGTGGCCTTTGATGCGCGCTTCCCCTCGGTCAAGTCGCCCAACCCCGAGAATGCAGAAGCTCTCTCGCTGGCGGTTAAACTCGCCGAGAAGCAGCACCTCGATGTGGTCTTGGCCACCGATCCGGACTGCGACCGCATGGGCGTGGCCGTGCGTGATCGGGACGGCAAGATGCAGCTACTCACCGGTAACCAGATCGGCGCGTTGCTCGCCGAGTACCGCCTGACCAAATACAAGGAGCAAGGCGTCATCCCGGCCGCCGGTTCCGATCACGTGGCC
>CAIOGW010000091.1 GCA_903857985.1 uncultured Microbacteriaceae bacterium
CGCGTGCCGGTGTGCGCGATGTGCAGCGTTCCACCCAGGGTTACTCTGTCGACCTCGGTCGCTGGCGACTCGGCCAGGATGACCCGGTTGTTGCGATACACGGCTTGCACGTGGCACGACCCGGCTTGAATATCGACGTGGGAAATCCGCACACCGTTGTGGTGGTGGGAAGCGAAGAAGAGCTTGAACAGGCCGACCTCTCGCAGCAACCGGACGTTGAGCCGGTGCCCGCCAATGGTACGAACGTGGAAATTGTTGTGCCGGCCGAGCCCCTGGTGACCGACGGAGTGGGACGCATCCGCATGCGCGTCTTCGAGCGGGGAAGCGGCGAGACACTCAGTTGTGGCACGGGCGTAGCGGCGGCTGCCCTTGCGACGCGTCATTTTGTGGGAACCGGGGCTCCCCACCAGTGGCGCGTGGATGTTCCGGGCGGAACACTCCAGGTGCGTATGTTTGCCACTGAAGAGGGCGAGCACGTGGCGCTCTCCGGTCCCGCTGAGCTCTCATTCTCGGGCACCATCGAACTCGCAAACTAGTCGGTCATCCCCCTGATACCGTTTGCGCGCGTCGTGCGCCCAACTCAGTGGGCTGGGGACGCACGTCTCTCTCCGACGGGTCCGATGTTGATTACGTGAAATCCGCGCGATTGCGCGACGCGCTCGACTCCCCGACTTTCGCCGAAAAGGTTGCGCAGCCAGGTCAACAGCGACGGGGCGCCCAGGTGCTTAGCGGCCACCAACCAGGCTTCGCCATTGGGTTTGAGGCGAGCCAGCCACGTGCTGAGAATCTCGTGAAGGACTGCTTTGCCCACTCGGATGGGCGGATTACTCCAGATCACGTCAAAGCTCACGTCGGCGGGCACGTCGTCGGGCGCGGCCACGACAATGTTCGTGAGGCCGAGGCGCTCAGCGTTCGCGGCCGTGAGTGTTCGAGAGCGTTCGTTGATGTCAACTGCCCACACGGTCGCCTCCGGAGACACGAGTGCCATCGCGAGTGCCAGAGGCCCCCATCCGCAACCCACGTCGAGGAACGTTCCCGTCGCGGGTAGTTCGGCACACTCGTTCATCAGTACCTGGGTGCCCTGATCGACGTGTTCGGGCGAGAACACCCCTGGACCGGTCTCCACCTCGACCTCGCGGTTGGCAAGCCGGACGGTGATCACGCGACGTCTGTCGACGCTTGAGGGTTGCTCGGTGAAGTACTGCTCGCCGCCGGATTCGCTCACGACATGCAAGCCTACCCGCCGCTCACAACGGCGATGGTGCCCGCCGCGCAGAGCGCAGGGGCACCATCCACCAGCGAGCGAAAGGGACTAGTTGATCGCAGAGACCGTCCACTGACCGCCCGAGTTGACGGCGATGAGTCCGGGGACGCCGTTGAGCGCGAACGTCTGGTCATCGATCTGCGCACCCGACAGCGGAACCAAAATCTGCGTGAGCTGGTCTTGGTAGTAGTAGTTCACACCAAAACGTCCGCCGACAAGACCGTAGTTAACGACGAGAGTGTTGTTCTTGGGGGCCGGCATGAGGATGACTTTGTCACCGGAGTAGGTTCCCAATCCCATGGGGGCGGCGCTTACTGCGGCAATTTCAACGGCCCAGTTACCGCTCGAGGTAACTCGCACGGTTGTGGGCACGGCGTCGCTGTTGATTTCTGGCGCGGCCAGACCGTAACCCACGGTTCCGGCGTAGTCGCCCCGCACAGCAATCTGCGGGTCACCCATCGGGTTGCCGTCCTGGTCGAGCACCTGAACAACGAAATCGGAATCGTCGGCAGCGTTGTTTGTGAACGTGAGGATTCCCCCCTTAACCTGTTCTCCGACCATCTTCGGCAGAACCACGACGGCGCTGCCGGTGTGTGACCATGCCACCGTGGCGAAGATGCCGTACGTCTTGTTTGCCCATGCTTGCGTGGGGTTAACCGTGGGGCTGGGTGACGGGCTCGTCGAGCCGCTGGGGCTCGGCGTCGGCGAGCTCGTGGGGCTGGGTGTGGGGGTTACCGTGGGTGTTGCCGTACTCGTCTTCGTAGGTGACGGCGTTGGCGAAACGGTGGGCGTGGGGGTGGGACCAACCTGATTTGACGAGATCACAATGCCAACAATGATGCCTGCGACAGCCAGAACGACAACGATGACGATGATAATCCACGCGGATCGCGAAGATTTCTTGCGGCCGCTCGATCGGGTTGTGTGTGACACGGTAGTCCTCCAAATTTTGGTCACGAACGGCAAATCTTTGCCGCAGCAACCTTCCCATCCTAAACCACGCGTGCCAGAAGGGCTATTTGGGGCATGTCGCTCACGCCCGGAGCATTCCCCGTCACCCCCGGTTGCCGCCCAGTATCAGGCGCTAGCCTTGTCACTACATGGCTGACTACGAACACGACGAGCTCATCGACCGCATCCTGTCGCGCGCACCTTCGGGCAGTGTGTTGGGACGTGCCTCAGCTATCAGCGCAGACGACACCGCGGGCTTTGCCAACAGTGATGGTGACCAATTCGATCTCGCGGATCGGCAGTCGCTTAAGCGCGTCGCCGGGCTCTCCACTGAACTCGAGGACGTCACTGAGGTCGAGTATCGCCAACTGCGTCTCGAACGGGTTGTTCTCATCGGCGTCTATCCGCAGGGCGCCACCACAGATGCTGAAAACAGCCTGCGCGAGCTGGCGGCACTGTGCGAAACGGCCGGTGCGCAGGTGCTCGACGGTGTTCTGCAGCGCCGACCCAATCCCGATCCGGCCACCTACCTCGGGCGAGGCAAGGTCACCGAGCTGCGCGACCTCGTTGTTGCGGTCGGCGCCGATACCGTTGTGGCCGACACGGAGCTCGCGCCCAGCCAGCGCCGTGCGCTTGAGGATGCGGTCAAGGTCAAGGTGATTGACCGCACGGCGGTGATCCTTGACATCTTCAGTCAGCATGCCAAGTCGCGCGAGGGCAAGGCTCAGGTCGAACTGGCCCAACTCGAATACCTCCTTCCGCGCCTGCGCGGTTGGGGAGACTCCATGTCTCGCCAGGCCGGTGGTCAGGTGGGATCCGCCGGGGCCGGAATGGGATCGCGCGGACCGGGTGAGACCAAGATCGAGCTGGATCGCCGCCGCATCAATTCGCGCATGGCAAAACTGCGCAAGCAGATTGTGGCCATGAAACCCGCACGTGACACCAAGCGGGCAAATCGCACGCGGCACGCGGTTCCCTCTGTTGCCATTGTGGGCTACACGAACGCGGGTAAGTCGTCGCTGCTCAATCGCATGACGAGCGCAGGCGTGCTCGTGCAGAACGCCCTTTTTGCCACGCTTGACCCCACTGTGCGCCAGGCCACTACTCCCGACGGACGCAACTACACACTGACCGACACGGTGGGTTTTGTGCGCAATTTGCCCCACCAGTTGGTGGAGGCTTTCCGCTCCACGTTGGAGGAGGCGGCTGACGCAGACCTTGTTGTTCACGTGGTTGACGCAGCTCACCCAGACCCTTCGGCGCAGATGAAGACGGTGCGTGACGTGCTGGTCGAATCAGGGGCGGGTGACGTGCCCGAGCTCGTGGTGTTTAACAAGGTCGATTTGGTGACCGATGCCACGGCTCTCTACCTGCGCGGTCTCGCTCACGGCGCCGTGTTCGCATCGGCGCGAACGGGCACCGGCATCGACGAGCTGGTGGCAGACATCGCAGCTCGCTTACCCTCGCCCAACGTCGAAATTACGTTGCTCGTGCCCTACGACCGCGGCGAGGTCATCGCCACGCTTCACCGACTCGGCAAGGTGCTCACCACCGACTACGAAGAAGAAGGAACGCGCGTTGTCGCGCGCGTCACCAACGCACAGGTCTCGGGGTTCGCCGAGTTTGCCGTCTAGCGCGCTGGGTCACCCCTCGCAGGCTGCGTGCCAGTTTCGCAGCAGTGAGCGCGGCGCCGGCCCCGTGAAGTGGTTCTGCTAATCTGACAACGGTGTCTCTTCCCTTTTCTTTTGAGGTTTACCCGCCGCGTAAGCCCGAACTCCAAGCGGCTCTTCACGCGACCATTCTCGCGCTGGCCGAATCGGGTCCGGCCTTCATTACCGTGACCTACGGCGCAAACGGGTCATCGCGCGACGCCAGCCTCGACTGCCTGCGCTTCATTCGCGAGAACACGAGCATCGAGCCGCTCGCCCACCTGACGTGTGTGGGCACCACGAAAGCCGAAATTACCGACATTGTTGATTCGTTCATAGACGCAGGAATTCATCAGTTTCTTGCCCTGCGCGGAGACCCGCCCGAAGGGTCCAACGCATCCACCGATTACCTCGGCGAGCTCTCATCGGCGACCGAACTGGTTGAGCTGATTCATGCGCGCGGCGGCGACCGCGTAACGGTAGCGGTGGCGGCCTTTCCCAACGGACACCCGCAGTCGTCGACGCCTCGGCAAGACATTGACGTTCTCCTCGCCAAGGAGGCGGCAGGCGCCGAGTTTGCCCTGACCCAGCTGTTTTTCGAGGCCGACGACTACCTGACATTCGCCGCGGCCGCCCGCACTGCCGGCGTCACGATGCCCATCATCCCGGGCATCATGCCGGTCACCTCTCTGGGTCGTTTGCGCCGTATCGTCGAGATTACGGGCGAGCGCATGCCTGCTGACCTGGAGGTCGCGCTCGAGTCGGCTGTGTCTCCGGCCGAAGCCCGCGCCATCGGAACCGAGCACGCGGTTGCCCTGTGCCGAGCGCTGGTGGCGGGCGGCGCTCCGAGCCTTCACCTCTACGCCTTCAATGAGCACGAGACCGTGCTTGCCGTTCTCGCTCAACTGGGCGAGCCCGCGTAGAGTCACAGAATGAGAACCCGACGGCTAGCACCCTTTGTGCTGCTTGAGGTATCGGCGGTCTTCGAGGCCCTTTCGGCCGGCATGACCTACATCATCGTTCCGTGGCTGATTCTCGACCTCACCGGGTCGCCACTGATCGCCGGGCTCGTGATGGCGAGTAAGGGCATCATCGCCTTCCTCATCTTCCCCATTGCGGGAACGTTCGTGGATCGCATCGGTCGACGACGTGTCGCCATTTCCTCAGACATTCTTGCGGCGGTCACGGCCATGTCGTTCCCGATTCTGACGGCAACGTTTGGGCCCTCTGTGGGGATCGCCATGGTTGTTACGCTGCTGGGCGCGATTTTTGAGCCGCCGGGCTTCACCGCCCGCAAGTCACTCATTGCGAACACTGCCGAGGCCGGAAACATCAGCCTTGAGCGCGCCAACGGAATTCACGAGTCAATCCGTGGATTGGGCTGGATCGGCGGCCCTGCGGCGGGTGCGGTTGCACTGGCGCTCGTTGGTCCGCAGAACTCGTTCTGGGTTATCGGAGCAGGCTTTGCCCTTTCTTTTCTCGCTATCTGCTTCGTGAGAATTTCACACACCGTCGGCGGAGAGTCCGACGTCGATGTGCCCCTCCAGTCATTCGTTCGCGACACGATTGACGGCATCAGGGCGCTCACTCGGGATCGCGCCATGGTGGTGCTCATCGCTTTTTGGGTGGTGCTCGACATGGTCTACATGCCGAGCGAACAGATTGTTCTTCCCGCTTACTTCGAGGGAAAGGGCGATCCGGTGGGTCTGGGCATCGTTGTGTCGGCCATGGTTATCGGCATAACAGTCGGCTCTCTGGGTTTCGAGTTCTTGGCCAGGCGTTGGTCATTGCCCGTCATCATCCGCTGGTCAGTGGTTGCCTGCTGCAGTGTGTTGTTGGCGATGGCTTTCTTCCCGCCGCTTTGGCTTTTCGCCACCATCGGCTTTCTCACCGGACTCACCTGGGGCCCCATGAATCCCGTGCTCAGTCTGCTCATTCAGCGGCGATTCCCCGCGGCGATTCAGGGCCGTGTCTTTGGTGTGCAGCTCGCTATCTTCTCTCTCGCCCCGGCCATCGCGCTGCCCATCGTAGGTGCGCTCGTCGAGGTCTTTGGCCCCCAACCCGTTTACTTCGTGCTGGTGCTTTCTACTTTCGTGCTTGCCATGGCCGTAGTGTTCTTACCCGTACTCAATGACTTTGGACGCTCATCCACGGTTGCCTACGTGCCCAAGATCAAGCGCGCGGGGCGGGCGGGCAGCGACACGGTTTAGTGGACACCGTCTACAGCGACCAGTGAAAGAGCCTGCAGGTTTAGAGCGACCGCAGGACCGCCACGACCTTGCCCATAACTTCGGCGTGGTCGCCGAGGATGGGCTCGAAGGCCGTGTTTTGGGGGAGCAGCCAGGTGTGCCCGTCGCGTTGGCGGAACGTCTTAACGGTGGCCTCGCCATCGAGCAGGGCGGCCACGATTTCGCCGTTCTCGGCGGTCTTCTGGGCGCGTACTACAACGAAGTCACCGTCGCAAATAGCGGCGTCAATCATTGATTCGCCAACTACCTTGAGCATGAAGAGATCGCCCTTACCCACGAGGGTGCGGGGCAGCGGCACTACTTCGTCAACGTTCTGATCGGCCGTGATGGGGATACCGGCCGCGATGCGCCCTACGAGCGGCACCATCGCGGCATCGCCCAGCGGGATCACTGACTCGGGAGTGGCGCCGTCGTTATCGGGAAGGTCGATGAGCACCTCGAGGCCGCGCGCGCGACCCGGATTTCGCTTGATGTAGCCGGCGAGTTCAAGTTGTTGAAGCTGGTAGGTCACGGATGCCAGCGACTTGAGGCCTGTGGCATCGGAGATCTCCTGCATGGTGGGCGGGTATCCGATGGTGGCGAGGTGTTCGCGAATCATGTCGAAGACGCGGCGCTGGGTGGCGCTCAGGTCGGTGCGACGTCGTGCGTCGGAGTTCCCGGTGTTTTCTGCTGCGGCTGTCGTCATGTCGTCATGCCCTTCGTCATTTTCACTGTCCGAGGTTTGCGATGGAATCGCTTCAGACATTCGAAAGGGTATTCGAAAAAATGGCAAATAACAAACACATATTCGAAGAAAATAGTAATTTCGCTCAAAAATATTCGAATATCAGACTTGACAATCGAACAAACCGAATATATCTTCGAAACAAATCTTCGCACCGGGCGCTCCCGGCCGAGTGCCCGGGCGAAGGTTTCCTCACCACTAAACACTCGGAGGCACAGATGACCACCAACATCACCCCGATCCGGCACATGGTTACGAACGCGATGGCTCCGGCAGCGCCCCAGACGCGGTTGCGTCTCACCGCGCGCGGTCGTCGCCTGCTCATCGCACTGGTGGTAATTCCCACCGTGCTGGCTCTCCTCTGGGCCATGTTCACTGGTGGCGGCGCAAATGCCACCAATACAACTTTCGGCAACACCCTCACGTACATCACGGTCGACACCAACGACGACCTGTGGCAGATAGCGCAGCGCGAGGCGCCTCAGGCCGACACGCGTGATTACGTCGAAGCACTCATCTCACTCAACCACCTGCAGGGTGAGATTCAGCCCGGCCAGCGCCTGGCCCTGCCCACGGGTTTCTAGCCCAACCTCGTGAGGTGGGCGCGTCTCTAGACCCCGTCGCTGATCTCACTCTTGTCAAGGTGCATCGCCTTCGCCCGGATGGCGCGCGAATCCGAAATCCAGTCCATGATGGCAAACATCACACCGGACACCACAAAGGTGAGGTGGATGATGATCTGCCAGAACACGGCGGGTCCCACCTCGGCGGTGGGATCGAGAGAAAGCTGAATGAAGGTGGCAAGGAGCGAAATCACCGAGATCGCAACGAGCGAGCCGATGAGCTTGATCTTCAGTCCCGAGAAGTCGACGTGCCCCATCCACGATGGGCGGTCCACCGACTTGTGCGCAACCTCAATCTTCGAGACGAAGTTTTCGTAGCCGGCAAACAGCACGATCAGAATCAGGTTGCTGAGCAGAACGAGATCCAGCAACGTCAACAGGTCAATGATGAACAGGCCCTCAGCGCCGTGCGTGCCGGCGATTTGCTCTTCCACAACGTGCTGAACCAGCACGATGAGATCAACGATGAACTTGTAGGCCAAGATTGCCAGGACCACAATCAGACCCAAGTAGAGGGGGACCAGCAACCAGCGGGCCCCAAAAATGAGCCTTTCAATAGAATGCTGCACGGCAAGTCCTCTTCACGTGAGTGGTCGTTTTGGTGGGCTGATGTTCGCAACGAGTCTAGGGGAGAGGCCTCTCCGGCTAAACCCCAGCGCGTAAACTTGAGTTTGTGACCTCGCTCAACGACCTTCCCCTTCGCGACGACCTGCGCGGGCTCACGCCGTATGGCGCCCCGCAGAAGCACGTGCGGGTCGAGCTCAACGTCAACGAGAACACTCACCCCGTGCCAGAGAACGTCATCGACGACATTATGGGGCGCGTGCGGGAAGCGATGACGTTAATCAACCGCTACCCCGACCGGGAGTTCACGTTGCTGCGCGACGGACTGGCCGCCTACCTTGGTCACGGCATGACCCGCGACAACATCTGGGCGGCCAACGGTTCCAACGAGGTCATTCAGCACACGCTGCAGGCCTTCGGCGGTCCGGGCCGATCCGTTCTCGCGTTTCCGCCCACCTATTCGATGCACAAGATCATTGCTGCGGGCTCAGGAACCCAGTGGCTCACGGCCGAACGCGAGCCGGGTTTTGAGATTTCACCAGAATTGGCCGCAGCCGCCATCACCGAGAACAAGCCCGATGTCACGTTCTTCTGCACGCCCAACAACCCCACGGGCACCCCGGTCTCGAACGCCACGATTGCGGCTGCTTACGAGGCAACCGACGGCATGGTCTTCGTCGATGAGGCGTATGCCGAGTTTGCTCCAGTGGGCTCTGACACTGCCCTCGACCTCCTGGCAGGTCGACCTCGACTGATTGTGTCGCGCACCATGAGCAAGGCGTTCGCCTTTGCCGGTGCGCGCGTGGGCTATCTCGCTGCCGACCCCGCGGTGGTCGACGCCATGCGTCTGGTTCGCCTTCCCTACCACCTTTCGGCGCTCACGCAAGCGGCCGCCGTGGGAGCGCTGGCGCACGCGCCCGAAATGCTTGCCATGGTCGACGACATCAAGACTCAGCGCGATCGCCTCGAGCGCGAGCTCGTCACTGTGGGCTACACGCCGTATCCGAGCTCCGCCAACTTCGTGCTGTTTGGCAATGTTGCAAACCCGAACGACACGTTCGAAAAACTTCTTGCACAGGGCATCATCATTCGGGATGTGGGTATCGAGAACCACCTGCGGGTCACGGCCGGCACCGAGCAGGAGACCGGAGAGTTCCTGGCAGCTCTCGCCGCTCTCAACGGCACGCTGACCTAGCCCTTTTCAAGGCTCATTCGCGCGTGCCGATAGAATGACGGCATGACGAAGAATGCCCGAATCGCGAGCGTTGCCCGCAAAACGAGCGAGTCGTCGGTGACCCTTGAGCTCAACCTCGACGGAACCGGTGTCTCGAACATTTCGACCACGGTGCCCTTCTTCGACCACATGCTCACGGCGTTCGCCAAGCACTCACTTACCGACCTCACGGTCACGGCAACGGGCGACATCGAGATCGACGTTCACCACACCGTTGAAGACACGGCCATCGTGCTGGGTCAGGCCATAAAAGAGGCACTCGGCGACAAGTCGGGTATCTCGCGATTTGGCGATGCGCTCGTTCCCCTCGACGACGCCCTCGCGCGTGCCGTGGTCGACATCTCTGGTCGCCCCTACCTGGTTCACTCGGGCGAGCCAGCGGGCTTTGAATTCCACCTCATCGGCGGACACTTCACGGGCTCCATGGTGCGTCACGTTTTTGAGGCCATCACCTTCAATGCCGGTCTGACCACGCACATCACCGTGCTAGCTGGGCGCGACCCGCACCACATCGCCGAGGCAGAGTTCAAGGCGTTCGCTCGTGCGTTCCGTCAGGCCAAGGCGCTCGACCCGCTCGTCTCGGGCGTACCGAGCACCAAGGGCGCTCTGTGACGGCTAAGTCCGTCGTTGTATTCGACTACGGCACCGGCAATATCCACTCCGCCATCAAGGCCTTGGAGCTTGCCGGTGCCACGGTCGAACTCACCAAAGACCGCGCCAAGTGCGCCGAGGCAGACGGTCTCGTTGTTCCCGGTGTGGGTGCCTTCGCTGCGGTGATGGGCGCATTGCTCGCTTCGGGCGGCGACGAGATCATCGGCCGTCGGCTTGCCGGCTCGCGCCCAGTTCTGGGTATCTGCGTCGGCATGCAGGTGATGTTTGATCACGGCGTCGAGGGTGGCGTTGACACGCCCGGCCTGGCTCAGTGGCCCGGCGTGGTGCGCAAGCTCGAGTCCGATGTTCTGCCGCACATGGGCTGGAATACCGTCAATCCACCGGAAGAGTCCAAACTCTTTGACGGCATCCGCGACGAACGCTTCTACTTTGTGCACTCCTATGCCGCCACCGAGTGGACCCTCGACGTGATTGACCCTTTCCCGCAGCCCGCAGTGACCTGGGCCACGTTTGGTCAGCCGTTCGTGGCGGCCGTCGAGAACGGTCCGCTCACGGCAACACAGTTTCACCCCGAAAAGTCCGGCGCCGCCGGAGTCCGCCTGCTCACCAATTGGATCAATTCACTATGACTTCTCCCATTCTTGAACTGCTGCCCGCCGTCGACGTTGCCGAGGGCAAGGCCGTGCGCCTCACCCAGGGCGAGCTCGGCACCGAAACCAACTACGGCGATCCCGTTGACGCGGCCGGTGATTGGGCGGCCCAGGGCGCCGAGTGGATTCACCTGGTCGATCTTGACGCCGCCTTTGGACGCGGCGAAAACCGAGCGCTGCTGCGCCGGGTTATTGAGGCGGTGCCCACCGTAAAGATTGAGCTCTCTGGCGGAATTCGCGACGATGCCAGCCTGGATGCTGCGCTCGAGAGCGGCGCCACGCGCGTCAACCTCGGCACGGCCGCTCTCGAAGATCCTGCGTGGGCGGCTTCGGCCATCGCTCGTTACGGCGACCAGGTTGCCGTGGGCCTTGACGTGCGCGGCGAAACGCTGGCTGCCCGTGGCTGGACGCAGGAGGGCGGCAACCTCTGGGACGTGCTCGCCCGACTCGAAGACGCCGGATGCGCCCGCTATGTGGTGACCGATGTCACGCGCGACGGCATGCTCAACGGCCCCAACGTGGAACTGCTCACGAGCATCGCCAAAAAGACGAGCAAACCTGTTGTGGCCTCCGGCGGCATTTCGAGCCTCGATGACATACGAGTCCTGCGCGAACTCGTGCCCCAGGGCGTCGAGAGTGCCATCGTGGGCAAGGCGCTCTACGCCGGCAAGTTCACGCTGATTCAGGCCATCGACGTCGCCTACAACTAGGACACCGGCACATGTCCGCTTCGAACGACCATGCCGACTCGGCGGGTCAATCGTGGGCGGGACGGTCCTTTGAACCCAATGCATTTGCTGCTGACGACGGGTCGACGCCGCCAGCGTATGCCGAAGCGATCGCTAAATTTCGTTCTCTGACCGAGAACGACGAGAAGCGGGCTGCCGCTCACGCGGCGGTAATCGATGCAGTGCGCGTGAGCCGATTTCTCATTCCGCTCGTGGCCGAGGCGGGCGACGAGGGCGTGACCGATGCCGGCCTTCGGGTCGACAAGACTCAAGAACTCGCCGTTGTGCACGTCGAGGGCCCGGACGGTCAGACCGTGCTGCCCATCTTTTCGAGCGTGGCGGCCATGGCCGCTTGGCGTGCCGATGCTCGGCCCGTGCCGGCCGACGGATTGCGCGCCGCCGCGTCTGCCCTGCTCGATAGCTGCGACGGGGTGGTCATCGATGCCACGAGCGACACCGCGATAGTACTTCGCCGGCCCACGCTGCGCGCCATCGCCGCGCAGCAGCCGTGGACGCCTCCCCATGCCGATTCGCAGGTCGAGGAACAGGTTGGCCGCGCTGTCAGCGCCGACCCGCGGATTAGCGCTTTCACGTTGGCTACCGGCGACGCGCAGGCATCCGGATTCGGTCACGACCTCGTCATCGAGCTGAGCGTGGACTCGGGCCTTTCGGCGGACGAATTCACGCGATTGCTCAGCGAACTGAGCGTGCGTCTTGGCCAATCGCAGACCCTTACCGAGCGGGTCGACAACCTGCTGGTGAGGGTAAGACCAACGAACTAGCCCTGAGTCGAAATGACGACCGACTTGGTGCGCATGTACGCCTCGAGAGACTCGGGGCCGTACTCGCGTCCCCAACCCGATGCCTTGACCCCACCAAACGGCACGGCCGGGTCGAGCAATGCCCAGGCGTTCACCCACACGATGCCGGCATCCAAAGCCGCCGATACGCGGTGGGCGCGAGCAATGTTGCCCGTCTGCAGGCCAGCCGCCAGCCCGTAGGGCGTGCTGTTCGCCAGCGCAATGGCCTCTTCTTCGGTGTCGAAGGGCTGAACGGTGAGCACCGGCCCGAAGGTTTCCTCGGCAACGGCCACATCGTCGTTGGGGAGGTCGGCCAAAACAGTTGTCTCGTAGTAGAACCCGCCGTTGAGTTCCATGGGCTTTCCGCCGGCCACAACACGCGCACCGCGCGCAATGGCCGCTTCGACGATTCCCGACACCTTGTCGAGCTGAACCTGGCTCGACAACGGCCCGATCACGGTTTCGGGGTTCAACGGGTCGCCAACCGGAACTCCGGGAACAGCTTGGCCGAGGATGCCGAGAACGGTCTCATAGAGCGGACGCTCAACCAGCAGGCGCGGACCGGCCATGCAGAACTGGCCAGTGTTGAAAACGAAACCGCTGATGATCGCGCCAATGGCCTGATCGAGGTCGGCGTCGGCAAACAGGATGTTGGCAGCATTGCCGCCCAGCTCGGCGGTGACCGGCTTGAGGGTCTGGCCAGCGAGGGAGGCCACGTGCTGTCCCACCTCGGTGGAACCAGTGAATGCAATCTTGTTCACATCGGGGTGCGCCACAAGCTGGTCGCCCAGCCCGGAACCGGAACCGGTAATCACGTTGAAGACACCTGCAGGAACGCCGGCGGCCGTCAAAATGTCGGCCATGATGAGCGCGGTGAGTGGGGTGTCGCTCGCGGGCTTGTGCACCACGGTGTTACCGGCGGCCAGTGCTGGAGCAATCTTGGTGCTCGAGAGAATGAGGGGAAAGTTGAACGGCGTAATCGCGCCCACCACGCCGAGGGGCTCGCGACGCGTGAAGGCGAACGCCGGCAGCGGCGTCTCGCGGGTTGCTCCGTCGAGGTGCTGAGCCATGCTCGCCACGTACTCGTACTGCTCGATGGCGGTGTTCACGTCAACGACGTTGGCGAACGTGATGGGCTTGCCCACGTCAACGCTCTCGGCATAGGCCAGCTCGTCGGAGCGCTCCCGCATGATGTGCGAAACGCGAAGCAGGATGCGCGAACGCTCGCGGCCACTTAAGCCCGACCACTCGCCCTTGTCGAAGGCCGCACGTGCTGCGGCAACTGCCGCATCCACGTCCGCAGTCGTGGCCCAGGCGATGCTCGACACCACGGTGTTCGTCGCGGGGTTGATCACGTCACGACGTTGGCCGTCAGACGACTCACGCCATTCACCGTTGATGAACAACTTGCCGGGAAGAATTTTGGGCGTGGTGGCCATGGCGAAAATCTCCTTGTGTCGGTAAACCAATGCGCTGCGTAATTCAATGAAAATACAAATGATTGAATTCGTCAACTATTTTTTCTATTGTGTACCTAACAAGATAGTTATGAATTCGCCCGAGCAATGATGCTCGGCAAAAAATCAAGGAGATGAGCATGGCCTCGACGTCCCCCCTCACCATCACAACCTTTCTCAGCAGCGATGCGGGCCTCAATTCGGTCTGTTCGCTGATTGAGGGTGCGACAGACTCCGTTTTGGTCGACGTGCCTTTCCTGCTCAGCGATGCCCGCAACCTCGTGCAGATGGTTAAAGACTCGGGCACGCGCCTCACCACGATCTTTGTCACGCACGGACACCCCGATCACTGGTTCACGCTCAGCCTTTTCGCCGAGGAATTTCCGGAGGCCGCCATGGTCGCGCACCCCAAAGTTGCCGAGCAGATCGAGGGCATCCGGGAGAAGAAGTTTAAGCAGTGGAAGCCCGTTTTTGGCGACGAGATCGGTGAGAAGTTGATCGGCCCCACAGCAATGAGCGAGATGTACCTCACGCTCGAGGGTAGGGAACTGCCTATCATCTACGTGGCCGTGGCCGATAGCGAGGAGGCAACGCTCGTCTGGGTTCCCGAACTCGAAACCCTCATTGTCGGTGACCTCGGTTCCAGCGATACGCACGTGTACATGGCTGAGCACGACGCGGCCCTCCGCGCCGAATTTCTCAAGAGTGTTTACGCGATGGGAGACCTGTCGCCGAAGACGATCATCCCGGGCCACATGGACGCGGGCTCCTCAATGGATGCCGACTACGTGATTAAGTGGACGGCCGATTACCTCAAGAAGTTTGAAGAGATTGTGTCAGACAACCCCACCGAAGAGGAATACAACAAGCGCGCGGCGGAGGCCTGGGGCGAGATCCCCGTGGCATTCGCGGTGTCGCTCAACGCCGCTGCGGCACTGCGCGGTGAATACTTCTAGCCTTCTCGCTAAATCAGGGGCATCACGGCCGCCAAAACCGTGATGCCCCTGAGCCTTTTTTCCTGAGCGCCCGAGCTTGCGGTGGGCTCGCATCAGGACGAGATGATTCGCGATGAACGCAGATGACGACTTACCAGAAACATGATATCTCAGTTTTGGTAAGAGGTACTAAACGTGCTAGCCGTGTCTGAACTAGCCGTGAAGCGCACGCGCTGGCGTGAAGAACCTGCCCGCGTTTTCGGCGTGGCGTGATGCACGGTGCTGTCGATACGTCGCTTTATAGACTGGGCAACATGGTTGATAAAAAGCAGGCGACGCGGCCATCTGCGCGAACAGCCGTGCGTGAGCCGGGGGGCCGCCAGGCCGCATACACCGCGCGCAATAGGGCCGCCCTCATCTCGGCAGCGCAGCACGTTCTCGCAGAGTTTGGTGTGGAGGGTACGGTCGAGCAACTTGTGGCCCAGGCGCAAGTTTCGCCAGCCACGATCTACAACTACTTCGGCAGTAAAGAGGCGCTTCTCACAGAAGCCCTGAGTCAGATGTGGCAGCACTGGCTTCTCGAGGCCTATAACGGCAAGCAGCCAGGCGAGAGTTTTGACGACATGATGGACGTCTGCCGAAAACTCTTTAGGGTGGGCAAATCACACCCTCTCTTTGCCCAGGTTCTGAACAAGACGCTAAAAGACCCGTCGTTCATCGTGGCAGCGGTAGGAGGCGATGCGTTGTCGACGTTGAGGAATGCCGCAAGCCCAGGGGGCCTGGCAATGTCAGACTTTGACAAGCGTGTGAGCCTGTTCACGCACTCACTTGCCGGCATTATGCAAGACGTTCACGTGACGCGGCAACTCGCTCCCGCTGAGGCAGATGTCTCTCTCGCCATCGCCCTGTCCCTGTGGAACCTCAGCCCCGCAGAGGCGAGCAGGCTCACGTCGCGCCCGCTCAGCTCCTAGCTGGCCTGAGCTGGAAGTCGACCCGAGCCGCTAGTTGACCGGGCCGGTCCACTTCTCGCCCGGGCCCTTGCCGATCGGGTCGGGGAAGGGGCTCGCTTCGCGAAAGGCGAGCTGCAGCGAACGCAGTCCGTCGCGCAGCGGGCGGGCGTGCGAATCCGAAATCTCGGGTGCCGCAGCCGTAATGAGTCCGGCAAGTGAGTTGATGAGTTTGCGCGCCTCATCGAGGTCCATGAGTGACGCCCCCGACTCGTCATCGGCAAGCCCGCACTTGATCGCGGCGGCGCTCATCAGGTTCACGGCCACCTCGACAATCACCTCAACTGCGGGCACCTCGGCGATGTCGCGAGTTGCGCTCTCAATGGGGGATTCGCTCACGGCACAGTCCTCTGGTAGTCTGATGCAGGTTCGTCGGGCTTGCCCGGCGGCTCATGAAGAGGAGAAATCCCACCCGCAGCCTTCAGGTTACCGGGTCTTGCACTCCGCCTCGTGCTTCGGCAGGTGGCAGGTCAGGGTGTAGCGCACGCAGCAGTTCAGCAAAA
>CAIOGW010000092.1 GCA_903857985.1 uncultured Microbacteriaceae bacterium
GACAATACGAGCGATGGTGTTGTAGATCACGGCAACAACCGCGCCCAAAATCGTAATAACTACCATGTTCAGAACGCCGGCGACGGCGGCGAAGGCCACGGACTGCCCCATCGAAAGGATGCTGCGCACGTCGAAGCCGTTTCCGCCCACCACCTGGCCCACCACGCTGTTCGCTCGATCGAAAATGCCGGTCTGGACGAAAACGAGGTACAACAAGAACGTGGCGATGACAACAACAATTGCCTGCGCGAGTCCGATGAGGAACGAGATCTTGAGTGCCGACCAAAAATCAATGAATACGAGCGTGAGCCGAACCTGTTTCACGTTGGGGTTGCCGTTATTGGCACCAAATTTTTGACGGCCCTTGCCACGGGGCTTCTGTGCCGGCCGTTTGCCGGCGGGGCCGCGGTTTTGGCCCGCCTGATCGGAGCCGGCATTGGCAGTTCGACCGGCGGTTGTGGGTGCGTAACTGCTGGGCAGGTTAGTCATCTACATCCTCGGTTGGGTCGGTTTCGGTTGTCTCATCCACGCTACTCGGTTCGGACTCAGCCGGCGTACCCACGTCCTCGGTGGGTTCCGCATCTTCGTCGGCGTCGTCTGCTACGAGGTTGCGTTCTGAATTTTTTGCGATCGCGAGAATGCGGTCGGCGTCGTCGAAGCGCGTGAACACCACTCCCATGGTGTCGCGGCCTCGAGCCGGAACCTCGGTGGAGGGCGACCGAACGACCTTGCCGCTCTCGAGCACGACCAAAACTTCGTCTTCTTCTTCGACAATGATGGCGCCGGCCAAATCACCGCGTTCCTCGCTGAGCTTGGCAACTTTGATGCCAAGGCCGCCGCGGTTTTGGGTTCGGTACTGACTCGTCGCGGTCTTCTTGGCATAACCCTTTTCGGTCGCGACAAAGACAAAGCTTTCGTCGGTAACGACGGCGGCGTCAAGAAGCGAGTCGTCGGTGCGGAACTTCATTCCTGTGACGCCCGCGGTCGAGCGGCCCATGGGTCGTAACGCGTCGTCTGTTGCGGTAAAGCGAAGGCTCATTCCCTTGCGCGACACCAGAAGAACGTCGGTGTCTTCGTCAATCAACAGGGCAGAAACGAGTTCGTCACCGTCGCGCAGGTTGATCGCGATGATTCCGCCCGTGCGACTCGTATCGTAAGCCTCCAGCGCGGTCTTTTTGATCATTCCGCCCTTTGTGGCGAGGGCCAGGAACTTGGCCGCTTGGTAGTCGCGGATATCGAGAATCTGGCGAATCTCCTCCTCGGGATTGAGGGCGAGCAGGTTTGCCACGTGCTGGCCCTTGGCGTCACGGCCCGTTTCCATCACCTCGTGCGCCTTGACGCGGAGTACCCGACCAGTGTTCGTGAAGAAGAGGAGCCAGTGGTGTGTTGTTGTCACAAAGAAATGTTGAACAACATCGTCGGCACGTAGTTGGGCCCCCTTGACGCCCTTTCCGCCGCGGTGCTGTGAGCGGTAGTTGTCGCTGCGTGTTCGCTTGATGTAGCCGCCCCGGGTGACGGTGATAACCATCTCTTCTTCGGCGATGAGGTCCTCGAGATTCATATCGCCGCCATAGCCGGCCATAATCTGCGTTCGGCGTTCATCGCCGTATTTGTCGACAATCTCCGTGAGTTCATCGGTGACAATTGTTCGCTGGCGCTCGGGCGACGCAAGGATGCTCTTGAAGTCAGTAATCTGCGCTTCGAGTTCGGCGGCCTCGTCGATAATTTTCTGACGTTCGAGTGCCGCAAGGCGACGCAGTTGCATTTCGAGAATGGCGCGCGCCTGTAGGTCGTCGATTGACAGCAGCTTCATGAGCCCCTCGCGGGCATCGTCAACCGTGGCACTCTTGCGAATGAGCGCGATGACCTCGTCGAGGGCATCGAGTGCCGCGAGGTAGCCGCGCAGAATGTGCATGCGCTCTTCGGCCTTTTTGAGGCGGAACGTGGTGCGCCGAACGATCACATCAATCTGGTGCGCTATCCAAGCGGTAATAAATCCGTCGAGCGCGAGCGTACGCGGAATGCCGTCTACGATGGCGAGCATGTTCGCGCCGAAGTTTTCTTGAAGTGCCGTGTGCTTGTAGAGGTTATTGAGCACAACCTGTGCCACGGCGTCACGCTTGAGAACAATGACGAGTCGCTGACCGGTGCGACCGCTCGTTTCATCCCGAATGTCGGCAATGCCGGAAAGGCGCCCCTCTTTGACGAGCTCCGCGATGCGGAGAGCGAGGTTGTCGGGGTTTACCTGATACGGAAGTTCGGTAACCACCAGGCACGTGCGTCCGTGAATTTCTTCCACGGTGACGACCGAACGCATGGTGATGGACCCACGGCCCGTTCGATACATGTCGACGATGCCCTTGGTGCCCAATACCTGGGCGCCCGTGGGGAAGTCGGGGCCCTTAACGCGGGCCATTAGTTCGGTAAGAAGTTCTTCGCCCACGATCTCGGGGTGCGCAAGCGCGAAGAGAGCCGCGTCAGCAACCTCACGGAGATTGTGTGGCGGAATATTGGTGGCCATACCCACGGCGATGCCCACCGAGCCGTTGACCAACAGGTTGGGGAAGCGAGCGGGCAGGATGGTGGGTTCTTGTGTGCGCCCGTCGTAATTGTCTTGGAAATCGACGGTGTCTTCTTCGATGTCGCGCACCATCTCGAGAGCGAGCGGCGCCATCTTTGTTTCGGTATATCGCGGGGCCGCTGCGCCGTCATTTCCCGGTGACCCAAAGTTGCCTTGCCCAAGGGCCAGCGGGTAGCGCAAACTCCACGGTCGAACGAGTCGAACGAGGGCGTCATAGATGGCCGAGTCACCGTGCGGGTGAAATTGTCCCATCACGTCGCCCACCACGCGGGCACACTTCGAAAAAGCTTTGTCGGGTCGGTAACCGCCGTCGAACATGGCATAGATGACACGGCGATGCACGGGCTTGAGTCCGTCGCGCACCTCGGGAAGTGCACGCCCCACAATCACGCTCATCGCGTAGTCGAGGTACGAGCGCTGCATCTCGAGCTGCAGGTCGACCTGCTTGACGCGGTCGGTCTGTGATTCGGTCACGTTCGTGGTGTCGTCGTTAGATGTCAAGGAAACGCACGTCCTTAGCGTTCTGCTGGATAAAGGTTCGACGAGCCTCAACATCATCGCCCATCAGGGTGTGGAAGATGAGGTCGGCTGCGGCCGCGTCCGCCAGGGTTACTTGAAGCAGGGTGCGGGTATCGGGATTCATCGTGGTCTCCCACAGTTCGCGATAATCCATTTCGCCGAGGCCCTTGTAGCGCTGAATGCCGTTGTCTTTGGGCATGCGCTTGCCGGCCTTAGCGCCATCGGTGAGCAGAGCGTCGCGCTCCGCGTCTGTGTACACGTACTGGTGCTCGGAGTTTGACCACTTGATGCGATACAGCGGCGGCTGAGCCAGATAAATGAACCCGCGCTCAATGAGGCCGGGCAGGTGTCGATAGATCAGTGTCAAGAGGAGTGTGGTGATGTGCTGGCCGTCGACATCGGCATCGGCCATCAACACGATCTTGTGGTACCGCGCTTTGTCGGCGTCAAAGTCTGCGCCGACACCCGTGCCGAATGCCGTCAGCATGGCCTGCACTTCGGCGTTGCCAAACATGCGGTCCGATGTGGCTTTCTCCACGTTCAAAATCTTGCCGCGCAGGGGCAGAATTGCCTGGGTCTCGGGGTTTCGTCCCTGAACAGCCGAGCCGCCAGCTGAATCACCCTCCACCAGGAACACCTCCGAGAGGGATGGATCTTTGCTCTGGCAGTCCTTTAGTTTTCCGGGCATGCCGCCGCCCTCAAGGAGGCCCTTGCGCCGCGCTGTTTCGCGTGCTTTTCGCGCCGCCAGACGGGCGCTGGCTGCTTGAAGCGCCTTTCGAATGATCTCTTTGGCCACAAGGGGGTTTCGTTCAAACCAGTCGTTCAGGTTGTCGTTCGTCACCTTTTGGACGAAACTCTTAGCCTCCGTGTTGCCCAGCTTCGTCTTCGTCTGGCCTTCGAACTGCGGCTCACCCAGTTTGATCGAGATCACGGCAGTAAGCCCCTCGCGCACATCATCGCCCGAGAGGTTCTCGTCCTTTTCTTTCAGGATTCCCTTATCGCGGGCGTACTTGTTGATGAGCGAGGTGAGCGCTGCGCGGAAGCCCTCTTCGTGCGTACCGCCCTCGTGCGTATTGATGGTGTTTGCGTAGGTGTGAACGCTCTCGATGTACGCTGTGGTCCACTGCATGGCTATCTCGACCGAGAGGCTCTTCTCGGCGTCTTCCGACTCGAAGCAGATAATTTCTTCGTTGACAATTTCTGCCTTTTTTGCCTTGTTGAGATATTCCACGTAGTCCATCAGGCCGCGATCAAACTTGTAGGTTACGGGGGTGTCACCGCCCTGGTTCTGATCCCCGGTGCGCTGATCGCTCACCGTGAGGCTCAGGCCCTTGTTGAGAAAGGCCATCTGCTGAAAACGCTGACGAAGCGTCTCGAAATCGAAGTCGACGGTTTCAAAAATTTCGGCGTTGGGCCAGAACGTGACAGACGTGCCTGTGTCTGTGGTGGGCCCGCCTTTTTTGAGCGGGGCTACAGGGACGCCGTTCGAATACGACTGCGTATAAATCGCGCCCTGTTGGCGCACCTCAACATCGAGCTTGGTGGAGAGCGCGTTAACAACCGAAATACCCACACCGTGCAAGCCGCCTGAGACAGAGTATCCGCTGCCGCCGAACTTACCGCCGGCGTGCAAAACGGTGAGGACGACCTCCACGGCAGACTTCTTCTCAACCGGGTGTTCGTCGACCGGAATGCCGCGACCGTTGTCAACCACGCGGATGGATCCGTCGGCCTGCATGTAGATCTGAATGTCGTCGCAGTAGCCAGCCAAAGCTTCGTCAACAGAGTTATCCACGACCTCGTAAACAAGGTGGTGCAGGCCCCGGGGACCGGTCGACCCAATGTACATGCCGGGGCGTTTGCGAACGGCTTCGAGGCCCTCAAGAACCTGAATGTCGCTGGCTCCGTATTCGCCCTCTGATGAGGCTTTTTTTGACTCCGTTGCCATCTACGCCACGCACTCCCAAACCGGTTTAAATCCTAGGTGAATTGTACCCAATCGGGCTGTGAATACCGGGACGCGGGTATGCCCGCGCGTTCCCCGGAGGGGCCCGGGGGGCCTCTCCGGGAGCGCTAGCCGAACGTGTCACGAGGCCCGCGCCCGGGTACCGAACGAAGGCCACGTTTCCACGACGGTTGATCGGGACCGCGGAAGCTCAGCGCCGTAACGCGAGCGTCTGGAAAGGCAGCCACGAGGCGCGTGAGAATCTCGGGCGACAGCATCCGGAGCTGCGTGGCCCAAGCGGTTGATTCGCACAGGACCAACAGTGTGCCGTCGGTGAGACCCTGGGGCGACGTGCGCGCGGCTACGTCGGGGCCAACAACCTCGGGCCAGCCGCTCATGAGGTCAGACTCTGTCAGAAACGGCGTCCACCCGAGGTCGCTGGTGAGGTCGGTCACGATAGCGCCCAAACCACGAGGGTCGCGTCCACCGCCAAATGGCTCGCTGGCGGATTCGCTCGCGCGCTTGGTACGCCGCTTGCGCGCGTCCGCCGAGAGCGTCATGCGCGACCGCAGGCGATCAAAAAGCTCGCCCGCCGCCGACCGTTCCTCGCGCGTCACAGGTTGGTGCTCTCGTTTGGCGGGATGACCGCGCCGTCGCTAATGATTATCAGATGTGCCGACATCGACGCCGGGACGTCGTCGTGAACGGCCGCCGTAATGAGAACCTGTTCAACGTCGTCGAGGCTCTGCGAGAGAAGGTCTCGGCGGCCGGAGTCAAGTTCAGCAAAGACATCATCCAAAATAACGATGGGGTCTCCCGTGGGACCCTCCCGGCGCTTGACGTCTAGTTCAGCCAACCGCAGTGCCAGCACGAGCGACCACGTTTCGCCGTGGCTGGCATACCCTTTGGCCGGGAGGTTATTGAGTGAGAGCGCAACGTCGTCGCGATGTGGTCCCAGCCCCGTTTGCCCGCGTTCAATATCGAGAAGCCGCGTGGCGCTCAGCTGCTCGGCAAAAGCCGTCGGATAGTCCTCGAAGTTTTCCGGAGCGATGTCCACGGAGGGTGAGAGCACAAGGCGAGGTTGATGATCCGCGCCGGCGATGCTCCGGTATCTTTCGGAAACGTGCGGGTGTAGAAGTGCGAGTGTTGCAATGCGGGCGGCAAAAATATCTGAGCCAAGGGCGACGAGCTTGTCGTCCCAGACGTCGAGGGTTGAAGTGTCATTAGCCGGGCGCGAGCGAGAACGAAGCGATTTCAAGAGCGAATTACGCTGCTTTAGCGTGCGCTCATAATCGGCAAGGCTGCCCCGGATGCGGGGAAACAACCAGCCGGAGATGTCATCAACGTGCGCGCGCCTCAGGGCCGGATCGCCTCGGACAACAGAGATATCTTCGGGGGCAAACATCACCACGCTCAACGCCCGGGCGAGGTCAGCCGCTTTACACGGGTTGCCGCTCATCTGGATACGATCCGGGGTCGACCGATTAAGTTCCCACTCACACAACAGTGCGCGGTCATGTTCCACAATCGTGGCGCGCACGACTCCCGTGTCGGCGTCTTTGCGAATCAGCGATGCGGTTGAGTTAATCCGGTGTGATCTTCCCGCCGCGAGTAAATACAACGCCTCCACAAGATTGGTCTTACCCTGTCCGTTTCTGCCGACGAAGACGGTGACGCCACGTTCGAGTGTCACGTCTACCTCGCGGTAGTTGCGATAATCCCGAAGGCCTAATCGCTGAAGAAACATGACTAACGCATCAAGAGGTTGGGCTGCAACAGATACTTGAAGCCGGCTGCATCACTATCCGTGGCCGACGTTTGGCGAGTGATCAACACAGGGCCGGGCTTAGGTTGATTTCCGACCTCAGAAATCGTGAAACCCAAGCGAGCAAATTCTGAATGAAGCGCGCCCAGGCCGTCAAGAAGAAAATCGGGCTTGAGAGAAACCGTCATGTCGTTACCCGCCAGCGTGCTGTCGACATTTTCTGTGGCTTGCGCCTTATCTCCGCCCAGGCCCTCAAGCATCACGCCGTCTTTAGTGAAGGTGAAACGAATCGCAATATCTCGCTCTAAGACGAGTTTGACGCGCCGAACGGCTTCGATGAGTTCAGCGGTATTAACGACCGCATAATTCTCAACCGTTTCGGGGAACAGTCGTCGAATCGGTGGATATTGGCCGCGAATCAAGACGGACGTCACGGTCTTGTCATCAGCACTAAACGCAATCAGTTCGCGCTCGCCTTCCGCCGTGAAGGTGATCGTGATCACGCCGGAATTAGCGAAAGTCTTACTCACTTCGTGAATGATTCGCACCGGCACGAGCGCGGTTACTTCGGCGGCCCCTTCGGAGCCGTCCCAGTCAATGGTGCGAATAGCGACTCGATACCGGTCTGTGGCGATCAAACTTATTTGGTTGTTAGCTGCCTCGATGAGCACGCCCGTAATCACGGGAGTGACGTCCTCGCGCGATGCCGCTACTGCAACTTGTCCTACCGCGTCGGCAAAAATGTCGGCGGGGACCTTGCCGGAGCGCCCGGTAACAACCGGAATTGCTGGGTATTCCTCGAGGGGCATTGACAATAGCATGAACGATGCCTTACCGCAGGTAATTACAACTCTGCTGTCTTGCGTCGAGAAGACAACAGGCGCGTCGGGTAACCGGCTGGCTATGTCGGCTAACAGGCGCCCCGAAACGAGCATGCGTCCAGGTTGTTCAACAGAAGCGGCGATCTTGGTCGTGGCTGAGGCTTCATAATCAAACGACGACAGTGTAATTCCTGTGTCTGATGATTCGATCAAAACACCGCCGAGAACGGGATGATTGAACTTGCTCGGCAGGAGTTTGACGGCGAACGAGACAGCTTCGCTAAACACATCGCGGTTTACTTCGAATTTCACAATAACGGCTTTCTTCTGATCCCGGGTATCCCATGCTAGTCCGCGGACAGACATCCGCATATTCTCTCCAGCAGCCCGTGAAGGTTATCGATACGGATGCTTAATAGTGAAGAGAATTAACAATCTTAACGTCTGTGGATACTGTGTAGAACAGGAAATAGGTGCTGCGTTCTGAGGAAACAACAGGCGTGTAAGTTGTTAGTGCGTTCGGGATGAGGAGGAGCTGAGTAGCGGCCTAGAGGTTGCTCACGAGTTGACCACTCACAGAGAACCAAAAGTTACCCACATAAAACCCCCCACTTATCCACAACAATCCACAGGGCTATCCACAGGGCTTTAAAGAGGTTGAGCGCTTCTTTGCTTGATTCGCGTTGTCAGTTCAGTGACCTGGTTATAAATCGATCGACGCTCTTTCATGAGCTCCGCGATTTTCTTATACGCGTGCATGACGGTGGTGTGGTCTCGACCACCAAAAAGCTGGCCGATTTTTGGTAGCGACAGGTTTGTCATTTCGCGACACAGATACATAGAAATCTGTCGAGCAGTAGCAATAGCTTGGGCGCGAGATGAACCCGTAAGTTCATCAACGCCAAGTTTGAAATATTCGGCTGTTGTGTTGATGATGTCAACTGGCGCAATGACGTTTGTATCGTCAAGAGAAATGAGTCCCTTGAGCACCGTTTGTACCAGAGCGAGATCGACCGGTTGCTTATTGAGGTTGGCGAAGGCCGTGACCCGGATGAGGGTACCTTCCAGCTCGCGAATATTGCTGGTGACCTTGGTGGCCATGTATTCAAGGATTTCGTGCGGGACGTTGAGCCGCTCCTTTTCTGCTTTTTTACGCAGAATGGCAATTCGGGTTTCAAGGTCGGGTGTTTGTACGTCGGTGATGAGGCCCCACTCAAAACGCGTCACCATTCGATCTTCAAACCCGGTGAGGTGTTTTGGTGGCAGATCGCTGGTGATGACTACCTGTTTGTTGTGATCGTGAAGTGTATTGAACGTGTGAAAGAAAGCTTCTTGCGTTTCAGCTCGACCCTGAAGGAACTGAATGTCATCAATCAGCAATATGTCAATATTGCGGTATCGGGCCTGAAAAGCAGAGCCCCGGTTGTTGGCAATCGAGTTGATGAAGTTGTTCGTAAATTCTTCCGAGCTCACGTAACGAACGCGGATGGTGGGGAACAAACTCTGTGCGTAGTGACCAATCGCGTGTAACAGGTGCGTCTTTCCGAGGCCACTCTCACCGTAAATGAACAGGGGGTTGTAAGCCTTGGCGGGGACTTCGGCCACGGCAACTGCGGCGGCGTGTGCGAATCTGTTGGATCCACCAATGACAAAACTGTCAAACGTGTACTTGGGATTGAGGTGCGTTTCGGGCTCATTCGGCGCGCCAATAATGGTGGGCTCCGTAATGACGTCTCGAAAATCTTGTTCCCCCGCGGTGTCCGTAACGTCGTGAAGAGAAATCTCAGGGTTCACAACGATGGCGAATGTGGCAACGCCGGCTTCGTCGTCAAGCGCCGCGATGGCGGCAAGAAGGGGAATGCGTAAGCGCTCCTCAATCATGCTGCGCGTGAAGTCGTTGGGAACCTCAAGATAAAAGGTGCCGCCCATAACACCCTTGGGTTCAACCAAACTCGCGAATCCGTAAAGCGGGGGTGTGACAGCCGGATCCCCCGCCAGCGTGTTGAGGATTTTGCCCCACGCGTCACGAATGGCGTCATCGTCCATGGTGGCGCCCCTCAGAGTGTTGGCTGGCTCGATGCGCGCCGCGACATCGTGGCGGCGAACGGCCCAAATACGTTGTGGATTACTGAGACTAGACGGTAGTCCAGCCTGTGGATATCGGCAAGTCTAATCTGTGGATAACATGCCAGTTTGACCAGGGGGTGCCTTCTCGCCTAGTTTTAACCTCTGGCGTGGATATCGCCAACCAAGAGCTTTTCTGTGTAATGACGGAGTCTGACCATGACCAAGCGCACCTTCCAGCCCAACAATCGCCGTCGCGCAAAGACGCACGGCTTCCGCGCCCGCATGCGCACACGTGCTGGTCGCGCCATTCTCGCGGCTCGTCGCCGTAAGGGTCGCACCGAACTTTCGGCGTAGCCAGGAGACCCCGTGTTGCCGCGGGCACAGCGAATCGTTACGTCGCTCGAGATTCGCCACCTCATTCGTCGTGGCAAGAAGTCGGCACACCCGCTGGTTATTTGCTACTCATTGACCGCCGACACTCCCCGTGCCGCTGTTGTCGTCAGTAAAGACGTCGGCAACGCGCCGACCCGCAATCGCGTTCGCCGTCGCATCCGGCACATCCTTGCGGCCGAGTTGCCCGGCCGGTCGTTGGATGTGGTCGTCCGCGCCCTACCCTTGAGTGCCTCCGCGTCTTGGCTCGAGTTGCGAGATGCCACTATTTTGGTTTTGGGCGGGCCCAGTGAGCGCGTCTAAAGTTCTCGTCTATGCCTACCTCGTTCCCCGAAACGCGGGCGTGGCCCTCCTGCGAACGTACAGATTTTTGATCTCGCCGCTCTACGGTGACGTCTGTCGGTACTACCCCAGTTGCTCCCACTACAGCCTCATCGCGGTGGGTCAACGAGGATTGGTTATGGGTACATGGCTTACGGCGCGTAGGCTGGTGAGGTGTCATCCGTGGGCGGCGGGTGGCATTGACGACGTCCCGCCCCCACGGCACCAGCACTTTCGTGTGCACGCGTCAGGATTCGTGTCCCCCTAGTCCCCGACAGAACGGCTCAGGTTACTCTCACCATGGACATCTTTGGCATCCTTCTCTGGCCCATCAAGTGGGTTATTGAGCTCATTCTGATTGCGTTTCACTGGCTCTTTACTCAGACGGGCCTTGATCCTGCCGCGGGCATCACATGGGTTCTCGCCATTGTGGGCCTCGTCGTCGTGGTTCGGGCCGCGCTGATTCCTGTTTTTGTTCGCCAGATCCGCAGCCAGCGAAAGATGCTGGAGGTTGCTCCGGAGCTGAAGAAGATCCAAGACAAGTACAAAGGAAAACGCGATCAGTTCTCTCGCGAGGCCATGTCGCGCGAAACCATGGCGCTTTACAAAAAAGCAGGCACCAACCCCATGAGCTCGTGCCTTCCGCTCTTGCTACAAATGCCCATATTCTTCGGCCTCTTTGTTGTATTGAACGATGCACAGTCTTCGGGCAAGGCGGGGGTCGGCCTCATGACCAAGGCCCTGGCCGAGCAGTTCTCCAATGCCAGCTTGTTTGGCATAGCCCCTCTGCACAGTAGCTTTCAGGCAGCCATGGAAGCCCAGCCGCAGGAGGTCGCCGTCATGGTGATTGCCGCGGTCATGGTGGTCATCATGACGGGCTCGCAGTTCATCACACAGCTGCAGATCGTCTCGAAGAACATGTCAGAGGAGACCAAGGCGAGCCCCACCTTCCGCCAGCAGCGCATCCTGCTCTACATCCTGCCCCTCGTCTTCGCCTTCTCCGGCTTCACCTTCCCCATCGGCGTGATGTTCTACTGGCTTGCTTCCAACTTCTGGACAATGGGCCAGCAGTTCTTGGTCATTCGCAACATGCCCTCGCCGGGATCTCAGGCTGCCAAGGCTCTCGAAGAGCGCCTCGCTCGACGCGGCAAACTGACGCGCGCCGACGTCGAGATCATTGAGGTCGAGGAAAAGCGACCGCAGCGCCAACAGCCCATGGGCAAGAACCGATCCAAGAAGAAGGGACGCTGATTATGACAACGTCAGAAGCGAACGAGGGGACCACTGAGGCCTCGGCGACAGTCAGCGAGCTAGAACGAGAGGGCGATATCGCCGCGGACTTTATCGAGGAGCTTCTTGACATTTGCGACCTCGACGGCGACCTTGACATTGATGCGCGCAACGGGCGTGCCTACGTTTCGGTTGTGGCAACCGAGGCCGGCGGCTTGGAGCGCCTGTCGCGGCCCGATGCCGTCGCCGCTCTGCAGGAGCTGACTCGCTTGGCCGTGCAGAATAAGACGGGCGCCTATTCGCGGCTCATCATGGACGTCGGTGGCTCGCGCGAAGCTCGCGAGACCGAGTTGGAGCGGCTTGTCGCCACGGCCGCGGAGCGCATCGATGAGGGCGCGGCTTCTGCGGCACTGCCCCCCATGAGTTCTTATGAGCGCAAGCTTGTGCACGACTTTTCGGCGGCCCGCGGCCTGGTCTCTTCGTCGCGCGGCGAGGGCCGCGACCGTCACACGGTCATTACGCGCGCCTAGTTTCACGTGAAACATGACCACCGAGCCTGAGCCTCTCGTTGCCGTGCGCGTCTTTCCGGTAGGACTCGACAAGGTTCGAGAGTTCACGCGGGCACTCGCGGAACTCGGTGAGGAGCGCGGACTCATTGGGCCCCGCGAAGCGGAACGCATCTGGTCGCGGCACGTCCTCAACAGCGGCGTGCTGGCCGAGGTTCTCAAACCGGGACACGTGATCGACGTGGGATCCGGCGGCGGCTTGCCCGGTCTGGTCGTTGCTATAGCGCGACCGGATGTGCACGTCACTCTTGTAGAACCAATGGAGCGGAGAACCGCGTGGCTTGAGGAGCAGGTTGAGGCGCTGGGCCTCGAGAACGTTACGGTATGTCGTGCGCGAGCCCAAGAGGCGCCCTATGTGGAAGCCGCAGACCAAGTCACCGCGCGCGCGGTAAGTGCGCTCAGAACCCTCATTCCCCTTGTGGCGCCCCTCGCCAAGCCGGGCGGCGAGCTGGTGCTCATGAAGGGCGCGAGCGCCGCTCGTGAGATAGATGAGGCGGCCAAGCAGATCAAGACTTTCGGACTGAGTGACGTGCGCGTGGTCACTCTGGGCGAGGGGATGCTCGAACAACCGACGTGGGTTGTTCGGGCTACAGTTGACTAGCAACTGACTAGTTTTACGGTTTCACGTGAAACATTCGGACACCTCTATCGACACAAGGAATAACGTGAGCGACTCACCTCTTGCGGAGCAACTGGGAGACCTTCAGCGACGCCGCTCGATTTATACGACGCCGCCACCGGCGCTTCCCAAGCGCACGCGCGTCATCTCCGTCTCCAACCAGAAGGGCGGTGTGGGCAAGACCACGACAACCGTTAACTTTGCCGCGGCGCTCGCACACGCTGGAGCCCGCGTGCTAGTGATTGACCTTGATCCCCAGGGAAACGCTTCGACGGCCCTCGGTATCGACCACCACGGTGACATTCCCGGAATCTACGAGGTGCTGATCGGAGAGGCCTCGCTTCGCGACGTTCTGAAACCCAGCACCGAACCCGGGGAACTTTATTGTGTTCCCTCGACCATCCACCTCGCCGGCGCCGAGATTGACATCATTGAGATGGATCGCCGAGAGTTTCTGTTGCGATCAGCCCTTGAGCAGTTGCTGTCAGATCCGAGCAATGGATTCCACTACGTCTTTATCGATTGCCCGCCGTCGCTGGGGCTGCTCACCGTCAACGCCTTCGTCGCAGCACAAGAAGTCCTCCTGCCCATTCAGTGCGAGTACTACGCCCTAGAGGGCATGGCACAGCTTCTCGACACCGTGCGCCGCATTCAGGCGTCCCACCTCAACCCCAACCTGAGACTGTCGACAATCTTGCTCACCATGTTTGATTCGCGAACCCGACTGGCGCAGGAGGTTGCCGACGAAGTGCGCAACAACTTCCCGGAACAGACCCTGACAACAATCATCCCGAGAACCGTTCGCGTGTCTGAAGCACCCAGCTTCGGGAAATCCATCATCAGCCACGACCCCTCATCTTTGGGCGCCGTGACTTATATGGAAGCTGCCTACGAAATGGCTGCTCGCAGGGGCCCCTGGTCGTAACGCCGGCCCTCTTTCTCCAGATTCATCACCACGTCACATTCATTACAACGGCAGGAAGCAGAACACCATGGCAACCAAACGCACGGGACTCGGCCGCGGCATCGGCTCGCTCATACCCGCCGCGCCAACCAACGCCTCGGGCACGCGTCCGGTAGACGTCTTCTTTCCGGCCGCGCCGGCCGACCCCAAGGAGCCCCTTGTTGAGGTCCCCGGGGCGCGTCTGGCATACCTGTCTCCCGCGAGCATCGTGCCGAACGCACAGCAGCCGCGCCATGTCTTTGACGAGACAGACATGGCCGAACTGGTGCACAGTATTCGGGAAGTCGGAGTACTGCAGCCCATTGTCGTTCGGCCGGTCGCGGGATCCGACACGTATGAGTTGATCATGGGAGAGCGTCGGCTGCGGGCTTCGAAAGCCGCGGGCCTCGAGAGCATCCCTGCCATCGTTAAAGAGACCGCAGATGATGCCATGCTGCGAGATGCACTTCTCGAAAACCTGCATCGATCGGAGCTCAACCCCCTTGAAGAGGCCTCGGCCTATCAGCAGCTCTTGCAGGACTTTGGAATTACTCAAGAGCAGTTGGCCGACCGAATTGGTCGCTCGCGACCGCAGATTAGTAACACGCTTCGACTCCTCAAGCTGCCGGCGAGCGTGCAGGCCAAGGTTGCTGCCGGCGTTCTCAGTGCCGGCCACGCGCGCGCTATCTTGGCCGCCACGGACTCCGCCGCCATGACTCGGCTTGCCGAGCGAATCATCAAGGAAGACCTCAGCGTGCGTTCGGCAGAGGCGATTGTGGCGGGCGCTAAACCGGCGTCACAGAAGCCGGCGACGACAGCGGGTGCTCGACGAGCTCACCTCAATGAGGTTGCTGAACGCCTGGGCGACCGGCTAAACACGCGAGTCAAAATCACGCTGGGAGCAAAGAAAGGCCTGATCAGCGTCGAATTTGCCACCGTGGCCGACTTGAATCGCATCCTTGCCGAACTCGGCGAGGAACCCTTTGGCGCCTAGCTAGCCTGGGCGCGCGCGACAAGGGCGGCGAAGGTCTCCGCGAGGTCGTATCCGGCCGCCTCAATAGCGAGGGGCACGAGCGACGTCTCCGTGAGCCCGGGCAGGGCGTTGGCCTCAAGAAGCCAGGGCTGGCCGGAAGCGTCAACAATGAGGTCGATGCGCGCCAGGTAGTCGAGACCCAGTAGTTCATAAACGGACAGGGCCGAAGCAGCAACACGCTCGGCGGTCTCCGCAGGCAATCGGGCGGGCGCGTAAAACGTTGTCTCACCAGCGTTGTAGCGGGCCTCAAAACTGTAGACGCCATCGAGGGGCACAATCTCTACGGCCGGAAGCACCTCAACGCCACCACCGCGATTGAGCAGCGTCACACCCACTTCGGTGCCTGCGATGAATGTCTCGACTAAGGCCTCCTGGGCGTAGGTGAAGGCCTCCACCATCGCCCGGGGAAGGTCGGCCGCCCGCGTGACAATACTCACACCCTGTGCGGAGCCGCCCTGGGCGGGCTTCACAACGAGATGCTCTCCTAGCCGCTTCACGATGAGTTCGAGCACCGCGCTTGCGCCGAGCTCACGGAAAGCCTCGCGCGCGAGTGTGAGGGACGCAGCCGTGGATATGCCCGCGCGACCGGCAAGCGTCTTGGTTGTGGGTTTGTGCCAAGCTAGCCGCGCGGATTCGGGCGAGGGGCCAACGTAACGGTGGCCGCCCGCGCGCAGCAGATCGAGAAGTGCGCCATCCTCGCCACTTGATCCGTGCAGGGCTGGCCACACGGCGCTGGGCGAGTGGCCGGCGAGGTGTGAGAGAAGGGACGCGTCGGGATCAATCAGGCTGACGCTCAGCCCGGTTGACGTGAGCGCGTCCGAGACACGACGCCCCGAGCGCAGAGACACTTCACGCTCATGTGAAATTCCCCCGGCCAGAACAGTGACGGTTGAGTGAGTCATGGTTGTTTTCCTAGGCCTAGTTCATGTCGGGCGGCGGAGCAATAACACTCTCGCTCGCGTCGTGGTTGGCGAGAATGCCGGTGCCGGCAAAGGTGTCGAGCAAATCGGTCTCGCCCTGAATGACGGTGGCAAGACGACGAATTCCGATTTTGATGTTCTCGGGGGTGGGGTACGAGAACGACAAGCGCAGGTTTTGGCGCCCACTGCCGTCGGCGAAAAATGCGGTGCCCGGGGTGTACGCCACAAGCTCGGTGACCGCCCGCGGGAGCATGGCCTTGCTGTCGAGCTGTTCGGGAAGACCCACCCAGATATAGAAGCCGCCGTTGGGTACGTTCCAGGTCAACTCGGGAAGGTGCTCGTCGAGAGCCTCGAGCATGGCGTCGCGCCGCTCGCGGTAAACGCCGCGAAACTGGTCAATTTGACCGCGCCAGTCAGCCTGGGTGAGATATTCGGAGATCACGAGCTGGCTGAAAGAACTGGGGCACAGAATTGCCGCTTCCGCCGCGAGCACCAGCTTCTCCCGGATGGCGTGCGGCGCCAACGCCCACCCCACGCGAAAGCCGGGAGCCAGAGTTTTTGAGAACGAGCCGAGGTAGACAACCCCGTCTTCATCGAGTGATCGAATCGCTGGCGGCACGGGTTCGCCAAACGAGAGGAGTCCGTACGGGTTGTCTTCAAGAATGAGAATGTTGTGCTCTTTGCAGATAGCCAGAATTTCGGGCCGACGTTGGGCCGAAAGTGTGACACCCGCGGGATTGTGAAAGTTCGGAATCGTGTACAAGAACTTGATGGTGCGGTTCTCGGCACGTAGGCGAACGATGTTTTCGCGCAGGGCCTCGGGCACGAGCCCGTTTTCGTCGGTGAGCACGTGCACCATGTGAGCCTGATACGACCGGAATACGCCGATTGCGCCCACGTAACTCGGTGCCTCGGCGAGGATGACATCACCCGGATCAATGAAGAGCTTTGTCACCAGGTCGAGCGCCTGTTGGCTACCCGTGGTCACAACGACGTTGTCCATGCTCGCCGAGATGCCCTCGAGCGCCATGACTTCGAGAATCTGCTCGCGAAGGTGGGGAACGCCCTGGCCCGAACCGTATTGGAGCGCCGTGGGCCCCTCAACCGACATCACTCGGTCGAGGGCGCTGCGCACCAACTCCTCGGGCAGCGCTCGAACGTAGGGCATGCCACCGGCCAGCGACACCACCTCGGGGCGTGACGCCACGGCAAAGAGGGCGCGAACCTCGGAGGCGCTCAGGCCCGACGCGCGCGCAGCGTAGTGATCAAGCCACGGATCGAGCGTGATCGGGTTTGCGCCACGGGGAGCATTCACCGGTTAATGCTATCGGGCGCACGGGGCACACAAATGTCACGCGGGGCTCGCCCGATACCCAACGAACTCCTCACGCGGACGCTAGCCGATAAAGTCGGCGAGGTCGGCCTCGAGTGCCGGCTTAGGCTTCGCACCAATAACCGTCTTGACTACCTCACCGTTCTGAAAAACCTTCATGGCGGGGATTGACGTGATTTGGTAAGCCATGGCCGTCTGCGGGTTCTCGTCGACATTGAGCTTCACGACGTCAATCTTGTCTCCGTGCTCAGCCAGAATCTGGTCCAGGATGGGCCCGACGGCACGGCAGGGGCCACACCACTCGGCCCAGAAGTCGACCAGGATGGGCTTGCTTGAGGCCAAGACCTCGGCGGCGAACGTGGAATCGGTGACGGGACGAGCCTGGGACATGGTGTCTCCTTTGCGTTTGGTGTTGAATTTCGGCGAGCGGGGGACGTCGGTGAGGGTGGTGCGCGGTTTAGGCCGGCACTGCCTGTGCCAGCAATTCTGCGGGAAGACTGGCCAAATAGTGCTCAACTTCGAGGGCCGCCACGGTGCCGCTGCCGGCAGCGGTGATCGCTTGACGGTAGGAAGGATCGATGACGTCACCGGCCGCAAAAACGCCCGGGAGCGACGTGAGCGATGAACGACCCTTGACGGCGATCGTTCCCTCGGGCGTGAGATCCAACTTGTTGTGCACGAGGTGTGTGCGGGGGTCGTTGCCAATGGCGATGAACAGGCCGTCAAGGTTGAGCTCGCGAACTGAACCGTCAACGGTATCGGTGAGCGTCACACCGGTCAGAGCGGTGTCACCGTGGAGGGCGGTAACGCCCGCATTCCACACGAACTCAATCTTGGGGTCATTCATCGCACGATCCTGCATGATTTTGGAGGCACGGAGGGAATCCTTACGGTGAATGACGTAGACCTTGTCGGCAAAGCGCGTCAGGAATGTCGCTTCCTCCATTGCGGAGTCGCCGCCGCCAACAACCGCGATGGTCTTCTGCCGAAAGAAGAAGCCGTCGCACGTGGCGCACCACGACACCCCGTGACCGCTCAGGCGATCTTCGTTCTCAATGCCGAGCTTGCGATAGGCGGAGCCCGTGGCCACGATAACGGCCAACGCTTCATGCGTTTCCCCAGAGCCCAGTGTGACTCGTTTAATGTCTCCCGCGAGGTCGAGTTCGGTCACGTCGTCGAGCAAAATCTCCGCGCCAAACTTTTCTGCCTGCGCCTGCATGCGCTGCATCAGATCGGGGCCCATGATGCCGTCGGGGAAACCGGGGAAGTTCTCAACGTCGGTGGTGTTCATGAGCTCGCCGCCGGCTTCAACCGAGCTGGCAACCACGAGGGGAGCAAGGCTGGCTCGCGCCACGTATATGGCTGCGGTGTAGCCGGCCGGCCCGGAGCCGACAATGATGACCTGGCGCATGATTTTCCTCTACTCACAGGTGCCGATGAACCCGATTCTTGGGCGGCGGCACCTTCGCGTTATAGAACAAAGTCTACGGCCCGATTATTCCCGCGCCCGGCGGCGCAGGAGCCCGCGCGCGTCTCGCAACTCAGGGACGCGGAAGACCGCCATGAGTGCAAGAAAGACGATCGTCACTGCGACACCAATCACGAGCATGGCGACGAGGGCGGCGCCGATGTTGGACAGCGCCCAGCCTGATTCTCGATAGGCACCGAGAGCCCAAGCCACGGCCATGCCCACGCCGGCCGCAACCACTCCGAAGGCACTTGCGAGAACAAAGCTGCGGCCCATGTGCAGACTCGTGACGCCGAGGCGCCTGCGCACAAGCACAGCGGCAAAGACAATCCATCCCATGGTGACAACCGAAACGCAAGCGGCAATGCCCAGTGCGATGATGTTGCGCGGCAGGAACGCACAACCGATGAGGAGTCCCGTGAGGAGAACGGGTTGCCACATGGTGACGATGAACGCGAGACGCCCGTCATTCAAAGCAAAGAGAACGCGCTGGAGAATGAAGACACCGCTGAAGGCGGGCAGGCTCAAGGCAAACACGGTCAATATCCACCCCATGTCCCACACACCCTGAAAAGTGGAGGCGAAGAGCGTCGTAAACGGTAGCGCGATGCCGATCAACCCGGCTGCCGCCCAAGACATGAAATAGCCGATGCGCCGCAGTGATTCACCGGTATCGGCAGCAACGAGATCGAGGTCATTGAGCGCGGCGTTTGTGCTCATCCGGGTGTAATAGGCCGTGCCCAGCGAGACGGCAATGATGGAGTGTGGAAGCATGAAAATCAGCCAAGCGGTTTGAATCGTGAAGACGGACGCGTTGGTTCCGGAGGCCAATCCGGCGACGTTTATTTCAATCACGCCCTGAATTTGGGTGGCTAAAATCATGGCGAGTGTCCAACCGGCCATTTTTCCAGTATCCCCGAGGCCCACACCGCGCCAGCGGAAATCGGGCCGATAGCGCAGCCCAATGCGGCGCCAAAAGAGCACCAGCAGCAAGGCCTGGAGAGCAACACCGGCGGTGGCGGTTCCCGCGAGCCACGTGACCATGTCGGGTGACCAATCGTCAACCGACCGCACGCCGATGCTATCCGCACCGAACAGGGCGATGAAAACGGATAGCCCAATGATGCCAATCACGTTGTTTGCTACGGGCGTCCAGGTGAACGGACCAAACGAGCCGCGGGCGTTCAAAACTTCGCCCAGCAGTGCGTAGAGGCCGTAGAAGAAAACTTGCGGCAAACACCAGTAGGCAAAGGCGGTTGCAAGTGCGAGCTGATCATCCGACCACGTCACGGCATACAGGCGCACGAGGACGGGGGCCAAGAGCGTTGCGACCAGGGCCGTCGCCGTAATCACAACCAGCGCGATAGTGACCAGCTTGTTGATGTATGCCGTGCCACCGTCGCGGTGCACGGCGGCGCGAACAATGGCCGGGACGAGGGTGGCCGACAAAACGCCTCCCGCAACGATGGCGTAGATCGCGTTGGGCAGTTGGTTCGCGACCGCAAACGCGTCGGCGCCTGCGCTCGCGACGACACCCAGGGCCTGGGTCAGAATAATGGCGCGAACGAAGCCTAGGGCGCGAGAGACCGCGGTGCCCGAGGCGAGAAACATGCTCGCCCGCCCAATACTTGACGGTGCCACCTAGGTACCCTGCGCCTCTCGCCGTCGAACCGTGCGAATGACTCCGGCAACCGCCAGACCAACGAATACGGCGCCGAAGAGAATCAGTCCGACGGCCTCCCAGTCGGCGCGCACGTTGACTCTGAGTGAGCGAACTGTTCCGACCGGGGCCCCCGCCACAGAGGCCAACGCCGTGTCGACCAAAACAGAACCGGTACTCACTTGGGCTTCGGCCGAGAACCGGGCTACGGCCTGTGCCCGGGATTCGATTTTCACGGTAACCGGGCCCTCAATCGAAATGCTGTTGTTGCGCGGGTCTGCGGTAACGACGACTGTGACCGGTGTGGCGAGACCGTTCTCAATCGAAATAGGGAGCGTAGCCGTGGAGCCAATCATGTTGATGTCGCTGTCGGTTGACACCCGAACACTGGCCAACACGCCGCTCATTGTGGCGAGAGAGTCATCGACGCGCCGCGGCCAGGTCTCGTCATCGACGAGCCCGGCGGCCAGTGTGACCATGACCTCTCGGGCAGACGGGTCTGTGACGACGGCGGGTTCTGCGGCAATCGTGGCGAAAGTGCCTACCGCATCGTTTGTGAGCAACAATTCTCCGATGGCGGCCAGTCGCTCGGGCGTCTCACGCTGCGGAACAAGCGCCGAGTCGACCGCGGGAATGAGTGCGAGATCGAAAAGACTCTGCGCCCGAATCCACGGCAAGGCCTGCAGTGCACCGAGTGTTGAACTCAGGCGCGCCACCGAGTCTGCCTCTCCCGATCGAGTGAGGGCCGCTATGGCGCCGTGCTGAGCTTGGGGGTCGGTGGCGAGGGCAGCGAGGCGAACAACGGCATCCGCCATTGCCCCGTTCCACTCTTCGTTTGTTGCCGCCGACGCCGCCCGGTCGAGGGCGCCGCTCAGGCTGTCATGGGTAACCAGCGCGCTCGTGCCGCTTACGCGAGCCGAAACGATGGAGCCCAGTCCATCACCGACATTTCCCGAGGACAGCAGCACCGTCGTCGACCCGGACCGCGCCACGGCCGAAAGCGCCGCCTCGTCGACCGAATTGGCGACCGGCCACGCAATACCCAGACCGGTGGGTGTCCAGCCGTTAACGACGGGGGTCGGGTTACTGGCCGGGGTCGAGGTTGAGGTTGTGTTGGGGAGCGTCGCGTCGCTGGGCTCGGGTGACATCGAGGGCTGAGGTGTCGCGACCGGTGCGGCAACTGGCACAACAGCCCTCAGCGCCGCTTCGAAATCCTGACTGCCGTCACGCAATCCGCTGGAAAGCAGCTGGCTGGCACCAGCCTGAATTTGTCCGGCTAAATCGGCGTCCCCATAGGCGGTCAGAAAGGTGTCCGGTGACCGCGACACGAGCCCCTGCCACCACTCGAGCGTTCGTGGAACCGCATTTACCCCGGCCAGCAGTGACACGGGAATCCGAGGGTCAATGGCGAGCGTGGCAAAGCTATTGGCGGTCTGCGCCGCAACGTCATTCAGAAATCCCCCGGGCGATGCCAGGCTCTCGAGCGAGGTCGGGTCGAGGAGTTGGCCCGGCTCCGCAGGCGCCACGACGGGAACGACGACGGCGAGCGAAGCAACCGCGGGGGCCATCCCGCCGGTATAAAGAAGCGCCGTGTGCTGGCGGGCCAGCGCACCCGCCTCGCCATCAACGGTGATGAGCAGGGCCCGAGCACCCCAAACACTGTTCCAGTTCGAACGGGCTGTATCGATGGAAACAGGCACGCTGACTTTTTCTCCGTTGGCCAGAGCAGTAATGTCGCTTGACCCCAGCGTGGAGCCGCGCGCGCCCGTTGATGTACTCAGCCAGTCGTCGAGACTGGCTACGGTTGAAACGTCAACATCGATGGCGGTGACCGAGACGGATGTCGCCGCAACCTCCTCGCCGGAATTGTTGGCGAGGTGAACCGTGACCGTCAGCGACGACCCGGGACTGGCGATTCCCTGATTCGACATCGCTGAGGTCAGTGCGAGCCCTTCAAGAACGGCTGCTTCTCCGGGAACAGCGCTGGCGATGCCGGCGGTGAGCAGCAGGCCCGCAACAAGAGTGCGCGCCACAAGGGCAGTGAAGCGTCGCCGCCCACGCGTATCTGAGAGACCCGCCCGCATGTGGGCAATTCTAAGTGAGGCCGCACGAGCGGCGAGGGACCGCACACGTAGAATCTGGTGTGTGCACAGCGCCGCGGAAGCTCTCAACGTTCTGCGCGACCTCAGCGAAACCCGGGTCGTCTCAACCCTGGCGCTGGCCTTTCAGTCGGCCGGCCACGAAATCGCTCTCGTCGGCGGACCCGTACGCGATGCCTTTCTCGGCCGGGGCATCAACGACCTCGACTTCACGACGTCGGCGCGTCCGGAGCAGATTCTGGCCCTCGTCGAACCGCTCGCCGAGGCCGTGTGGGACATCGGCCGTGACTTTGGAACGATCGGTGCGCAAATTCACGGCGAACGCGTTGAAATTACGACCTATCGCAGCGATGCCTACGACGGCGCCACTCGCAAGCCGACCGTGCAGTTTGGCGAGTCGCTCGCCGAGGACCTCCACCGGCGCGACTTCACGGTCAACGCCATGGCCGTGCTGCTCCCGCAACTGTCACTGATTGACCCCTTCGGGGGCATTGATCATCTGGTGGAAAGACGCCTCGTCACACCGGCACCAGCCGAAGAGTCGTTCGGCGATGATCCCCTGCGCATGATGCGGGCGGCCCGTTTTGTGGCACAGCTCGGGTTCACCCTCGATGAACACGCAGAGTGGGCCATGACGGAACTCGCATCGGCGATCGATCGCATTTCAGCCGAACGCGTGAGCGACGAGCTCGTCAAATTGCTATCCACGGGCAGCCCGCTTCAGGGCATTCGCCTTTTGGTAAGCACGGGGATAGCCGACCGCGTGCTTCCCGAAGTATCGGCGCTCCGCCTCGAGGTCGATGAGCACCACCACCACAAGGACGTTTATGAGCACAGCCTGACGGTGCTGGCGCAGACCATTGAACTGGAGCATTAGCGCCACCCCGCCACCGCGCCCGATGTGCCGCTTCGCTTGGCTGCGCTGTTGCACGACATTGGCAAGCCCGAGACGCGCCGGCTCGAACCGGGCGGCACGGTGACGTTCCACCATCACGACATGGTCGGCGCCAAACTGGCCATCAAGAGACTCAAAGCGCTGCGGTTCGATAAGGAGACCACCGCCCACGTCGCGCGGCTTATCGAGCTTCACCTGCGGTTCTTTGGTTACTCCGAGGGCGCCTGGAGTGACTCTGCCGTCAGACGTTATGTCCGGGATGCCGGCGATCAGCTTGATCGACTGCACATCCTGACGCGGGCCGATGTCACAACCCGAAACAAGCGAAAGGCCGATCGTCTGGCGCACGCCTACGACGATCTCGAGCGCCGCATAGCGGAATTGGCGGAGCGCGAAGAAATTGATGCCGTGCGCCCCGACCTGGACGGCGAACAGATCATGGCCATCCTGAATCTCCCCGCCGGCCCACTCGTGGGACAGGCCTATTCCTTCCTGCTCAATCTGCGCCTCGACGAGGGACCGCTCGGCGAAGAGGAGGCCACGCGCCGCCTGCGCGAGTGGCACGATTCGCTTGCCGGCAACGAATCCGGCTAAAATTGCGAAGTTGCCCGTAAGCCACGTCAGTGGCCCCTTCGGGTGGCGTATGTGCAACCCTCCTGCTGCAGAAATCCTGTAGCCGTTTAGTCCGAAGGAGGCGGGTTAGTCATGCATCAATATGAACTCATGGTCATCCTCGACCCCGAGGTTGACGAGCGAACCATTGCTCCCAGCCTGGA
>CAIOGW010000093.1 GCA_903857985.1 uncultured Microbacteriaceae bacterium
ACATCACGGGCAAGTATTTCTATAACGTTCAAACCGATGGCCTACACGACATTCTCAATTGCTTCACAGATCAGGTTCATAACACCTCACGAGACAGCTTTGAGCTGCGCGTGGATTCAGCCGGGAAGCCCATCGTGGGCGCAAAATTGGCTATGAGCGTCAGCTCTTATTCTTCCGCGCTCTATGAAAATGTGGCCTGTTACGTGATGGAAGGTGAGCTCGCGCAAACCGAACTCCTCATCTCCAGCGGTTCGCTCTCGAAAGTTTCCGGTCTGGCATCAATATTTTCGTGCAGCCCAAAATGCTATGCGGAATACTTTGAACCCGACGGTGACTACCCGGGTGGTGTCATGTTCTTCGAAGTGGTCACTACCGGATGCCCCACCGGCTTCAACTACACGTCCTTGATTCGCTCTGCCGCATATGAGGGCACCCCGATTCCAAAGCGAGGCCCCAAGAACTAGGCGAATGCCCGCCCGCGGCAGGCCGCGCTACCTCCTGACAAACGAGGTGACGGCATAGGCCCCACTCGTTGCAGCGCTGGATCCAAACTGCGTCTGGGCGGTCACGCGAACTTGATATCCCAATCTCGGCGAGAGACCACTAATTGTCGTTGATGTCGCCGGGGTACCGCCCCCAATTTGCAAGACTTGCTGACGCTGCCAAATCGAGGCCGTGTTGGCTTTGTATTCAACGAGATAGCCCGTGACGGCAGTTCCATTTGTTGCCAACGGCGCGGTCCACGAAACCGACGCGGTCGTGCCCGTTGACGACACGAGCACGCTGCGAGGAGCTGAGGAGATTCCTGTCAGGGTTTTTGACGTGGACGTGGCCGAAGCTGGCGAGTTACCAGCACTGTTCTGGGCGGTGACCCGGATCACGTACGCAGTGTTGTTCGTCAGGCCGGTGAGCGTCGTGGCTGTTGCCGGTGCCGATACCGTGACTCTTTGCCACGTGGTGGCAGTCGAGGCGCGATACTCCACGAGATAGCGATCGATGGCAGCGCCTCCGTTAGAGGTCGGTGCTGTCCAAGATACCGTGGCACTCGTTGCGGTGACGTTTGAGACGGTGGGTGCCGCCGGCCGGCTCGGGGGCGTGGTGAGCGTGGTCAGCGAGGATGTGGCCGAGGCTGGCGAGTTACCGGCACTGTTGCTGGCGGTCACCCGGAACTCGTAAGTGGTGTTGTTCGTCAGGCCAGTAAGTTTCGTGCTTCTTGCCGATGCTTTTAGCGTGACAGTTTGCCACGTGGTGGCAGTCGAGGCGCGATACTCCACGAGATAGCGATCGATGGCAGCGCCTCCGTTAGAGGTCGGTGCACTCCACGACAGCTCGGCACTCGTTGCCGTGATGTTTGACGCGGTGGGTGCCGCTGGCGCGCTCGGGGGCGTGGTGAGCGTGGTCAGCGTGGATGTGGTGGATGCTGGTGAGTTGCCGGCACTGTTGTGGGCGGTGACCCGGAAGACATACCTGGTGTTGTTCGCCAGGGTGGTGAGCGTCGTGGTTGTTGCCGGTGCCGCTACCGTGACCGTTTGCCAAGCGGCGGATGTCGAGGGACGATATTCCACGAGATAGCGATCGATGGCAGCGCCTCCGTCAGAGGTCGGCGCACTCCACGACAACGTGGCACTCGTTGCAGTGACGTTTGACGCGGTGGGTGCCGCCGGTCGGCTGGGGACTGACGTCGGGATGACCGAGGTGGTCAGCGTTGATGTGGCCGATGCTGGCGAGTCGCCGACACTGTTGTGGGCGGTGACTCGGAACTCGTAAGTGGTGTTGCTCGCCAGGGAGGTGAGCTTCGTGGTTGTTGCCGGTGCCGTTACCGTGACCGTTTGCCAAGCGGTGGCTGTGGTTGGGCGATATTCCAGGAGATAGCGATCTATGGCAGCGCCTCCGTTAGAGCTCGGGGCTGTCCAAGATACCGTGGCACTCGTTGCCGCGATGTTTGACGCGGTGGGTGCTGCCGGTGCGCTGGGCACGACGATAACGGGTGGCGTTGGCGTTGGCGTTGGCGTCGGTGTTGGTGTTGGGGAGGTAACGGACAGTGTCTGAATGTTTATCGTTTTGTTCGGGTTGCACGCCGCACAGTTAACCTTGCTATCTGCAATGATTCGCGCGGTGATTTGAGCTGACGTTTCAGTGGGATAGGCCGCAATGTAAAGTGCTGCCACTCCAGCGGCATGTGGAGATGCCATCGAAGTTCCAGAAATCGTCTTCGTTCCGGTCAGCCATAGTGACGTGATGCTCACACCGGGGCCATAAGTGTCAACACACGATCCATAGTTGCTGAACGAGGCCGGCGTCAAGCCGTTGCCATAAGCACCGATGGTCAAGGCCACCGGGGTCGAGGCGGGCGAGGACGTGCAGGCATCAACGGCAGAGTTGCCGGCAGCAACAGCAGCTACGATTCCGCCGTTCACAGCGGCCGTAACGGCTGCGTTTACGGCGCTCGAGAAGCCACCGCCTAAACTCAGGTTGATCACGGCGATCTTGCCGGGCGTTTTAGCCGACAGGGCATAGTTGATGCCGGCGATAACGCCGGAATACGAACCCGAGCCGCTGCAATCAAGCACACGCACGGGAATGATGGTGACCTTGCTGGCAACGCCGTAAATGCTGGACCCGACGGAACCGGCAACGTGCGTACCGTGACCGTTGCAGTCCTGCCAAGCCGCAGATCCGGTCGATCCCGTGGCGTCCGGCGCTCCCGTGAAGTCCCGGGCACGCGTGATGTCGAATGTTCCGCTGAAGTCGGCCGGACGATTCGCTACACCGGTGTCAATCACGAAGACTTCGACGCCAGCGCCTGCATTGTCTGGGTATGTGTATGAGGTATCTGCCGGCGCCGTTGCCTGGTCGAGCGCTGAGATTCCCCATGTTGCGTTGTTGCGAGTCGTCGATATCTTCATAATTCCGTCGGGCTCAATGCGTGCCTGCGGATTTTCTGCACGTATCGTCGCGACCTCGGACACACTGAGCGAGACAGCCACGCCGTCTATTGCCCGAGTAAAAACGCGGTCGGGAGATTCCCCGATGGCAGTCAAATCCGATACCAGCGGCGCAACCTGACCGTCGGGAACGCTGATGATGTAGTTTTTCTCAGCGGCTGGCACTGCGGGTACCGCTGTCGCTGTCGGTGTCGGTGTTGGTGTTGGTGTCGGTGTTGGGGTCGCCGATGCGGAGGCACTGGGTGCTGTGGTGGGCGAGACGACGACACTGCCGCCGGCCGAAGGATTAGAGCCGTCGGGGGTATTCACGACAACGCTTTGGTCGGCGGGGACGGGTATGGACTGACCGTCGGGCAGGTTTACGGTCAGGTTGCTGTCGACGGCGGCAAACACCGGAACGGCAGAACCCATCAGGGCAAGAGAGGCGACCGCGACGGTAACCACGGTCGTACGGAGAGTCCAGAGTTTCTTCATGCGGTCAGCCAAGCACAGATGGAAACCTCACATTGCCAAGAAACGTCCAAGGAACATTCAGCAATTGGCTGATTCTTAAGGCAAACCTCACAGGCAAAAGTCTATCTGGCGCGTGTGTCTGAGCCACCCGAGCGGCTGGGTTCGCTAAGTTTTAGTCCGTGACCGAGAACCCGCCTACTGCCGAGGAACTTTACGCAACGTTCCGTGAGCGTCGAAACCAAGCGGTCACCACGCCGCAGGGTAATCTCGCGCTGACCAACACGGCTTGGTTTTATGGATTGCCCGGCGTCGAGGAACAGGTATGGGGCGTCCCCGGCTGGTGGTCTACCCGAGAAGGGGACCAGCCCGGCATCTCACTTCGGGCGGAAGCTTCCGATGGCATCATTGTCGACGATCAGTTGGTCGAGGGAACGATTGTCGTGCGTGCCAAGAACGACGAGAACCCTTCGTCAATTGTCTTCGGTGAGGGTGTTACCGGATTTGTCATCGCCAACGAAGAGGGCCGCTACGCGCTCCGCGTCTGGAACGCCCAGTCTGAAGATTTAAAGAATTTTGGTGGCATTGACGCCTATGCCTACAACCCCGCGTGGGTTATCCAGGCCACTTTCACTCCCATCGAGGGCGGGCGAGCCGTGGGAGTAGACCATCTCAAGGATGAGGGAAAGACGCGGGAGAAAATCATCCCCGCGGATATCGCCTTCGCTCACGACGGCGTTGATTACTCAGTTGCGGCATTTCAGGAGGGTCGCGCGCTTCTTCTGGTTTTCGCAGATGCCACCAGTGGTGAATCCACCTACAGCGTGGGCCGATTTCTGATGTGCACGCCGAACTCGGACGGAACAATCACGTTGGATTTCAACCGGGCGTACCTGCCACCGTGCGCGTTCAATCACAACTTCAACTGCCCCATGCCGCCAGAGGCGAATCGATTCACCTTTGCCATTGAGGCGGGCGAAAAGAATGTGCTCAACCGCGAGGGTGGGCTATTGCACTGATCGCCTGAGGCCTGCCGCTAACTGGCAGGCTTGAGGGGTCGGCGTCCGCGCTTCGGGCGTACTGCAGATAGACCCCATCCGTGGTCAGCTGTTCCGACTTCGGTTCGCGAGCGTTCGACGATGGCGCGAACGGTGCGGGCCATATCTTCTTCCGCCATGGCCAGCAGCCATGCGGTGCGAGCCTTGGCATCGTCACCGCCGGCAGGTTCGGGGAGTTCGCCAAAGGAAAAGGTAAGGGCGTCGAAGGCGGGAACCGGATTCACGTGCGGCAACGACCTCACCATAAAGACGAGATCGAGAAGATCTGCCCACGCGGTCTCACGGCTCACCCCCTCGGGTTCCAACCAGGTCATGATTTCCTGTGAGCCAGAAGCCGTGAGCTGGTAGAGGGGGAGGCCATCGGAAGTCTGGCCACCGGTCTCCACCAGCGCATCACGCACGAGACGGTCCAGGGTGCTGTAAATCTGGCCCACGTTTGTGGCGGCCCGGTGTGGGGCGCGTGCCGTCAGTTCGGCGTGCAGCTGAAGACCGTACTGAGGCCCGAGGGACATGATGGCCAAGAGGCAGTCGCGAACCGACACCGCGCGCCTCCTTGACCAGCAGTATGAAGTGAAACTCTACAATACTCTACTCGGTGAGACTTTAGGCAATAGGACAAAAAAGAACTACTCAGTATATCTAAATGGATAAAATAGATACCGAGTGAGTATATAAAAAGAACTACTCGGTAGTCTTTTCTATTTTGCTACTTGGTAT
>CAIOGW010000094.1 GCA_903857985.1 uncultured Microbacteriaceae bacterium
GGGCACCGTGAGATCACGAATGTGGCCCACGGATGCGAGCACGCTGTAGTCGCCGCCCAAGTACTTACCAATGGTCTTGGCCTTGGCGGGTGACTCAACGATGACGAGCTTGCGGGTGGTCGACAAGCGGCTCCTCCTAGAAGTGATGGCTAACAGAGAGTCACCATACCCTGCGATTTTGGTTATCCGTGTTCATTTAGTTGAGAGGCGGCCCGGCGTGGGCCCGGACGAGACCCGTCCAGTTGCCTGCCGTCACCCGAAGGGTGACGCGTGCGTGCAGCGCCGAGACATCACACGACACCAACTCAAGTTGAGCATTCTCGGCGTGTCTTTGCGCGCGCGCACACGCATAGCCGGACAGTCGGCCCGAGAGAGTATCGGCAACATCGCGGGCCGCTTGATCAACCACGGACTGGGCTGTCGCGACAGCTACGACGATGCGCGCGGCCGATAAAACAAGAAGACCAACAAGCATGGTGACGCTAACAATCGCAATGAGCATGAGGCCCGAAGACCCCCGATCGGTGGAACGAAACATGCTGCTCCCGAGGCTCTACACGGACTAGATGTCGCGGGGCGCGCACGCGCGGGCGACGGGCGCGGCCAACCACGCACGCACACCAGAAGCGGCGAGGGCCCGCACCGTGACACAGACCTCACCGCCCGAATCATCAATGACCACGGTTGCCCCGGGCAGCCGTTCAAGCACCGAGCCCCGAACCTGAAAACGATCATCGCCGCGAGCGAGAGCGCGGGCCGCCTGGTGCGCTGCCGCCGTGACCGCGAGCGCATCCCGCCCGTGAGCGATTCCGCCCACGACGAGCGCAAAAACCACGATGACCGCGGGCACAACGATGGCGAACTCGGCTGTGACCGAGCCGCCATCTGCGTTGCGCACCGTGTGCACTAGCCGCCGATACCCAGCGCGCCGGTGATGACGTTGGTCAGCAGTCCCCGCACTCCGTCACCTTTGAGAATCATCACGAGCAAACCGGCGAATCCCACGGCAGCCATGGTGGCAATAGCGTACTCTGCCGTTGCGGCGCCCCTCTCGTCGCGCCACATTCCCATAATCGTTTTCATGTGTGTTCCTTTCTTCGTGCATTTCCCCTGGCGAATATGTGGGTCTATGTTGCCCTCCCGCCTCATCACCGCGGGTCCCAGGTCACCCCCTGGTGGAGCGTCGTCGTGCCATCCGGCTGTGTGGGGCATGCGCGCTTCAGGCCACAACGAGCGTGTCGCTCACCACCGCGCCAACGATCGGAACAACGCCCCACAGGAGAAAGACCGGCAGATAACACGCACCCACGGGCACGAGGATACGCTCGCCCAGTTCTCGAGCGGCACGACGCTGATCGGCAAAACTTCTGGCACGTTGATCGTCGGCCAAGTTTCGGAGCGCAGCAGAAACCGAAACTCCGGCTTGAGATGCCATGGTCAGCAGGTGGCCGCCACGCGTTCGGGCCCGCTCCGGCGTCGACAATCCCCCACGTTCCAGAGCCCGCTCGGCAACGCGCACCGCACGACCCAACGGCAACCCCGAACCGACAGCCACCGCAACGAGTTCGCACCACAGTCCGGGCGCGGGGTGGTGATCTGTTGCTCGCGCAACGAGTTTTCGCATCCACACCCACCCCAGCACCGAGAGCAGCGCGCCGCCCACCAGGCACGCCACTCCAAGCGCGCTAGAAAAAAGAGCGTTGAGCACGTTGAATCCCAGCGCGGTGCCGAGCACAATCGAGGCCACCGGCATCAGCATCACAATGCGGCGGGCGAGCAACGGTGCGGCGAGAGCGGACAAAATCTCTTCATGAGCCGCAGACACATCGCGCACGAGAGATTGGAGGCGGCTCAACGTGCTGGTGAGGGGTGCCCCCGTGGCCACCGCCACGGCGACAACCGCACGCGCACTGGGGTCGGGCATTTCGGTGGCATCAGGCGCGACGAACCTGATGACGTGGTGCGCAGGTACCCCCGCGCGGAGAAGAAGAATCACTCGATCCAATGAGGCGAGGGTCTGCGCAGCGACTCGGCCGTGCTCATGGTCAGGGCGCGAAATTTTCATGTCGTGACGACCGCCAATTCGCCCGCGCGGGAGGCCATGCCGCCTATCCCACTAACTGCGCGACGACCCTCGATGCGGTGCACGTGGACCACAAGGTCAATGGCCACGGCGGCCAGGGCGATGAGTGCAGATGCCGCCAGGCCGTGCGCCTCGGCCAGCGCGCGCAGGCGAGCCGGCACCTCCGCGAGCGAATTCGCGTGCATGGTGATGCCTCCGCCAGCGTGACCCGTATTCAGGGCGGTCAAAAAGTCAAGGAGTTCGGGGCCGCGGCATTCCCCCACGACCAGGCGATCGGGCCGCATGCGCAGCGCCTGCCTCACGAGCTCACCGAGTCCGATGGCCCCCACTCCCTCGCTGTTGGCCTGCCGCGCTTCGAGACCGACAACGCAGGGATGCCGCACGTCGAGCTCGGCCACGTCTTCAATGGTGACAATTCGTTGATCGTGGGGAACCTCGCCCAAGAGGGCGGCGAGCAGGGTGGTCTTTCCCGAACCGGTTGCCCCGGTAATAAGTACGTTTTCTCTATTAGCGATTGCCGAGCGAAGACGCTCCTCGGCATCGGGGGACATCATTCCTCGACCCGCCAGGTCGGCAAGTGTCCACCCGCGGGTGCGGGGAATGCGGATGGCGAGGGATGTGCCCGACCGAGATACCGGTGCGAGTACCGCGTGCACGCGTACCCCGTGATCGAGGCGCGTGTCGGCGATGGGTGTCAGCTGGTCGATGTGACGGCCGCCTCTGGCCAGCAGTTCTTCGGCCAGTGCACGGGCGGCACTTTCAGAGACCGTGAATCCGGCCACAGCGTGAAGTCCCGAATCGTCGTCTAACCACACGCCGGTGGCCGGCGAGATGAGCACGTCGGTGACCGACGGGTCTGTCATCAGTTCTTCGATTCGACGAAGCATGACCACACCATGACGGATTGCCGGGTGGCCCAGGGACAATGGGCGGGTGACGGTGGAAAAGTAGGAAGGCGACACCGGATGGGGGGAAACGGTGCCGCCTTCACGACACCAGATTGGGGGGAATCAAATGTGTCGCAATGCCGGCCGTAACGACCGACTGAAGAAATCGTATATCGACTTAGTTGCGAAACCCCCATTTTTGCAACACCTGTGGAAAAAATGCTGCCTGTCGGAACAGAATAAATTTCTGCGCCTAACGTCAATTTGCCGTCACTCATTCGCGTGCACGGAGTCAATAATGAGCCAGTATTCTGAGGTGCGCGGGCACACAGAGGTGCCGCCAGCACACGAGGTGATATTCACGTGAACGAACACACTGACGACCCAATGCCCGAATCACGTCGGTTTGCGCCATCGGCGGAATTTGCGGCTCAGGCCATCACAGCCGCGAATATCTACGATAACGGGCAAAGCGAGCCAGACTTCTGGGCCGACCAGTCCCGAGAGCTTCTGCACTGGCACACACCTTTTACCCAAACCCTCGACTGGACGAACGCACCTTTTGCGACGTGGTTTGCCGATGGCCAACTCAACGTGAGCTACAACTGCCTCGATCGTCACGTGGCCGAGGGGCGCGGAGACCGCGTGGCCCTGCACTGGGAGGGTGAGCCCGGCGACGCCCGAAGCATTACCTACGCAGAGCTGACCGCCGAAGTTAAGCGCGCCGCCAACGTTCTCACGAGCCTGGGTATTCAGGCACACGACCGCGTTGCCATCTACATGCCGCTGATTCCCGAGGCCATCGTGGCCATGCTTGCCGTGGCCCGCATTGGAGCGATTCACTCGGTGGTGTTCGGCGGATTCAGCGCCGAGTCGCTGCGCAGCCGGGTCGATGACGCCGGAGCGAAGCTCGTGATTACAGCCGACGGCGGATACCGCAAGGGCAACGTATTCGCCCTCAAGCCCGTTGTTGACGAGGCTCTCGCGGCCGACGGTGGTCAGGATACGGTCACGAACGTTCTCGTGGTTCGACGCGGAAACAATGACGTGGAGTGGCACGAGGGTCGCGACCTGTGGTGGCACGAGGCGATCGACCGTGCGCCCGCCGAGCACGTTGCCCAGGCTTTTCCCGCCGAGCAACCACTCTTCATTCTTTACACGAGCGGCACCACGGGAACGCCCAAGGGAATCCTGCACACCTCCGGCGGATACCTCACCCAGGCCGCGTTCACGCACAAGCACGTCTTCGACCTCCACCCCGAGATCGACGTGTACTGGTGCACGGCAGACGTGGGCTGGATCACGGGGCACACTTACGTCGTCTACGGTCCGCTGGCAAATGGTGCCACGCAGGTCATCTACGAGGGCACACCCGACAGCCCGCACCCCGGGCGCTGGTGGGAGATCATCGAAAAGTACGGCGTAAGCATTCTCTATACGGCGCCCACCGCCATCCGATCCTTCATGAAGCTCGGCGCCGAGATTCCCGACAGGTTCGACCTCTCCAGCCTGCGCTTGCTCGGTTCGGTGGGTGAGCCCATCAACCCCGAAGCGTGGATCTGGTATCGCGACGTGATCGGCGCTGGAACTACCCCCGTTGTCGACACCTGGTGGCAAACGGAGACGGGCGCCATCATGATTTCGGCCCTGCCCGGACTCACCACGCTCAAGCCGGGAAGCGCGCAGGTGCCCGTTCCGGGAATTTCCATCGGCATCGTCGACGATGAGGGCCGCGATGTTCCCGGTAACGGGGCTGGCCTCCTCGTTGTCACCAAACCGTGGCCATCCATGCTCCGCGGCATCTGGGGCGACGACGACCGCTTCCGAGAGACCTACTGGGAGAAATTTGGCGACAAGTATTTTGCCGGCGACGGCGCTCGGCGCGATATCGACGGCGACATTTGGCTGCTGGGACGCGTCGACGATGTGATGAACGTATCCGGTCACCGCCTCTCAACGGCGGAAATCGAATCGTCTCTCGTTTCCAACCCCATGGTTGCTGAGGCGGCCGTTGTGGGTGCCGCCGATGAAACGACCGGGCAGGCCGTCGTCGCCTTTGTGATTCTGCGGGCCAGTGAGGCCGGCAAACTCGAACCCGCCGAGGCGAGCGCCGAGCTGCGCAAGCACGTTGCCACCCACATTGGCGCCATCGCCAGACCCGCCCGGGTGTACATCGTGTCCGAGTTGCCCAAAACGCGCAGTGGAAAGATCATGCGACGCCTCCTGCGCGACGTGGCCGAAGGTCGCGAAATTGGTGACACCACGACGCTCACCGATCAGAACGTGCTCAATCTCATCAGCGCGCAGGTGCACTGAGGCGCACTAGGGCGACTCACTCGAACGCGACGATAATCTCAATCTCCACCGGCGAATCCAGCGGTAAGACGGGCACACCAACAGCGGAACGTGCGTGGGCGCCCTGTTCCCCAAAGATTTCTCCGAGCAGCTCAGAAGCACCGTTGATGACGCCCGGCTGACCCGTGAATTCGGGCACAGATGCGACGAAGCCCGTCACCTTTACTACTCGCGTTACCCGATCGAGGCTTCCCAGAACGCTCTTGACAGCGGCGAGGGCATTGAGAATCGCCACGCGAGCGTAGTCTTTGGCATCGGCCGCGGGAACAAGACCGTGCCCGTCTCCCACCTTGCCCGTGGCCGGTAAGGCCCCCGAAATGAAGGGGAGTTGGCCAGAGGTAAAGACGAGGTTGCCGGAAATCACCGCGGGAACGTATGCGGCCACGGGAGCCGCAACCTCGGGAAGTGTGATGCCCAGTTCGGCGAGGCGTGATTCAACAGTCATGGCAGAAACCTTTCGAAGGGCGGCAGAATCATCTCAACCTAACGGTTACCGGGTGAGTGCACGCTAGGCGAGCGGGCGCTTGAGATAGGAGACGAGCCCACCTTCGGGACCCTGCACAATCTGGACGAGCTCCCAGCCGTCTTCCCCCCACGCGTTCAAAACGGCTTGCGGATTGTGTATGGTGAGCGCAACGGTGGCGTATTCCCAAGAAACGGCATTCATGTGGTCTCCTTTTGGCTAGTTCCCAGCCTGTGGCGGGTAACCTAGAGTCTATGTTTGCCAAGGTGCGTGAAAAACGTCAACGCTCGGGGGCCGCCGGCGGAATAGCCGCCTTTGTGGGAATGAGCGCCATAGCAGCCGTTCTCGTTGCGTCCTCGGTTACTCCAGCCATCGCGGTCGCCGGACTCACGGCCAACAGCACGCTCGGCATCTTCGACAACTTGCCCACCTACCTCGAGATCGGTGACCTCGCGCAGAAGTCAACGATTTATGCCACCGGCCCTGAAGGCCAGCCCGTCGTCCTGGCCACGTTCTACGCCCAGAACCGCGAAGACGTAACACTCGCAAACGTCTCCCCCTTCCTCAAGAACGCCGCCATAGCGTCAGAAGACCCCAGGTTCTTTGATCACGGCGGTGTCGACCTTTACGGAACGATCCGCGCAATTCTCTCCAACGCCCTCTCCGGCTCGTCACAGGGTGGTTCGTCGATTACGCAGCAGTATGTCAAGAACGTGCTGGTGCAGAAAGCCGAAGACATAGCAGACCCGGTGGAGCGCAAGGCCGCCTACAACGAGGCCACGCAGGTTTCGGTAGATCGCAAGCTCAAAGAGATGAAGCTCTCCGTCGGCGTCGAGCAGAAGTACACCAAGAATCAAATTCTCGAGGGTTACCTCAACATCACGCCCTTTGGCGGTCGCGTGTACGGCGTTCAGGCCGCCGCCCGCTACTACTTCGGAAAGTCGGCCAAAGACGTCACTCTCGCCGAAGCTGCCACGCTCATCGCCATCATCAACAACCCGAGCGCGTATCGTCCCGACATCGAAGAGAACCAACAAGACAACAAGGACCGTCGCAACTACATTTTGGCGCGCATGCTTGAAAACGGCAAAATAAGTCAAAAGGAGTACGACACCGCGGTGAAGACTCCGTTGAAGCTCACTCTGACGGAAGCCTCCACGGGATGCCAGACGGCACCCGATGGCGCCGCGTACTTCTGCGACTACATCACCTGGGTGATTAAGAACGACAAGGCCTTCGGCGAAACGGAAGATGAACGTTGGAACGCCTTCCAGCGCGGTGGGTGGAAGATTTACAGCTCTCTTAACCTGCCCCTCCAGCAGACAGCCAGTCAGTCGATCAACAGCAATATTCCGACCGTCGTTGACTGGGGAAACATCGCCGGCGCGGCCGTCACAGTTCAAGCCAACACGGGGCGAATCTTGGCGATGGCGCAGAGCAAGGACTACACGAACGACCCTGACCTCGCGGCCTCCGGCGTCAACTTCACCTCGATCAACTACAGCACCGACAAAGACTATGGCGGGTCGTCCGGTTTCCAGGCTGCGTCAACCTACAAGGCGTTTACTCTCGCCCAGTGGCTTAAGAGTGGGCGCGGCCTCGCCGAAATGGTCGACCCTCGTCCACGCCCCCTCCCCATGAACAAGTTCACAGACAAGTGCCTCGGCGTGGGTGGTGCCGACTGGAACCCAAAGAACGACTCGGGTACCTTCGAGGGCCCTGTGTCGGTTGTGACCGCCACAGAAGCCTCCATCAACTTGGCGTTCATTTCGATGGCTCTGAAGCTCGATCTCTGCGACATCAAGCAAACCGCTGAGGCTTTCGGTGTGCACCGTGCCGACGGCAACGTGCTCGGTGAGTCACCATCCGACGTATTGGGAACGCAAGAAATCTCTCCGCTCACAATGGCTACCGCCTATGCCGGAATAGCGAACCAGGGCCGTGTGTGTACCCCCATCGCCATCGACAAAATCCTGGATCAAAATGACGTGGAGATTCCGGTACCCAAGACCACGTGCACCCAGGCCGTAACAGCGGACGTAGCCAACGCGATGGTAGTGGCACTCAAGGCCCCCATAGGGAGCGGCACTGCGACCGCATCCAACCCGCGCGACGGCGTGCCCATCATGGGTAAGACCGGCTCTAATGACGACTACAACCAAACGTGGGTCATTGCGTCAACGACCAGCGTGACCACCGCGGTGTGGGTGGGTAACACTGTCGGCTTCTCCAGCCTGACGGGCCGATCGTTGACCACCGGCGCGGCAAGTACGGCGCGTCACCGCATCATGCGCCCCATCATGACATTGGCCAACGCTCTCTTCGGTGGCACCGATTGGGCAGGCCCGCCTGCCAACCTCTTGGGTGGTAGGAGCGCCGTCGTTCCCGATGTTTCTGGCCTCTCTCTCGCAGACGGTATCAAGCTTCTCGAAAGCGTCGACCTCGCTGTAGATGGCTCCTGTGGAACGATTGATGGTCGTGAGATTAGCGGCACGATTGAGTCAACAGTTCCGGCGGCAGGAACGACCACACCCACGGGAACAATTGTCAATATTTGCCTCAGCAACGGACTTCAAGTTGCCGGACCACCGAGCGTCATTGGTCAGACGGAAGCTGACGGTAGGAGCAGCCTTCTGAGCGGTGGCTGGAACGTGAGGGTCGTCTACGCCGATCCTCCCACGTGCTCGGATGACGGTAAGGGCGGGCCCACACCCACACCCACCCCCACAGCATGTCCCAACCCCAATATCGGAAAAGTTATTCGGCAATCCCCCAACGGAGGATTCGCGCGTCCCGGGGCCACGGTGACGTTGACCGTCCAGAGCTAGTTTCTCGTGACAAACACCGCGGGTGCCATCGGCATCGCAATCGGACTGGTGGCCGGTGGTGCACTCGCGTGGGGCACGCTCGTCGAGCGCAGAATGTTTAAGCTGCGCACGCAACAGGCTCGCATCGAAAGCCTGGGGCGCGCGTCACTGCGGATCCTGCACCTGTCCGATATGCACACGGCGCCCTGGCAACGAGACAAGGCGGCCTGGGTTCGCGCCCTCAGCGACCTCTCACCGGATTTGGTCATTGCCACAGGTGATTTCCTCGGACACCCTGATGCCCTCCCTCGCGTAAAAGACGCCCTCGAGGTCTTCGCGGGCGTGCCGGGAGCATTCGTTTTTGGTTCGAACGACTACTTCGTTTCGCGGCCCAAGAATCCTTTTGCCTACTTCGCCGGACCCTCGCGCATCACGAAGAAGCCTGTGCGGCTCAATACGGATGCCTTGCGGGCTTTCCTGGTCAACGACCTCGGCTGGCACGACATCAACAATGGCGTGAGCCGGCTTACCGCGGCCGGAGTAACCGTCGACTTGGTGGGCGTTGACGACCCGCACATTTTTTACGACAGGTGCGATGCTGCACTGGCTCACTTAGACGACCTTCGTGAGGACGACGCGTTGACCGCTGGGAGCGTGACCCCAGGGTCCGCCAGCATCACGATTGGTGTCACACACGCTCCTTACCGGCGCATCCTTGATCAGTTCACCGCCAGCGGGGCAGACATCATTTTTGCCGGCCACACGCACGGCGGTCAGGTGTGCGTTCCCGGGGTGGGAGCTCTCGTGACCAACTGCGATATCCCGCGAAGGCAGGCCAGCGGATTCTCCACCTGGCAATCGGGTGGCCACCATTCGCTGCTCAACGTCTCTGCCGGGCTCGGAACGTCCATCTACGCGCCGGTGCGCTTTGCTTGTCCGCCAGAGGCATCGGTACTCGATCTGAGGGGTCCCGAGGACGTCGCACCCGGCTGATCTGCCGACAGCCCGTTTTGCTGGCCTTACTCCGTGGCCTCGGTGTGGCGCATCCCTCGTATACTTGTGAACGTCTGACCGGGGTGTGGCGCAGCTTGGTAGCGCGCGTCGTTCGGGACGACGAGGCCGCAGGTTCAAATCCTGTCACCCCGACCAAAGTGAGCGGCCGACCCTTCATGGGTCGGTAGCTCACTTTTTTCGTTGGTGTCAGGGGGTCCCGCCGGTTCGAGACGTTGCCAAGTCAACGCACCGCGTTGACCGGATGCAACGTCGAGCCGTGCGGCGCACCCCGACCGACCTTCGTTTCGATACGTCAACGGCGTTGACTACTCAACGAACGCAAGCGATACGTCAACGGCGTTGACTACTCAACGAGCGAAGGGGCACACCCCCATTTCAGGTTTGGTACGTAGAGTGGAAGCACCCCACCACGCCAGGAGTGAGCGACATGGATCGCATCGTTTTTGAAAGAGAAGCCCCACCTCGAGACGTCATCGAGGCGAGTCTCGCCGACTCCGTCTTGGCGACGTTCTGGCTCGACAGCGCTCCCCCGCCCACGTTTCCCACACTCGAGAGTGATGTCGCGGCGGATCTGCTCATCGTGGGTGGCGGTTACACGGGCCTGTGGAGCGCCGTGCGCGCCAAGGAGCGTAACCCGGAGAAGAGCGTTGTGCTCATTGAGATGAACCGCATCGGCTGGGCTGCCTCGGGCCGCAACGGTGGTTTTTGCGATGCAAGCCTCACCCACGGTCGTGAGAATGGCCTCACCCGTTGGCCAGAGGAGTTCGATGAACTCGAACGACTGGGCAACAAGAACCTCGACGAGATTGAACAGACCGTCTCCCGTTACGGCATGGACGTTGAGTTTGAGCGAACGGGAACGCTGAGTGTGGCAACCGAGCCGCATCAGATTGAGTGGGTGTCGGGCGAACCCGTGGCCCTCAACCAAACCGAGGTGCGCAAGCAGATCAATTCGCCCACGTATTTGGCCGGGGCCTGGGAGAAGGACACCACGGCGCTGGTGCACCCGGCGAAGCTTGTCTCGGAGCTTGCCCGCGTTGCCACGGATCTCGGTGTGCTCATCTTTGAGCAAACACCAGCAGAGAAGGTTCAGCGCGACCTTCGCGTGGTCACGCCTCGCGCCACGGTCACGGCACAGCAGATCATTCTGGCGACCAATGCCTATCCGGGTTTGCTCAAGCGCAATGCCCTCATGACCGTGCCCGTGTACGACTACGTGCTGACGACCGAACC
>CAIOGW010000095.1 GCA_903857985.1 uncultured Microbacteriaceae bacterium
CAGCGAGGTGACGAAGCGGGATTTGCGCGGCGTGTAGGGGGGATAGACGAGTCGCAGGGTGTCTGGCGCAAGGGGCTTGCTCAAGACCGCGCGCTGATGACTGAACACGTCGAACGTGCGCTTGCCGTGGTAGGCGCCCATGCCGCTGGCTCCCACCCCACCAAACGGCAGGCCGGGCACGCTCAAGTGGGCAGCCCCTACATTGAAGGCGAGCGCCCCCGAGCTCGTGCGCTCGAGGAATGCCCGGCGCACCGACCGTCGTGCGCTCATCACATAAAGGGCGAGTGGCTTGTCCCGCTCGTTGATGAACGTGATGGCGGCCGCGGCGTCGGCAATCGTCACGATCGGAAGAACGGGGCCGAAGATTTCCTCGGTCATCACGGAGGATGTGGGAAGCACGTCGGCGAGAATGGTCGGCTCCAGATAGCGAGACCCCACCTCCTTGCGTCCGCCCGAGACGACCGTGCCGAGACGAAGCATGCTGGTGAGCCGCAGGTAGTGATCAGTTGAGACGAGCCGACCGTAGTCGGCACTCTGCTTGGGATCCTCGCCGTAGAGATCGCGAACAGCCGCGATCAGTTCCGTCTGCAGGCGCTCTTGGGCATCGGGAGTCACCAGCACATAGTCGGGGGCCACACAGGTCTGCCCGGCATTCATGAATTTGGCCCACGCAATGCGGCGAGCCACGGCCTTGAGATTGCCCGTACCGTCGACAAAGACCGGTGATTTACCGCCGAGTTCGAGGGTGACCGGCGTGAGGTGACGCGCGGCTTTCTCGGCCACAATCTTGCCCACACGCGATCCGCCGGTATAGAAGATGTGATCCCACGGCTGGTCGAGCAACCAACCGGAGACCTCGGCGCCGCCCTCAATCACCGCAACGGCCTGCTCGTCGAGATACTCGGGAATGATGCGGCCGAGCAACTCCGACGTGGCCGGCGCGAGTTCGCCCGGCTTGACGACCACGGTGTTTCCCGCGGCGAGCGCGCCGACGAGCGGCGCCAAGAGAAGTTGCACGGGGTAGTTCCACGGGCCCACGATGAGCACGGAACCCAGGGGTTGCGGCACGGTGCGGGCTGAGGCCGGAGCGAGAGCCAGAGGTACCCGCTCGCGCGAGCCGCGCATCCATCGGCGAAGGTTGCGCCGGGCCAACCGCAGTTCGGCCAAGACAAAGCCAATCTCGGTTATCTCCGACTCGGTGGGGTGCTTGTGCAGGTCGGCGCGCAGAGCATCCGCAATGTCGGAGGCGCGTTCAACGAGCAGGCGCTCGAGGGCATCGAGCTGTTGACGCCGCCACGCATAGGTTCGCGTGACATCAGTGGCGAAGTACGCCCGGTGGCGCGCCACAGTCTCGGTTACGTGCTTGCGCGTCATGCCAGTCGCCATGAGTTCACCCTAACTCTCCGGCATGTTCGCAACCATAAAAAACAGCGGGTCGGTGATCCAAATGACCACCGACCCGCTGTGTGATGAGTTACCTGAACTACGCCTTGTCGACGCCGTCCCGGGCCAGAATCTCGGCCTCGACGGAACCGCCCAGACCCTCCTTCTGTGGGTCACCGTGTACTCCACCCGAGAGTGCGTACTCCTCCTCGGGCGAGAGCACGAGTCGGTTGCGACCCCAGACGGCGAACCCGATGAGCAGAAGCACATAAACCACAGCGATGGCGATGATGGCCGGGGTAAACGTGGGGTTGAGCAAGAAGCCAACAAAGATCAGCAGCGCGATCACTCCAGCGATTACTGCGCCGGTGACACCCCAGGGGCTCTTGTAGGGGCGAGCGGCGTTCTTGAACTTGCGACGCAGGATGATGAAGGCCAGCATCTGCATGATGTAGGCAATCACCGCTCCCCACACCGCAATGTTCAGAACGATAGCGCCACCCGTTGCTCCCGCACCTTCGGGGTCAAGCGACACAAGCCAGTCCACCAGGATGAGGGCGATAAATCCGAGGATAGCGCCCACGAGAATCGCCACCCACGGTGTCTTGGTCTTGCC
>CAIOGW010000096.1 GCA_903857985.1 uncultured Microbacteriaceae bacterium
CCCAAGCGCCCTCTTCGTGAGCCTCGCGGCGTCGGGCAACCCGAATGGTGTTGGCCGGGCCGTTGCCCGCGAGAACCTCGTGAAACTCGGTCCAGTCGAGGTCGCCAAAGTCATAGTGCCCGCGCTCTTCGTTCCACTTGATGTACGGATCGGGAAGGGTGACTCCCAGAATCTCTGCCTGGGGCACAAGCATGTCGACAAAACGCTGGCGGAGGTCGTCATTGCTGAAGCGCTTGATGTTCCAGGCCATGCTCTGTCGCGAATTGGGCGAATCGTCGTCGGGCGGGCCAAACATCATGAGCGCCGGGGCGTACCAGCGGTTGACCGACTCTTGAGCCATCGCACGCTGCGCGTCAGTACCACGCATGAGGTGCAGCAAGATTTCGAACCCCTGGCGCTGATGGAACGACTCCTCTTTACAAATGCGCACCATCGCGCGCCCGTAGGGACCGTACGATGCGCGGCACAGGGGCACCTGATTGCAGATGGCCGCTCCGTCGACCAGCCAGCCGATGGATCCCATATCGGCCCAGGTCGGGGTGGGGTAGTTGAAGATCGACGAGTACTTGGCCGCGCCCGTAATGAGCTGATCAAACATCGTCTCGCGATCGACGCCCAGAGTTTGAGCGGCCGAGTAAAGGTAGAGGCCGTGTCCGGCTTCGTCCTGCACCTTGGCCATGAGGATGGCCTTGCGCTTCAAGCTGGGGGCCCGGGTGATCCAGTTTCCCTCGGGCTGCATGCCGATGATCTCGGAGTGAGCGTGCTGAGAAATCTGGCGAATGAGCGTCTTTCGATACCCCTCGGGCATCCAGTCTGTGGGCTCGACCCGCTGTTCGTTAGCCAATAGTTCGGCAAAACGAGCGGCGCCCGCTTCGTCGACTGTGCCTTCGTCTGTGTTCGCTGCGCGGACCGACATCCGATCTCCTTTGTTCTACTTACTGGTCGTTCAGTAGACTATAACAGCCTGAGCGGGTCCGAGCAAGGATTCGGGTAGGGTCAGATTTCGAACGGTTTCGGAGACAAAATGGCACAGACGGCACCCGCCCGCAGCACCGGCAACGGTCGCACCGGTCGCGAGGCGTACGATCTTTCGGCCGTGCTTAACATCGCGGTCGCGGCATTCAACGACCACGGCTACGAGGCCACCTCGATGGGCGTGTTGGCCCAACGGCTCGGAACCAGCAAATCTGCGATTTACTATCACGTCTCCGGAAAAGAAGACCTGCTGCGTCTCGCCCTCGACCGCGCACTCAGCGAAATCGAACTCGTGCTGACGCGAGACGGGGCCACGCAGGGCCCAGCCGACGATCGCCTCCGGTTTGTTCTTCGTGGCGCGGTTGACGTGCTGGTGAAAGACCTGCCGTATGTCACCCTGCTCCTGCGACTGCGGGGCAACACAGAAGTTGAACGCCAGGCTCTTGCTCGACGCCGCGACTTCGATCGCGCCGTCGCGGCGCTCGTAGACGAAGCCAGGGCCGACGGCACGTTGCGTGCCGATATTGACGCGCGCACCACCACGCGTCTGCTTTTCGGCATGATCAACTCAATCGTGGAGTGGTACCGCCCCGGCGGCCCCATCACACCCGAACGCCTCGCCGACGACGTGATCAGCGTTGCCTTCGACGGTCTTGCAACGTCTCGCTGACTAGTCCTCTTTTGACACCAGCGTGAGCACGTCGTACGTGGCCACCGTTTCGTCGTTCTGATTGACGAGAACGGCATCCCACTTAACCTCGCCGTAAATCTCGTTCTCTCGCGGGGTGATCTGTTTTGCAGTGAGCGTCACCCGCACCCGATCACCGGGCGACACGGGCGTAAGAAACCGCAGGTTTTCAAGACCGTAGTTGGCAAGGACCGGGCCCGGAGCGGGATCAACGAACAACCCCGCCGCCCACGCGAGAAGAAGGTA
>CAIOGW010000097.1 GCA_903857985.1 uncultured Microbacteriaceae bacterium
CGGCTGGGACGTTCCAGCCTGCGGCACGTGCCCCTCGCCTCGAGCGCTCAGCCAATTTAGCCTCGGGTCACCGCCCGATGAGGGGCATGTCGTGAGGAGAGTGACGGTGGTGCTTACCCAGGAGTCCACGAGCCGGTTCGCGCAGACCCCTTCGTGGCAGATCCACTACAACGAGGCAGGCGCGGGCAGCCCGGTGATCATGCTGCATGGCAGCGGTCCCGGTGCCACGGGCTGGAGCAACTTCAACCGCAACATCGGTGCGCTCGCCGAGAGGCACCGGGTACTTGCGGTTGACATGCCGGGCTGGGGTCAGTCCGATGGAGTGACCTTCGAGGAGCGTGACCACGTCGGGGCGGCGCTTCAACTCATGGATACCCTCGGAATCGAGAGGGCCGCGTTCGTTGGCAACTCCATGGGTGGGATGACCGCCCTTCGCTTCGCAATCCAATACCCCGACCGCATCAGTCATCTCGTCACCATGGGCCCAGGTGCCCCAGGTGTGAAGCTCTTCGGATTCGGCGACGGACCTTCGGAGGGCCTGAAGATCCTCAATCGTGGGTACCGCGATCCGAGTCCGCAGACGCTGCGCGAACTGGTCGAGATCATGACATTCGACTCAAGTTTCGTGACGGAGGATCTCATCCATCAGCGAGCGCAGGCTGCTCAGGCGCGTCCGGATCATCTGGAGAACTTCATCGGGGGGATCGGAAAGCCACTTCCTGTCACGACCGAGGCCGACCTGGCGGGAATCCAGGTCCCCACCCTGCTCATCCATGGCCGAGACGATCGCGTTGTCCACTACGAGAACAGCCTGAAACTCGTCGCGTTGATACCGAACTCGAGATTGGTTCTGCTCAACCGATGCGGGCACTGGGCGCAGCTTGAGCATGCCGACGAGTTCAACCAGCTTCTCGATCAGTTCCTTGTCCAGCATTAAATTCAGCCCACGAATGAAAGGCAGTCCAATGGCAGAGGTCCGCAGTCTCGGCTACGTCATCGTCTCGTCCGGTGATCTGGACGCATGGCAGACGTTCGCAACCGATCTACTCGGCCTGCAGGTGGCCGAACGCACAGCGGACCGACTTCGCCTGCGTAACGACGACAAGATCTATCGACTCGAAGTTGTCCGAGGCGAGGCTGAGGGTGTCACGGTTCTTGGTTGGGAGGTCAACGGCAAGGCGGCCCTGGAGGAGTTGGCCCTTCGACTCGAGGACGACGGCTACATCGTTACCCGTGAGACGACGCAGACCGCACGGGATCGGGGCGTCTCCGAGTTGGCCAGTTTCATTGACCCCGATGGCATGCGCATTGAGCTCTTCTACGGGCAGATGGTTGACAAGTCCCGGTTCATCTCCCCGACCGGAGCGGTGTTCCTGACCGGAGACGGCGGGCTTGGCCATGTGTTTCAACTCGTCAACGACGAGGAGCCATTCCGCCACCTCTATCTTGATGTGCTCGGGTTCAAGCTGAGTGACTTCATCGACTTCGGTCCAATTCAGGGGACCTTCACTCACTGCAACCCTCGGCATCACTCGTTCGCGTTTGCGCCTGTCCCGAACGCCCCCAAGGGAGTCGGTCACATCATGTTCGAGGTCGACGACATCGACATCGTCGGTCGTGCCTACGACAAGGTTCTCAAGGAGAAGGCCGCGCCGCTGGCATTGTCATTCGGTCGACACTCGAATGACCAGATGCTGTCGTTCTATGTGAACAGCCCCTCGGGCTTTCAGATTGAGTATGGCACCGGCGGTGTGCTCATCGACGACGAGACGTGGATGCCAAGAAGGTACGACGTCCCGGGCTTCTGGGGTCACGAACGCCAGCTACCTGCCTGAATCGGGCAGCAGATGATCGACGCCCGCCTGTTTCGCGAGGTGCTCGGGCACTATCCGACCGGCGTGGTGCTCGTGACAGCAATCGGCGGTGATGGCGGCCCCATCGGAATGATCGTCGGCTCGTTCACCTCCGTGTCATTGGAGCCGCCGTTGGTCGCGTTCCTGCCCACCGTCACGTCGTACACCTTCGGGGAGTTGAGAAAGGCGGAGTCGTTCTGCGTCAACGTCCTCTCGGCCGAGCAGGAGGGCCTGTGCCGAAGATTCGCCTCACGCGACGCGGACAAGTGGGCGGGGGTGGAGTGGACTGCGTCGCCCGCTGGAGCACCGATCCTTCAGGGGGCGGTCGCTTGGCTGGAATGCACTACCGAGTCAATCCTCGATGCCGGCGACCACTATCTGGTCATGGGGCGTATTCGTGACCTCGGTGTTCAAAATCCGGTGGCACCATTGCTGTTCTTCCAAGGCGGATATGGGCGGTTCACCATGTCGTCACTCGTGGCGACGAACGCGCCGGACCTGGTGTCGGCGATCCGAATGGCCGAGACTGCCCGCCACGACATCGAGGATTTGTCGGCGCGACTAGGCGTGGCGTGCGATGTCGTTGCCTCAGTCGGCACGGAGTTGGTTTTCGTCGGTGCGGCGACCGCCGTCGGATCCTTCTCGAGCGGCCCGACGTTGGGCACGCGAATCCCGCTCATGGCCCCATTGGGGGAGCAGTACGTGGCCTGGGCTGGGCCCGAGGCCGCTCATCGATGGATTTCGAGAAGTGGTGTCACGGACGAGGATGCGGTCGAATCACTGCATCGACGGCTTGCAGTGGCGCGCGAGCGGGGTTGGTCTATGTCCAGGATTCGCGCCGAGGACGAACTGCCCTTCTATGCGGCGCTGCGGGAGTATTCGGAGGGTGAGCTGACCCCGGCGGGGGAGCGGGCCCTTCGCGCTCGCATCGTGCGCTGGTCAGAGTGCTACGACACGGTCGCGATCGAACCCGGAACGGCCTATGACGCTCACTCACTGGTCGTTCCGGTGCTCGGCCGCGATGGTCGGCCACTCCTCATCATTCGGATTGGCGATCTCCCGCGCCCGGCGAC
>CAIOGW010000098.1 GCA_903857985.1 uncultured Microbacteriaceae bacterium
GCGGCCACCCGTGCCTTGCCCTGCATGACGAGTTCCACGCTCTCCACAGCAAAGGTGCTAAAAGTGGTGAGCCCTCCGCAGAGTCCGGTGATGATCACCACGCCAGCCACCGCAGGAATGGTCTCGGTCTGTGTGAGGGCAAGCGCCACCCCGGCCAGAAAACTGCCGACCACGTTGACGATGAGCACGGCGCGCGGAACGTTCTGCGGTCGCGCAGCAACGGGGAGCGCGCGGGAGAGACCGAAGCGCAGGAGAGCTCCGGCGGCTCCGGAGAGAAAGACGAGGATGAAAGCCTGGACCGCGCTCACAGGTCGGCGCTCACAGGTCGACCCCACCATCGGGAATTGTGGGCGAAGGCGACGCGCGCAGACCAAAGAGTTTCGGGCCGAGCGACAGGCCGCCCCAGGCCGCGAGCAACCCGAAGATCGTCGAGAGCAGTAGCGCGCCCACAACGACGAGAAGGTTGGCCTCGACCGCACCGGCTACCGCGTTGAGCGTCACCGAGCTAAACGTGGTGAACGACCCCAGAACGCCCGTGCCCACGCCCGCTTTGAGCCAGAAGGGCACTCCCGGGCGCGGCCACACCGCGGCAACGAGCAGACCGAGCACAAACGAACCGACCACGTTCACCACGACGGTGGAGACCCCGAGCGTTCCAGGCGTGGCGTTGGGGAGCAGCGAATCAATGCCCCATCGGGCGCCCGTGCCGAGAACGCCCCCAACGGCGACGGCCAGCAGGCTTGGCCACACGGCTAGCCCGGGGGGTTGTTCGAGCGACGGCGTCGACGCTTGGAGGAAACCTCCACCGTCTCCGGTGTCAGATGCGAGCGCACCGGGGGAGTGCGCGGCTCGCCTCGACGGGCGTCTCCCGCGACAACGCGAGATCGGCGACCGTAAACCAGCGTCGACGAGTCGAGCAACCACGGAACGAGAGCAATGGACACGCCCTTTTGCATCATGAGCTTGTTGCGCATGCGGTTCGCGCGGTGGTTGTGCAGCAGATGCTCCCACCAGTGCCCCACGATGTACTGGGGCAGGTAGATCGTCACAATCTCGCTGCCGTGCTCCTTCTGGTGCTTGCGGATGTGCTCAATGAGCGGCCACGAAAGATCGCGATAGGGCGAGCTGATGATTCGAAGGGGAACGTGGATGTTCCAGCGAATCCAGTCCAGTTCGAGTTGGGCCGTTGCCATTTCGCTGACCGAGATGTGCACGGCCTCAAGACTGTCGTGTCTTCCCGAGATGGCATAGTCGAGAGCCTTGAGGGCGGGTTTTTGCATCTTGCCCACGAGCACGATGGCGTGGTCGCCCTTCGCGCCGAACGTCGTCTCGGCGTCCACGGCGACTTCGCGAGTCACGTCGCGGTAGTACCGGTTCACCCCAATCATGAGGAAGTACAGGATGGGCATGGCGATAAACACCAGGTACGCGCCGTGCGTGAACTTCGTGATCGTCACCACGATCAGCACCGTAAGCGTGAAAACCGCACCAATGATGTTGATGGCCAGGCTCGCCTTGATACTTCCGGTTTTCTCCGGTTTCGTTCGGAGAAGACGAATCCAGTGTCGAACCATTCCGCTCTGTCCCAAGGTAAACGAGAGAAACACGCCGATGATGTAGAGCTGAATAAGGGTGGTGAGGTTCGCTTGGAAGGCGACCAGAATACCGATGGCAACAAGTGCGAGGGCGATGACGCCGTTTGAGTAAATGAGCCGGTCGCCCCGGTTTTCCAGTGCCTTCGGGGCGTAGCCGTCGCGAGCCAAAACGCCGCCCAGCAGGGGGAAGCCGTTGAACGCCGTATTTGCTGCCAGAAGCAGAATGAGCGCGGTTCCCGCCTGGACCACAAAGAAGAGTATGGAGTTGTTGCCGAACGTAGCGGCCGCAATCTGAGCGATGAGCGATCGCTGAGGTGCGGTCTCGCAATTTGCAAAGCCAATCAGGTGACACGCGTCTTCCGCGTACTTGACCCCTGAAATCAGGGCCATCGTGACTAGTCCGGCAAAAAGCGTGATCGCGATTCCGCCCATCATCAACAGCGTCGTTCGGGCGTTGTTCACTTTAGGGGCGCGGAACGCGGGCACACCGTTGGCAATTGCCTCCACGCCGGTCAGCGCCGAACAACCACTGGCAAACGCTCTCAGCAGCAGGAGCAATATGGCGGCCTGAGCAATGCTTTCGCCTTGCACCGTGAAGTTGGCGGTTTCGGCAACGGGCGCGTCACCCATCACGGTGCGGACCAGACCCACCAC
>CAIOGW010000099.1 GCA_903857985.1 uncultured Microbacteriaceae bacterium
GTTCGGCGCCGGGCGTGGCGATAACAATCTGCGGCGTCGGCGCAATGCTGGTCACGACACGCTCACCATCACTCACCACAATGGCAACATTCGGAAAGCTCTTGCCGATGATGTCTGCGGTCCACGTGCTGCCCGGAGCAACGTCGGAAATCTCGTGTGATCCACAGGACGCGCAGGTGGTGTCGGTCGCCAAACGGCCGCACCATCGACAATCTGGCACAGCGCCACGATTAGCCCGACGCACTGGCCCGCCACACGCTGTGCAGGCGGACCGCTCGCGACAGGAAGAACACACGATGAGTTGGGAGAATCCCGGTCGCGGCACCTGAATAAGAACGGGAGCTTCGAGCACAGCAGTTGCCGCCCACTGCCACGCGACCGCCGGAATACGGTTCGCTCCGCCAGCTGACTCATCATCAAGAGGGATGATTTTTGGTTCAGCACGCGTGGAAAGGTTGACGTGTGTGAGCCACTCAATGTCAATCAGGCGTGTCACGTGTGCCGACGGGCTCAAGGAGAGAAAGGCTACAAGACCGCCCTCGAGCTGATGTCGAAGGAGCGCGATATCCCGGGGGTGCGCATAGGGCGCCATGGGTTCGTCGAGCACGGGGTCGCCATCGTCCCAGATGACGAAGGCTCCGAGCCCGGCCACGGGGGCATAGGCGGCACTGCGACTACCGACAACAATCACGACGTCCCCCCGCGCGCACCTCAGGTAATTGACCCAACGAGCGGCAGGCTCCACCTCAGCGTCGAGGCGACACACGAGATCGCCCAAGCCATCGGCCTCAAGATCAGCGACGAGACGCGCGATATCTCGAAAGTCGGGCACGACCAAGATTGCCGACGTGCCGGAAGCGATGGCGTTCCGAGCCAATTGCGTCATCACGATCGACCAGGCAGAGGTGCTCTGTGCAGCAGAATTCATAACCTGAGCCATGGGAACGGTGATGGCGAGTCGATTGTCCGTATTTGTTATGTCTCCTAGGCCCGCGATCTGGCAAGCGGAGATGGTTGCTTCGGGATCGGGCGTTCGAGCCGCGAACGCCTTCTCTGCGCGCACGTATCTGCGGGGAAGAGCCAATCGCAAAACATCAGCGGCAGTGCCCACTTGTCGATCTGCCACGGCCCGCGCTAGGTCGAAAAGACGGCGAGGCAGAACCGGTATGGCGCTCACCAAATCACTCACATCAGAGAGTCGCCCTGAGTAGTCTGAGCTTGTCGCAATCTCAACCACGTAGGCGAGCGTCTGGCGTCCACCCGATCTTAATGGCACGTGAACCAGACTTCCCTCGAGGACACTGCCCACGAGGTCCGGTGGGATGCGGTAATCCAGAAGCCGATCTAGCTGAGGAAGCGGCGAGTCGAGAACGACCCGTGCTACCAACAACGAGGGAGCAGTCGTCACAGACCGACGGCAGACCGCAGATCGTCGACGCGGTTGAGGTTCTCCCAAGTGAAGCCTTCGCCCTCGCGACCGAAGTGGCCATAGGCTGCCGTTGCGGCATAGCGAGGCTTCAGTAAATCGAGATCCCTGATGAGAGCCGCGGGGCGGAAGTCAAAGACGTCGCGAATGGCGGACTGAATCTTCTCCGGGTCAACGTGGTGCGTGCCAAACGTCTCGACATATACGCCCACCGGCTGTGCGACACCGATGGCGTAAGCGATTTGAAGTTCGATGCGGTCTGCAAGACCGGCCGCAACGGCATTTTTGGCCGCCCAGCGCATCGCGTACGCCGCACTGCGGTCAACCTTGGAAGGATCTTTGCCGCTGAAGGCGCCACCGCCGTGCCTGCTCGCTCCCCCGTAGGTGTCAACGATGATCTTTCGTCCGGTCAACCCGGCGTCTGCACCGGGGCCGCCCTCGACGAACTTTCCCATGTGGTTGATGAAAAGACGCGGGGCCGCGTGCTCGATGTCGACAGTCGAAAGAACAGGTTCAATGACGTGTTCCGCTACTTCTGCCCGCAGGGTATCGAGGTCGATGTCGGCAAGGTGCTGGGTACTCACGACGACGGCGTCGATTGAGCGTGGAGTGTTGCCCTCGTATCCGATGGTCACCTGTGTCTTGCCGTCTGGTCCCAAGTAGGCCAGCTGTCCCGACTTGCGAACCTCGGCCAAGCGCTCAGCCAAACGATGCGCCAGCCAAATGGGAAGAGGCATGAAGTTGTGAGTTTCGTTCGATGCGTAGCCAAACATGATGCCCTGATCTCCGGCGCCCTGGTCTTTTTCGTTAAACACGCCGGCCGCGATGTCGGGTGACTGGGCCCCGAGCGACACGGAGACACCGCAGTTAGCTCCGTCAAAACCAAACTGGTGATCGCCGTAGCCAATGCGCGTCAGCGTCTGTCGCACGAGCGAGGGAATCTCTACATATGCCTCGGTCGTTACCTCACCCACGACATGCACGAGTCCGCGGGTCACAACCGTTTCAACCGCTACCCGCGACGCGGGATCAATGGCCAGCAGTGCGTCCAAAATGGCGTCAGAGATCTGATCGCAGACTTTGTCTGGGTGGCCTTCGGTAACGGACTCTGAAGAAAATAGGCGAATAGACATGAGAACTCCTGTGTGTGGCTGTTAGCTGCGCAACTCGACAACTACGTCAAGGATACTTTGCGCGACCGACAGTTTTTCTCCACTGCTGCGCCCTAATTCGCGTCCGTCGCCCGAGACAATAATGACGTCGTTATCAGCTGTACCAATACCTCGATCAACACTCACGCGATTGGCCACGATGGCAGCAGCACCTTTCGATGAAGCCTTGTGGCGTGCGAGAGCGAGAAGTTCAACATCGTCTTCGGCAGTCTCCGCCGCAAAACCGATGACAAGGCAACGCGGATGTCGCGCAGCCATGGCAAGAATGTCGGGATTTTCCACGAGTTCAATGCTCGGATTCTGCCCGAGCGTCGTCTTCTTCAGCTTTCGTTCTGAGACGACGGCGGGCCGGTAGTCAGCCACAGCGGCCGCCATGATGAGCACATCCGTCTCGTCGAGACGATCAACGACGGAACTCTGCATCGCAGCAGCAGTGCCCGCGAAGGTCACCTCCATGCCCGACGGCGGCTCGATGTCCATGTGGCCGGAGATGAAGTGCACCGAAGCTCCACGCACCCGGGCAGCCTCGGCAAGGGCAACAGCCTGCCGACCGGAAGACGAGTTTCCGATAAATCGAACGGGATCGAGCTGCTCGCGTGTGCCGCCCCCTGTGATGAGGACACGAACGCCGTCGAGGTCGCGCTCGCTCCGTCCCACAGCAGCGTAGGTTGCCGAAACAATGCTGTGCACCTCGGCCATGCGACCCACACCGACGTCGCTTCCGGTGAGCGCACCCGCTGCCGGATCAACGACTATCACGCCCCGCTTGCGAAGCACTGCGACGTTGTGAACCGTCGCAGCGTTCTGCCACATCTCCGTGTGCATGGCCGGAGCCACAATCAGCGGACCGCGTCGGGCCAATACCGTGTTGCCCAGCAGGTCGGGGGCCAGTCCCGCAGCAATGCCAGCGAGCGTATGCGCCGTTGCCGGGGCAATCACCACGGCATCAGCATTTTGGCCAAGGGCCACGTGACGAACCTGTGAGACTTCGTCATACAGGGCGTCATAAACCGGATTGTGGCTTATCGCTTCGAGCGTTGATTTGCCAACGAACTCGTATGCTGCCTGAGTTGCTACCACCTGAACATCGTGACCGTCGAGCACGAACGCACGAATCGCACCAACGGCCTTGTACGCGGCGATGCCGCCACTAACGCCCACGACGAGGCGCAACCGCGAGGCCTCCCTCACGAACTACTCCGCAGGAACGGTGAGAGTGAGCTTGTTCTCGTTGATCTCGCGCAGCGCAACGGTGAGCGGCTTATCGTCAATGTTGGAGTCGACGAGCGGACCAACGTTGTCGAAAAGGCTGCCGTCGTGAAGGTCGGAGTAGTAGTCGTTAATCTGACGCGCGCGCTTTGCGGCAAAGATCACGAGCGCATACTTCGAGTCGACCTTAGCGAGCAGGTCGTCGATGGGCGGATTGATGATGCCCTGAAGTTTGGTGACCATGAATTACTCCTGACTGATTCCCATCAATTCTAGGACGAAATGAACAGCGTCACTGACGTCATCGTTGACAACACACACATCGAACCGGTTGGCCAGGGAAAGTTCGTGTTCAGCGGTAGTCAGTCGACGTCTCTGCTGGTCTTCATCTTCGGTGCCGCGCCCCGCGAGTCGGTCGACGAGCGCATCCCAGGACGGCGGCAAAAGAAACACCAGTCGGATCTCGGGCATCGCTTGCTTCACACTCATCGCCCCCTGAACATCAATCTCGAGGAGCACGGGTTTGTCGGCGTCAATCGCGTCATCTACCGGTTGCCGCGGCGTGCCGTAGCGATGTTCTCCGTGCACCAGCGCCCATTCCAGCAACTCAGAATCTGAGACCATCCTGTCGAACTCAGCCTCAGAGACGAAGAAATAGTGTTCCCCGTCAATCTCTCCGGGGCGAGGCGGACGCGTCGTTGCCGAAACGGAGACAAACGTGTCGGGTCGGTGCGCTCGGACTCCACTGGCAACAGTTCCCTTTCCCACGCCCGACGGCCCCGCGAGCACAATCGGGATGAGCGTTCGTGGTGGATCAGTGTGTCCGGCGCGTTCAGTGAGGAAACCGACGAGCTCTTTCCGCTGCCGACTCCCTAAGAAGCCGAGTCGCTTTCGGTCTGAAATCGCCAAGACCTCGAGCGTGCGTGCCACCTTTCCCGCCCCCAGTCCGCGCAGGCACGAAAGAAACTCGGGAACGCGAAGTCCCGCCTCAAACGATGACGGATCAGCACACGCGACAGCCACGACGTCGAGCGGACTCCGTCTGCCGTCGCGAAGTGACGCTTTTACCTGCGCGCGACCTCGACGGGCACGCAAAGCGGCCGCTGTTCCAGCGGCACTGTCAACGGTGGGCGGTTTAGACAAAGGCGTCCGCGACCTCGTTTGCCTCGCGACGTACAGCGTCTGCCACGCCCTCGCGACCCGACTCGAGAATGCTGCGGGACTGGGCCACGATCAGCGTGGATGAGGCCTTCCCAAAACGTGATCGTGCATCTCGAACCGAGGCGCCCTGCGCACCAAAGCCGGGAGCCAGAATGGGCATTCCCTGAAGGTCGGCATCACTGAGGCCATACGCGCCGATGTCGGTGCTCGCACCAATCACCACACCGACGCTTGATACCGCATCCTCAGACGTATCCGCCCGTGCCAGAAGACGAACAGATCTGACAACGTGGGCCGACACAGTCTCGTGAGAGTCGGTGAGGCGAGCCTCTTGTATTGTTGTCGCTTCAGGATTTGACGTAACTCCGAGCACGAAGAGGCCGCGCTCATTGGCCTCGGCAGTGTCAACCAAGCCCTGGAGTGAGGCAACACCCAGATACGGCGCGACCGTGAGTGCGTCACTCGCGAGGCTAGATTCGGGTGAAAACCAGGCACTCGCGTAGCCGTCCATTGTGCTACCAATGTCGCCGCGCTTGGCATCGGCAATCACGAGAACCTCAGCGTCGCGGGCTCGCGCTAACAGGGTTTCGAGAGCCGAAAACCCTGCAGAGCCAAAGCGCTCGAAGAAGGAGACCTGTGGCTTGATGATGCCCGCTACTCCAACACAGGCGTCGAGAACGCGAAGACTGAACTCGCGCGCACCCACCGCTGAGTGCTCAAGTTCCCAGATGTCGAGCAGATAGTCGTGTGGATCAATTCCCACACAGAGGTGACCGTAACGCTGCCAGCTTTCGGTCAAGCGCTCTCCAAACGAAGTCATACCGTGGCTCCTCGCTGTTCGTCGCGGCGGCGCTGATACTCCTGCAGGCTGGTTACCGTCATGCCCTCGCGAGACACGTCAATCGACGCGACGGCAGCGCTGACCTGCGCCATGCTCGTAAAGAGGGGCTTGTCGGCAAGAACAGCTGCCGTGCGAATTTCGTATCCGTCGGCCATGGCGCTGCGACCACTCGGCGTATTGATCACGAGATCGACCTCGTTGCGCGCGATGAGGTCAACAATCGTGTCTTCCCCCGACCGTTCGTTGAACTTTGCCACCACGCGAACCGGGATGCCGTTTCTTGCCAACATTTCGGCGGTACCCGATGTGGCCACGATGTCAAAGCCCAGTTGCGTGAGGCGGAGAATGGGGAGAACGATGGCGCGCTTGTCTCGATCAGCAACCGATACAAATGCAGTACCCGAGGTGGGTAGGCGCCCGAAAGCCGCCTCCTGGCTCTTCGCAAACGCGCGAGGGAAGTCGCGGTCGATGCCCATGACCTCACCCGTTGACTTCATCTCGGGGCCAAGAATGGCGTCGACGATTTGGCCGGTGGGAGTGCGGAATCTCTTGAACGGGAGAACCGCTTCCTTGACGGAGATGGGCGAATCCGTGGGAACGCGCGAGCCGTCGTTGGCGGGCAGGAGGCCCTCAGCGATCAACTCGGCAACCGTCGTGCCCATCATGATGCGACTAGCCGCCTTGGCGAGCGGGATGCCCAGAGCTTTGGACACGAACGGGACGGTGCGGCTGGCTCGCGGGTTCGCCTCGAGCACGTAGAGAACCCCAGCGCCGATGGCAAACTGAACGTTGAGCAGGCCCTGAACACCCACGCCGCGAGCGATGGCGAGCGTTGCTGTACGAACCCGGTCGATTTCAGCGCTGCTGAGCGTCACCGGGGGAAGTGTGCACGCCGAGTCTCCCGAATGAACACCCGCCTGCTCGATGTGCTCCATCACTCCCCCGATGTACAGGGTTTCGCCGTCAAACAGTGCGTCCACATCAATCTCGATGGCATCGTCGAGAAAGCGATCTACCAAGAGGGGCTGCTCGGGGCCCACTATTGCCTGTCCCCCGATGCGCACAAAGTAGTCTCGAATCCCTGGCGAATCAAACACGATTTCCATGCCACGACCGCCGAGAACGTACGAGGGACGAACAAGCACGGGGTAGCCGATTTCTTCGGCGACGCGCACGGCACCGTCCACGTCAGTTGCTGTGCCGTTCTTGGGAGCCAGGAGTCCGGCCTCGTTGAGGATGCGCGAGAACGCGCCCCGCTCTTCGGCAAGGTCGATGGCTTCTGGTGTCGTTCCCAAGATGGGGATACCTGCCGCCTTGAGGCCCTTGGCCAACCCGAGGGCCGTCTGACCACCCAGCTGCACGACCACACCCACGACGGTGCCCGAGGCCTGCTCGGCGTGAATTACCTCAAGCACATCTTCGAGCGTGAGAGGCTCAAAATAGAGGCGATCACTCGTGTCGTAGTCGGTCGAGACCGTCTCGGGATTGCAGTTAACCATGACCGTTTCGTAACCGGCGTCGTGCAGCGCAAACGAGGCGTGCACGCACGAGTAATCGAACTCCACGCCCTGGCCGATGCGGTTGGGGCCCGAGCCGATGATGATGACCTTCTGCTTGTCACTTGGAGCTACCTCGGTCTCCTGGTCGTAACTCGAGTAGTGATACGGCGTCAGCGCAGGAAATTCCCCCGCACACGTGTCGACCGTCTTGAAAACCGGGCGAAGTCCCAGACCGTGACGCTGCTGCCGCACATCTTCTTCGGTCATGTTGCGCAACTGGGCAATCTGAGCATCGCTAAAGCCGTGCATCTTGGCGATGCGCAGCGTGGAAACGTCGAGACTCTTTGCGCCACTCACGACATCTGCCACCTCGTTGATCAGGACGATTTGATCGATGAACCACGGGTCGATCTTGGTGGCGTCGAAAAGCTGCGCAGCGGTGGCGCCCTTGCGGAGAGCCTGCTGCACCGTCACGATACGACCGTCTGTGGGCGTGCGTGCGACGTCAACCAGATCGGCAGCAGTGCGCGTCTCCTCACCCCAGTGAAACGAGCTGCCCCGCTTCTCGAGCGACCGCAGAGCTTTTTGGAGGGCTGTGGCGTAGTTGCGTCCGATCGCCATCGCCTCGCCCACGGACTTCATCGTGGTGGTGAGGCTCGAGTCGGCCGACGGAAACTTCTCGAAGGCGAAGCGCGGAACCTTCACGACGACATAATCGAGCGTTGGCTCAAAGCTCGCGGGGGTCACCTTGGTGATGTCGTTGGGAATCTCGTCGAGGCGGTATCCACTCGCCAACTTGGCGGCAATCTTTGCGATGGGAAAGCCGGTGGCCTTTGATGCCAACGCCGACGAACGCGAAACGCGTGGGTTCATCTCGATCACGATGACGCGGCCAGTTTCCGGGTGGACTGCAAACTGGATATTGCACCCGCCGGTGTCGACACCCACGAGCCGAATAATCTCGATGCCGATGTTGCGCAGATTCTGGTATTCCCGATCCGTCAGCGTGAGCGCGGGAGCAACAGTAATCGAGTCGCCGGTGTGCACGCCGACGGGGTCAACGTTTTCAATGGAACACACAACAACCGTGTTATCGGCTGTATCGCGCATGAGTTCGAGCTCATATTCCTTCCAACCGAGAATGCTCTCTTCGAGCAGCACTTCCGTTGTCGGCGACTCTTGGAGTCCCTGCGTCACGATTCGATCGAGATCGTTTTCGTCGTAGGCGAAGCCCGAACCAAGACCACCCATGGTGAAAGACGGACGAACGACAACGGGATAGCCGAGCTCGAGAGCAAAGCCCTGTGCCTCGTCCAGCGTGTGGGCCACGAAGCTGCGAGCAACATCCGCGCCCGCATCCAAAACGAGATTCTTGAAGAGCAGTCGATCTTCCCCTTTACGAATTGCCTCCACCTTGGCGCCGATGAGTTCGACGTTGTACTTTTCAAGAATTCCAGCTTCGTGCAGGGCAATGGCCGCGTTCAACGCTGTTTGCCCGCCCAGAGTGGGCAAGACGGCATCCGGGCGCTCCTTGGCGATGATGGCCTCGATGGCCTCAGTCGTGATGGGCTCAATGTATGTGGCGTCAGCGAAGTCGGGATCGGTCATAATCGTGGCCGGATTGGAGTTGACCAGAATCACCCGAATTCCCTCAGCTCGCAAGACACGGCAGGCCTGGGTGCCCGAGTAATCGAACTCACACGCCTGACCGATGACGATGGGTCCGGACCCAATCACGAGTACCGATGAAATGTCGCTGCGACGTGGCATTAGCTGCTTACTCCCTTGCGCGACGCGAGAACCATGTCACGGAATTGATCGAAAAGGTACATGGAATCGTGCGGTCCCGAGGCAGCCTCGGGATGGTACTGCACCGAGAAAGCGTCGATATCAAGACATCGAAGTCCCTCCACAACCTCGTCGTTCAGGCTGTAGTGACTCACTTCCACTCGACCAAAACCCTCGGGTGAATCGATGATGGCGTCAATGGGGGCATCAACTGCGAAGCCATGATTCTGGCTCGTGATTTCCACGCGCCCCGATCGTTTGTCGAGGACCGGCTGGTTGATACCGCGGTGGCCAAAGGGCAACTTGTACGTGCCAAAGCCCAAGGCGCGTCCGAGCAACTGGTTACCAAAGCAGATGCCAAAGAATGGCATACCCGAGCGCAGCAGCTGACGCAGCAACTCCACGTGGCCGTCACTCGCAGCAGGGTCACCGGGGCCGTTTGAGAAGAACAGGGCGTCGACACCGAGAGCGAGCACCTCGTCCGCGGTAATCGACTGAGGCAGAACGTGAGCATCAAATCCGCGCTGGGCGATGTAGGCCACGGTCGATTTCTTTACGCCGAGATCGAGAATGGCCACCGAACCGATGCGGTCGATGCTGGCGGGCACGAGGTACGCCTCCTGAGTCGACACGCGATCGGAGAGGTTCTGTCCCGCCATATCAGGAACGCTCATAACCCGAGTCAGCTGCTCATTAGCTGTGATGGCGTAGTCCGGTCCGGAAAAGATTCCCGAGCGCATGGCGCCCTTGTCGCGGATGTGACGCGTCACGGCTCGGGTGTCGAGTGAGGCAATGCCGACAATGTTGTCGGCCACGAGGTCGTCGGTGAGCGAACGTTCTGACCGGAAATTCGAGACAATTCTCGAAGGATCACGAACGACGAAGCCAGATACCCAGATGCGCTTAGATTCCATGTCGGCAACGTTCATTCCCGTATTGCCAATGTGGGGTGCCGTCATCATAACAATCTGACCGGCGTACGACGGGTCGGTCAGAGTCTCTTGATATCCCGTCATCCCCGTTGCAAAGACGAGTTCGCCGAACACTGTGCCTCGAGCACCGAAGGCAAATCCTTCATAGCGCGAACCGTCTTCGAGGACGAGTACGGCAGGGTCAAATGCTGATGTCACGAGGATTCCTTTTTAGCTGTGCTGATGAGATGTGCGTACGTTTCAAAAATAGAGTCGCGATCAGCGGAGGACATTCTGAAGAAGCTACTCACCGCCCGCATTCCAACTTCTGCGGGGAGTTGCCAGTCGATAACGGTGAGCCCTCCGCGCTCAACCACCTTGTCTATGGTGAGGTGCGACGTGGTGAGACCGTCAATTCGATTCAGGGGAATCATCGTTGGACGCTCGCCCTTCAGATCAAAAACGACACCTGACTCACCGAGCACGAGTGTGGCCTGTGCGCGAAAAGCGAGTCCCGGTGCGGCGATGCGCTCGAGCACATTAGCGCGCTCAGACGTCGCCACGTAAAGACCGCGCCATGAGCCGATGACTTGCCCAATCGCGACGTCGGTGCGCAGTCCGGGTGGGAGGTTCGATGCGTCACGCCGGACGCGGCGCTGCCAGCCGAGCCACATGAGGACGAACACAATGGCGACCAAGAGCACGGCAAGTCCGGCACCCCACAACCTATCCATTCGTGACACCGCCGCTCGTCGCGCTGTTCGCTCGTGCCGCGGATGCGTGCGCGGCGACCGTCTCGGCAGACACGAGCGTGCCGGCATCCACGGTCAGATAGCCGTCGAAGGCCGTGTACGCAACGCGCCCGGGAAGTTCGCGACCGAGGTAGGGAGAATTCTGCGACCGGCTGGCCAGCTGTTCGGTCGAGAAGACGTGGCGGTCGGCGGGATCGACGAGGGTCAGGCGCGCTGGTGCGCCAACCACAAGTCCGCTCCACTCAAGACGACCAATCTGCGATGGGGCGCGGCTCATCACCCGCTCCACGTCGTTCCAGCTCAGTTGACCGGATTCGACCATCGTGAGCAGAACAATCGACAGCGCCGACTCAAGTCCCACCATGCCAAAGGCGGCCACGTCCCATTCGCACTCCTTGGCCTCGGTGGGATGAGGCGCGTGGTCGGTCGCCACGATGTCGATGGTGCCATCGGCAAGTCCCTGACGCACTGCCATGACATCCTCGGTCGTGCGAAGGGGCGGGTTCACCTTGAAACGCGCGTCGTACGACTCGGCGAGATCTTCAGTCAGCAGGAGGTGGTGCGGTGTGACCTCCGCAGTCACACGAATTCCTCGCGCTTTCGCCCAACGGATCACGTCAACCGAGCCCGCAGTGGAGAGGTGGCACACGTGTAGGGCGGCACCGACACTTTCGGCAATAAGAACGTCTCGGGCGATGATGGTCTCTTCGGCAATGGCCGGCCACCCCGCGAGGCCTAGGCGCGATGCCACCTCGCCCTCGTTCATCTGCGCGCCTTCCGTGAGCCGCGGTTCCTGGGCGTGCTGAGCAATAACGCCGTCAAAGGAGGACACGTATTCGAGTGCTCGGCGCATCACCAGCGGGTCGTCAACGCATTTACCATCATCGCTGAACACCCGAACGCGAGCTCGGGAATCAGCCATGCCCTTGAGGTCTGCCAGCGCGGTTCCGGCCAAACCGGCGGTGACGGCCCCAATCGGCTGCACGTGAACGTATCCGGCCTCACGGCCTCGAGCGAGTTCGAGCTCGACAACGCTCGCGTTGTCGGCCACAGGCATCGTATTGGCCATGGGAAAAACTGTGGTGAATCCACCTACTGCTGCTGCTTGCGAACCGGTGAGGACGGTTTCACTCTGCTCAAAACCCGGTTCTCGCAGGTGCGTGTGCAAATCGACAAGTCCGGGAAGCATCTGTAAGCCGGCAGCATCTACGCTCCGCGCGTCTTTGCTCGTGACCGACCCGATTTCGACAATCAGGCCATCACGCACGAGCACATCCGTCTGCTCTCCACTGGGTAGCGTTGCCTGACGAAAGAGCAAGGGTTCACTCATGGGACACCTCCGAGGTTCCGGTCAAAATTGAGTAGAGAACGGCCATGCGTACAAAGACGCCGTTGGCCACCTGTTGAAGAATCACCGACTGCGATGAGTCTGCTGCTTCTGAGCAAATCTCGAGCCCTCGGTTCATTGGACCGGGGTGCATGACGAGCGTGCTGGGAGCCAGCCTCGCAAAGCGCTCCTCCGTGAGGCCCCAGCCCTGCGTATACTCGTGGGCATTCGGAAAGAACGCCTCGCGCATGCGCTCGGATTGAACGCGCAGCATCATTACGGCGTCGACAGGTTCACTCAAGGCGGCATCGAGGTCGTACGAGATGCTGATGGGCCATCGTTCGGCGCCTGAGGGAATGAGCGTTGCTGGTGCCACAACGGTGACCCGGGCGCCGAGATGTTCGAGCAGCCATATGTTCGATCGAGCAACGCGCGAGTGAAACACATCGCCCACGATGACCACACGAGCACCGTCGAGGCCACGGCCGCGGGACTCGTTCCCACTGAGGTTGTTTCGCAACGTAAAGGCGTCGAGCAGGGCCTGCGTCGGATGCTCGTGAGTGCCATCACCGGCGTTCACCACGGGCACGTCGATCCAGTCGCGCTCGGCCAACAACTGGGGGGCACCCGATGAGGGGTGCCGGATGACGACCCCATCAACGCCCAACTCCCGGAGCGTGAGGATGGTGTCTTTAAAACTCTCGCCCTTCGACACCGATGATCCCTTGGCTGAAAAATTGATGACATCTGCCGACAGACGCTTTTGAGCTACTTCGAAGGAGATACGCGTGCGCGTGGAGTCTTCGTAAAACAGGTTCACGATAGTTTTGCCGCGCAGGGCCGGAAGCTTCTTGTTCTCCCTCGCTCCCAGAACGGCCATGTCCTCGGCCGTGTCGAGAAGGGCGATGGCACTCGCCCGCGTGAGGTCCCGAGTAGACAGAAGGTGACGAATCATTCGCTACCCCCCCCGATCGATCTCAACCGCGTCGACGTCGTCTGTCTCGACAAAACACACGTTGATGCGCTCTCCCGGTGAGGAGGGAAGATTCTTGCCCACGTAGTCAGCGCGAATGGGAAGTTCACGATGCCCGCGATCGATCAAGACGGCAAGGCGCACGATGCCGGGGCGACCGAGGTCGGTCAGGGCATCGAGCGCCGCGCGTACGGTGCGTCCCGAGTAGAGCACGTCGTCGACGAGTACGACAGTTGACTGATCGATGTCGACGGGCACGGTCGTGGGTGCGGGCTCGCGCATCGGGTTGTCGTGCAGGTCATCGCGATACATCGTGACGTCCAGCGAGCCCAGGGGAACGGTCGCTCCGTCAATCTCAAAAATAGCCGCGGCAATGCGGGCGGCAAGTGTCACGCCGCGCGTGGGAATACCGAGAAGCACGAGGTTGTCGCTGCCACGATTAGATTCAAGAATCTCGTGGGCGATGCGCGTTACAGCGCGTGCCACGTCAGCCGACTGCATGACGGTGTTCGCAGTCATCCTGACCTCCTTCCCCGCCTCTCTGGACGGCTTTAAAGGATGTCTAATTACCTTGACTGTATCAGGTCATCGATTCGCGATGGTACTCAACAGGCCGTTGACGAACCCGGAAGACTCTTCTGTGCTCAGTTCGCCGGCCAGAGACACCGCCTCGGACGTCGCAACTCCTGCGGGAATATCTGGGTTGAAAAGAATCTCCCAGGCTGCACAACGCACGATTGCCCGGTCAACAGCGGGCATGCGCTCGAGTGTCCAGCCGCGGGAATTCTGCGAAATAACTTCGTCGATTTTTTCAAGGTTCTCAACCACACCGTCCACAATGTCGCGTGCGTAGAGCCACGACGTCTCCCTATCGGGCTCAGATGCCGCGCGCAGTGCTTCGGCGGCAACAATTTCATTTACCGATACACCGCGCACGTCGGCGGCGAAGAGCATGTCTACCGCACGTTTGCGGGCCTTGGTGCGGGCACTCACGATCTAGTCGTTGACGCGACCGAGGTAGTCACCCGTGCGGGTATCGACCTTCACCTTGGTACCGGTCTCAAGAAACAACGGCACCTGAATTTCGTAGCCCGTCTCGACGGTTGCGGGCTTTGTGCCTCCAGTTGAGCGGTCACCCTGGAGCCCCGGCTCGGTGTAGGTGATTTCAAGAATGACACTCGTGGGCAATTCAATGTAGAGCGGCGAACCCTCGTGAATGGCCAGCTGCACGTCTTGATTCTCCAGCATGAAGTTCGCAGCATCACCAACGGTTGTGGCCGGAACGCTCAACTGCTCGTAGGTGTTCTTGTCCATGAAGATGAACTCGCTGCCATCGTTGTACAGATACTGAAAGTCACGACGGTCGACGTTGGCGGTCTCAATCTTGGTGCCCGCGTTGTAGGTCTTGTCGACCACCTTGCCCGACACCACGTTCTTCATCTTGGTGCGCACAAAAGCGCCGCCCTTGCCCGGCTTGACGTGCTGAAACTCGATAACCGACCACAGCTGACCGTCGATATTGATGACGATGCCGTTCTTGATATCAGCGGTACTGGCCATGGTGAGTCTTCTTTCCGTCGGAACGTCAGGTTATTTGTCGAGCGAGATTAGGTAGCGCAGGGCGAGTCGGTAGGACTCGAAACCGAATCCGGCAATAACACCCGTTGCGACAGGAGAAATCACCGAATCGCGCCGGAATTCTTCGCGCGCGTGTGGGTTGGAGATATGCACCTCAATCACGGGAATACCGGCTCCCGAGAGCATGGCGACAGCGTCGCGGAGAGCGTAGCTGTAGTGCGTAAAGGCAGCGGGGTTGATGATCACCGGCGTCTTGGCATCGGTGGCTTCGTGCAACCAGCCCATGAGTTCTGGTTCAGAGTCCGACTGACGAACATCAATCTGCCAGTCGGGAGCATCAGCAGTGAGCAGCTTCGTCAGGTCTGCGAGCGACGCCGTTCCATAGATTTCAGGCTCACGTGTACCCAGACGTCCCAGGTTGGGACCGTTGAGCACCAGAACGCGTTTCATGCTCACCAGACTACCGGCGACTAACCGGCGATCTCCTGATACGCCGCGAACAGCAGGCTCGTGTCTGGCACTTCAAGAGTCTTGGGGCGCCCCAGCGACTCGAGGACGACAAACCGCAACAGGGAGCCGCGAGCCTTCTTATCTCGTCGCATCGTGGCCAGCAAAGTTTCCCAGCGGCCCGCGGAGTAGGTAATCGGCAGTCCCAAGAGTTCGAGAACCTTTCGGTGCCGATCTACCGTGGCATCGTCGAGATTGCTCGTGAGTCGAGAGAGCTCGGCAGCAAACACCATGCCAATGCTGATCGCCGCGCCGTGACGCCACTGGTAGCGCTCGGCATGTTCAATCGCGTGTCCCAGCGTGTGTCCGTAGTTGAGAATCTCGCGCAGAGAGGCCTCACGAAAATCCTCGGAGACCACTCGAGCCTTGATCCCCACGGACTTCTCAACCAACAGACGGAAGACCTCCGACGTCGGGTCGGTGGCAACGGCCACATCCGCTTCGATGAGATCGAGAATTTCGGGGTCGGCGATGAAGCCATACTTCACGACCTCGGCCATGCCTGCGAGCAGTTCGTTTCGCGGCAGCGATTCAACAAGGGCAACATCGCAGATGACGGCTGCCGGAGCGGAGAAAGCTCCCACAAGATTCTTACCTTCGGCCGTATTGATGCCCGTCTTCCCGCCTACCGAGGCATCGACCATTCCCAAAACGGTCGTGGGGATGCTGATGAAACGAACACCGCGCAACCACGTGGCAGCAACGAACCCGGCCAGGTCGGTCACGGCTCCCCCGCCCAGCCCGATAATGGCGTCGGTACGCGTGAAGTCAGACTGACCCAAAACCTGCCAGCAGAACGCAGCCACTTCTACGCGCTTGGCCGCCTCCGCATCGGGCACTTCGGCGAGAAGCACGGTGAACTCGCCGGAGAGGGCATCGCGCAACTCGGCAGCCACAAGCTCCAGTGCCGGCTGGTGCACAATCAGAACCTTCTTGACGCCGGCGAGAGCGTCGGTCAACACATCGGTGCCCAGCAGCAAATCCCGACCGACGGTCACAACGTAGTCGCCCCCGGCAGAGACGGGAATGGTTGCGACACTAGACATTGAGGGCCTTCCATTCCCGTGGATAACCCGCGCGAACCCACTGGGCAATGTTCGCGGCCATGTCATCGAGACGGCCCGACGAGGTGTCAATCGTTATCGAGGCGAGACGTTCGTATATCGGCCGACGCTCGGCAAAAATCTCTTTCCAACGCACGAGGCCGTTCTCTGCAAGAAGAGGGCGCTTGTCGTTGCTAATGCGCCACGCTACCGCCTCCGGCGTGACCGTGAGGTAGACCACGGGCAGTCGCTCCAAGTCGTGCTGCGTGTCGGGATCCAGCACTGCTCCGCCGCCCAGGCTCACAATGGCTGGGTCACTGAGGGCACGCACCACGTGCTCGCGCTCGATAGCGCGGAAGGCTTTTTCGCCCTGCTCGGCAAAGATGTCTGAAATAGAACCGAACTCGGCGACGATTGTTTTGTCGGTATCAACGTTGTCAACCCCGAGCTCGTTCGCCACACGCCGTCCAATCTTGGACTTGCCCGAGGCCATGGGGCCAATCAGCACGGCCAGCGCACGGGGCATGCTCACTCAGCGTCGCCCTGCGTGACGAGAGACGCCGGGATATGTGCCAGGTATGACTCAAGGTTGCGTTTCGTTTCGGACAGCGAGTCACCACCGAACTTATCGAGTACGGCATTGGCGATGACCAGCATGACCATTGCTTCGGCAACAACCCCGGCCGCGGGTACAGCGCAGACGTCCGATCGCTGGTGGTGGGCCGGTGCAGCATCACCTGTGGTCACGTCAACCGTCTTGAGCGCGTGCGGCACTGTGGCAATGGGCTTCATTCCAGCGCGAACGCGCAGAACGGTGCCTGTCGACATGCCACCCTCAGTACCACCGGCACGATCAGTGGTTCGCGAAATACCGGAGTCCGAAGCAAAGAGTTCGTCGTGCGCCACCGAACCGCGACGACGCGTGGTTTCGAACCCGTCGCCCACCTCAACACCCTTGATGGCCTGGATGCCCATCAGGGCAGCAGCCAGCTGAGAATCAAGGCGCTTGTCCCAGTGAGTGAAAGATCCGAGCCCTGGCGGGAGTCCGTAGGCATTTACTTCGACGACACCGCCGATGGTGTCGCCCTCTTTGTGAACAGCTTCCACCTCGGCGTGCATGAGAGCCGCGGTTTCGGCGTGAAAGCAGCGCATTTCGTCCGCGTCAATGAGCACAACGTCATCGGGGTGTGGCAGCGGAGCAGAAAGCGGAACCGCAACCGGCCCAATGGCCACGGTGTGACTGACAAAGCGGATGCCGAGTTCGGCAAGAAAACTGCGCGCCACGGCTCCGAGAGCGACGCGCGTGGCCGTTTCACGCGCGCTGGCGCGTTCCAAAACTGGGCGTGATTCGTCGAAGTTGTACTTCTGCATACCCACGAGGTCGGCGTGTCCGGGGCGAGGGCGCGTGAGTTTGGCGCCGCGGCCCGACTCCGACATTTCTCCCTCCAGCGGGTAGGGGCTCATGACCTCTTCCCACTTGGGCCATTCGGAGTTTCCGATGCGCAGTGCGATCGGGCCCCCCAGAGACACGCCGTGGCGCACCCCGGTGGCAATACTCAGGTCGTCCTGCTCGAACTTCATGCGCGCACCGCGGCCAAAACCGAGACGACGCCTCGCCAAATCCGCCTGAATGGTCTCGCGCAAAACCGGCACGCCCGCAGGCAGACCCTCGATCACCCCGATGAGTTCGGGACCGTGGGATTCACCTGCTGTCAGCCAACGCAACATGACTCAAGTCTGGCACAGCCGACTCGCGTCTCTAGCGCACCACAAACGTGACCAGCACACGACAGCGTGGCAGGAAACTAATTGCCAGCTAGGGAAGCGTCGAAAAAATCGCCCAGTTCGACGGCGGCTGACATGGCCTGGAAGATCTCGCCTTCGTTATCGAGCGCCACGTCTGGCGAACCGGAGAAAAAAACACGCACCTGGATAACGGCCTGGCGCACCAGCATGTGCAGCCCACTAACCACATCACCCCCGGCAGCCTGCCACTTAACAGCGCGTAGCGTCGGCCACGGCGCGTACGCCACGTCGATAAAGGCCCGACGAGCAAGTCCACCATCGGGTAAATCAAGATCAACACTGCCGGGAAGAGTGCAGATGGTGACTGTGCTTGAGGAGATGGCGCCAAATGAGGAGAGATCGTGGACGGTCGCCAGCACTCCCGAAGCCTGAGCCGCCGCAATCGCGTTGGACGCTCGGTTCGTGTCACGAACGAAAATGTCTACACTCTCAACGCCGGCCTTCGCCGCCGCAGCGACGGCTGACACGGCTGTCGCTCCCCCACCGAGGACGGCGATGCTTGCCGGACGAGGGCCCGTGTCTACTCCGTGGGCTGCCATCTCGCGAGACGCGTCGAGAATGACGCTGGCGAGGGCGGCCACATCGGTGTTGTAGCCAAATTTCTGCTTCGTCTCGTGGTCAAACACGAGCGTATTGCAGGCCCCCGTCAGAGCCGTATCGGCATCGACGACATCCGCTATCTCGGTCGCTCGGTACTTGAGGGGCATCGTCAACGAGAGGCCTACCCAGGAATGGTCACGGGACGCAACGTATTCGTCGAGCAGACTCTCTGTGACGTCAGCCCGGCCATAGGTCCAATCGAGCCCGAGCGCCTCATAAGCGGCGCGATGAAGCGTGGGAGAAAGCGAGTGGTCGATGGGATGCCCCAGGACCGCGAGCTGTCTACTCGTCATGCTCCGGGTTTTCTCGAAGCCATTGATCCCAGACCTCTACAGCGGCTAGGTGCTCATCGACGGTTGTGGAGAAAATCGTCTCACCCGTCTCATAGTTCACACACACGAAGTAGAACCACGGTCCCTCAATGGGATTGAGCGCTGCGTTGATGGCCACATCGCCAGGGTTAGAGATGGGCGCATAGAGAGGACCGGGGTGCACATACGTGTTGTAGGGGTTGTTGGTGTCAGCTCGCTCTTCAACCGTTGTTTCAACGCGCTTAACCCCGGCGCCATAAGCGACGGTGGCGTCTGATTCGAGCAGACCCGTAGGCCACATGCCTTCGTCGAGGCGATTCCAGAAAACGCGAGAGACCTTGGGGAAGTCGGACGCAGCGCCCGCTTCTTTCTGAATCAGCGATGCCATGGTGATGATGCGGAATCGGTCCGCCTCAGCGACTCCGGCCTCGTCAAGCGCCTGGAAGCAACGATCAACCATCGTCTGCAAGATGTCGCGCGCGCTGGTACCCGGCGTGAACCTGTACGTGGCGGGGAAAAGGAACCCCTCAAGCTTTGGCGCTTCGGCGGGAACACCGAACGAGGCAACATCGTTGGCCGTACTCTGCAGGTCGGCCAGCGCAATTCCTGTGGATTCGGAAATGATCTCTAGGATCCCGGCCTCGGATGTTCCCTCGGGAATGGCGACGGTATCCACCTGGGCATTGTCGGGATTGAGCAAAGCCTCGAGAGCCGCAGCGGCAGACATCTTCTCTTTGAGCGTGAAGACACCGGGCACGAAGTTTGGCGCCGGTTCGGTGATCAGGAGTAATTCATAAAAAGACTCAAACGAGGCTGTCACGCCCTCCTCATAGAGGTTCATGGCGATCACCTCGCCATTGTCACCCTCATTGATAGTGAAGTTGACTGTACCCGTGCCACTGCCCTCGTAATCACCGGGCCCCGGGTTGATGATCGAATCGAGCACGCCGGTGGCATAGAGGGTGCCTCCGGTCACACCTAGCAACACAACGCAACCAACACTGATGAGCGTGATGAGCAGCCCACGCTTTTTGCCCGATCGACCGCGACGTCCGCCACCGGATGACTGCGGGGCGTGATGTGGGGCATGAGGTGCCGTGTCTCCCGGCCCGTCAGACGACATGGCGTGAGGAACGTAACCTGCGTTGCCGGATTCCTGCGGTTCACTGTTCGTCATCGTGCATCTCAACAATCTCCATAAATGCCCAGCCGGCGGGTCGATCACTCTGGCGCTCGGTGTCGAGAGCCTGCTGCAATAGGGTAACAGCGGCAATCTGGTCAATTACTGAACGACCTGCTCGTTGCGACCTCCCGGAGCTTCTCAGGGCGGCCTGAGCCGTAGTCGTTGTCAGGCGCTCGTCAATCATGCGCACGGAAATGTCGACGCGTTCGCTAATAGCCTGAGCCAGTTCGTAGGCGTGTCGTGTAGACGCCGTCCAACGCCCCGAAAGGCTGAGGGGAAGCCCGACGATGACCGTTGACACATCGTGCTCTGCGATAACCGCGATAACACGATCAATTTCGTTCGAGTCGACCGCCACCGTTTCGAGCGGCATGGCAAGCAGCCCGTCACGATCAGACATCGCGAGACCGATGCGCGCACGTCCGGGGTCGATACCGAGCCGGATACCACGTTCCACTAGCTGTGCTCCACGAAAACGGGCATTGCGGTTAGGACTGCGTTATCGCGTTGGCCACGGCCGCGAGGGCCTCGGGGAGGCGCGTGACGTCGGAACCACCGGCCTGCGCCATGTCGTCACGACCGCCACCTCCGCCGCCGAGAATTCCGGCCGCAATCTTGACAAGTGCCCCCGCCTTGAGCCCGGCCTCGCGCGCTGGCCCCGTCGTGAGAACGATAATGCTCGGCTTTCCGTCGATCACCGATGCGAGCGAGATCACGCAGGCCTGGTTCTGAACGTTATCTCGCACCGCAACGGCCAGGTCGCGCAGATCGTCGACACGAGACACAGAAACCTCGGCAAGAACCGTATTAATTGACCCGCCGTCGTTGAGCTGGGCCAAAATGCCGGGAACGAGGTCTTTGAGGTTGGCGCTCTCGAAGTCGGCGACCCGCTTCGCAGCCGCCTTGAGCGATGCCGTGAGCTCGGAGATGCGCTCGACCAGGTCTTCACGCGGAACCTTGAGCGACGAGGAAAGTTCGTTCACAATCGCACGCTCGGCCGCAAAAGACGTGAACGCCTGATTGCCCACAAAGGCCTCGATTCGGCGATTCGACGAACCCACCGAAGATTCACTGACCACAGAAACGAGCCCGATCTGAGCAGATCGCTCAACGTGCGTGCCGGCACACAGCTCACGACTCCAGGGCCCACCAATGTCGACCATGCGCACGGTTTCGCCGTACTTCTCGCCGAAAAGCGCCATGGCGCCGAGCTTCTTGGCTTCATCGAGTGCCATCTCGCGGGTCACCACTTCGAGGTCGTCCTCGATAGCCGCGTTCACAATCTCTTCGATGTCGGTGCGCGTTGCCGACGACAGCGCCTCACTCCACGAAAAGTCAAGCCGCATGTATCCGGCCTTGTTGTAGGAACCGCTCTGGTGTGCCGTCTCCCCCAGCGTCTGACGAAGCGCAGCGTGCACAAGGTGAGTGGCCGAGTGTGCCTGGGCGGCAGCTCGGCGATAGGCCCGATCAACGACCGTCGTGGCCTTATCGCCAACCGCGATGGTTCCCGAGAGAACTGTTGCTGTGTGAGACACCAAGCCCTTGACGGGCTTTTGAACATCGATGACATCAATCTCGAACGAGCCGCCGATGATGCGGCCGGCGTCGGAATCTTGGCCACCAGACTCCGCGTAGAGCGAGGTTTCTGCCACAATCACTTCGACGGTGTCGCCGGCTTGCGCGGACGGAACAGACACGCCGTCTTTGAGGATTCCCAGCACGCGGGTTTCCGTTTCGAGCGTGCCGTAACCCGTGAAGAGTGTTTCTCCGTGTGCCCGGAAGTCTCCGTACACGCTGAGGTCGGCAATGGTCGACTTCTTCGACTTCGCGTCCGCCTTCGCGCGCGAGCGCTGCTCGGCCATCAGCTTGTCAAAGGCGCTGCGGTCAACACTGACCCCAGCTTCTTCTGCCATCTCCAGCGTCAGGTCAATCGGGAAACCAAAGGTGTCGTGCAACAGGAATGCTGTCGATCCCGGCAAACGTGAGGCTCCGTTGTCTTTAGCCTCAACAACGGCGAGGTCCAGAATGGTTGTGCCCTGTTCGAGTGTCTTGATGAAGGCGGATTCTTCGCCATAGGCAATCTTGGAGATGCGTGCGAAGTCGGTGTGAACCTCGGGGTAGGCCGTGGCCATGGCGTCGCGTGATGCCGTGAAAAGTTCAGGAAAAACTGGCTCATCTACGCCTAAAAGACGCATGGCACGAACGCTGCGACGGAGGAGCCGTCGAAGAATATAGCCGCGGCCCTCGTTTGAGGCACTCACGCCGTCTGACATCAGCATGAGAGCCGAGCGAACGTGATCGGCCACAACGCGAAGTCGAACATCGGCCTCAGGGTCGGCCCCGTAGTGAACTCCCGCCAGTTCGGCAGCGCGATCCAACACTGGACGAACCTGGTCGATTTCGTAGAGGTTCTCGACGCCCTGCTTCAGGAACGCCACACGCTCAAGCCCCATGCCGGTGTCAATATTCTTCTGCGGTAGTTCCCCCAGAATCTCGAACTCGGTCTTCGACGTACCCTTGCCTCGCAAGTACTGCATGAACACAAGGTTCCAGATCTCGATGTAGCGATCCTCGTCGGCGACGGGACCACCTTCGATGCCGTAACTGGGACCGCGGTCGAAGTAGATCTCGGAACACGGTCCGGCCGGACCGGGCTGACCCGTAGACCAATAGTTGTCTTCTTTTCCTCGACGCTGAATGCGAGCATCCGGAAGGCCTGCCGTCTTTTTCCACATCGCGATGGCTTCGTCGTCGTCCTCGTAGACGGTGACCCACAGGTCCTTCTCTGCGAATCCCAAACCACCGGAACTCTCCGACGTCGTCAAAAGCTCCCACGCGAACTCAATAGCCTCAGCCTTGAAGTAATCACCGAAGGAGAAGTTGCCGTTCATCTGGAAGAACGTGCCGTGGCGAGTGGTCTTTCCAACTTCTTCGATATCGAGGGTTCGGATGCACTTCTGCACACTCGTGGCGCGCGGGTACGGCGGTGGAACGAGCCCAGACATGTAGGGGATGAATGGCACCATGCCGGCGACGGTGAACAGCAGGCTGGGATCATCGCTGACGAGCGAAGCTGAAGGCACCACGGTGTGCCCGCGCGACCCGAAGTAGTCGAGCCACCGTGAACGAATATCGGCGGTCTGCATTGTCGACGCGCGCCTAAGCGCGGGGCGTGCGAGCGCGTAGCTGGCTCTCGCGATCGCGGTAGCCCTGGCTGACGGCATCCGACAGATCTTTCGCTGTGGCATCCATCTTGGCCAGGAAGGCGCGTCCCTGTTCACTCTTGCTTACGCGGTGGGCAACCAGAAAGCCGAGGCCAACACCCACGAGAATGGCGATGATGTACTTCATGATGACTACTCCTGCGTAATTGAAGCGAACAACTAACATTCTAGGGCCAGAAAAAATGTGAACGCGGGGCACCCCGTGAAGGGACGCCCCGCGCTGACAAACAACTAGGGGTTAGCGGGCGGCGTAGTACTCCACAACCAGCTGAACCTCACAGGTCACGGGAACCTCGACACGCTTGGGGCGACGAAGGAGTGTGGCGCGGAGCTTGTCAATCTCTACCTCGAGGTAACCGGGCACCGGTGGCAAAACGGCAACGTGCCCGCCTGCCGCGGCAACTTGGAACGGCTCCATGCCTTCCGAGCGCTCCTTGACGTGAATGAGCTGTCCGGGCTTGACCCGGAACGACGGGCGATCCACCAGCTGGCCGTCAACCAGAATGTGACGGTGCACAACCATCTGGCGAGCCTGAGAAGTGGTGCGTGCAATACCGGCTCGAACAATCAGTGCGTCAAGGCGCATCTCGAGAAGCTCAACCAGGTTCTCACCGGTCAAGCCGTCTGCGCGGCGGGCTTCCTGGAAGACGCGCTTGAGTTGTGCCTCACGGATGCCGTACTGGGCACGAAGACGCTGCTTCTCGCGAAGACGAACCGCGTAATCAGAGTCTGTCTTGCGCTTGGTGCGACCGTGCTCACCCGGAGGATAGGGACGCTTTTCGAGGTACTTGGCTGCCTTGGGCGTGAGGGGAATTCCCAGCGCACGCGACAGGCGGGTCTTGCTGCGGGTACGTGACTTTGTAGACACGATGTCCTTTCAAAAGAGTGAACAGAAAATGGCGTGGTCGAAACCACAGAAACGAGACCACAAGAAAGAGGAATGCCATCGGGGCCCGGCTACAGGGTTCTTCCCGCGAGTCATCTGGTCTGTGTTCGCAGCCGCACGTTCACAGGTGATGAGGCAAGAAAAAGCCTAGCACGAGAGCTGGCCGCCAACCGTCGGCCAATCGAAGACCAGCCAATTATTCCCCGCGCAAGACACTCCGCAGGCGTTCGAGACGTTCGGCGATGTCACGTTCTTGCCCGTGGCTTGTCGGTCGGTAGTAGATGCGCCCCGTGAGTGAATCGGGTAAATATTGCTGCGCCACGATGCCGAGAGGGTCGTTGTGTGGATACGAGTAGCCGGCTCCATGACCGAGGTTCTTAGCCCCCGAATAACTCGCGTCGCGAAGGTGCACCGGAACGACATCTGATTTTCCTTCGCGAACATCGCTCAAAGCCTCGTTGATGCCCACGTAAGCGGCATTCGATTTGGGCGAGGTTGCGAGAAAAACCGTGGCCTCGGCCAGCGGAATACGACCTTCCGGCATGCCAATCAGGGCAACTGCATCGGCGGCGGCCACAGCCAGGGACAGTGCGTGAGGCGCAGCGAGTCCAATGTCTTCCGCTGCCGAAATGATTAGTCGCCGCGCAATAAACCGCGGGTCTTCTCCGGCCTCAATCATGCGTGCAAGGTAGTGCAACGCGGCATCGACATCCGATCCGCGAATCGACTTGATGAAGGCACTAATCACGTCATAGTGCTCATCTCCGTCACGGTCGTAGCGCAGTAGTGCCCGGTCAACCGCGTTCCCGATGTCTTCGCCAGTAATCGCAACGGGTGGGGGCGTATCACCCGAGCGGCGCAGCGCAAGAGAGGCTGCGGCATCCAGTGCAGTGAGCGCTCGTCGGGCATCGCCCGAACTAAATCGCACGAGCGTGGCCATAGCATCATCGGCGAGGTCAAAATTCTCGGCTAAGCCGTGCGAGGCGGCAAGAGCACCGCGCACCACTCGGGAGAGTTCGTCATCCGTCAGAAGGTTGAGCCGCAAAAGAAGGGAACGAGAGAGGAGTGGCGAGATAACGCTGAACGACGGGTTCTCCGTGGTTGCCGCTATCAGGGTCACCCATCCGTTCTCAACTCCCGGAAGTAGGGCGTCCTGCTGAGCCTTGGTGAAACGATGAATCTCATCGAGAAACAGCAGCGTTGAGGAACCGTAGAGATCGCGGGTATCTCGGGCGGCCGTCATTGCCTCGCGCACATCCTTCACGCCAGCCGTAATCGCCGACATCTCAATGAAGCGGCGATCGCTCGATGCGGCAACGGCATAAGCAAGAGATGTCTTGCCCGTACCGGGCGGACCCCAAAGAATCACTGACGCACCACCGGAAGACGACTCGGCGAGCTGGCGAAGCGGCGAACCAGCCATGAGAAGCCCTGACTGACCAACAATCTCGTCGAGCGAGCGTGGTCGCATACGCACGGCCAGGGGTGCCGTTGCATCGCCCAACAGAGAACCGGTCACGCGCTCAGCCTATTCGCGAAGAGTCGTGCGCGAGGTGGGCTAATCTGCTGGAGGGGAACAAACACCACCCTCACCGGCCAAACCGAGAGAATCACGACTGTGGCAAAAAACACCAAGTCCCAACAAAGGGCAGAGCGCGAGCGGCTACGCGCCTATCGTGAGCGGCAGAAGGCGCACGGTGCGCAAGTGTCGCGCCGCAAACGAGACAATCGTCTGTGGCTGTCCATCGGTATCCCCATCGTTGCGGTCGCCATCGGAGCTCAGGCGCTTTTCACTTTTGTTGAACCCTACGCCCCCGACCCGCTGTCGTCGGGCACCCCGGGCGCACCGACGAATTTTCTTCCCGACAAGTCGGCGGCGGAAGACCGCACCTGGACGGGCGAGCTTGTCATTAACGAGATACCGCTCGGTGTAGAGCTGAACGGCATGTTGGCACCGCAGGCCGTGGCGAGCACAATATACCTAGCCAATAAGGGTTTTTATGACTTTGCCACCTGCCACCGTCTCACCACGGAGGGCCTCTTTGTGCTGCAGTGCGGCGATCCGAACGGCGATGGCACCGGTGGCCCGGGGTACTACTACGGCCCCGTAGAGAACTCACCGGCGGACGAAATATATCCGGCTGGTACTCTCGCCATGGCGCGTCGAGGTGGCGATGGGAACTCGATCGGCTCGCAATTCTTCATCGTCTACAAAGACACAAAGCTTCCCGCTGAACCGGGCATCGGTGGATATTCCGTGATTGGTCGCATAACGAGCGGACTCCCTGAACTCGAGGCTGCCGTGATCTCTGGTGGCGTCGAAGGAGGCTCTACCGATGGAAGGCCCGCAATTGTGACAGTCATCGGATCCTTTAAGCTTCAGTAGCGGGGTACTCTGCTCTAAACTGACGGCGCAAACACCTATCGCAGGAAGCACACTCATGAGTTCTCAATCGTTCGGTCGAGTCGACGCCGAGGGCAACGTCTTCTGCTCAGAGGACGGCGTCGAACGTCACGTGGGACAGTATGCCGACGTGTCTGCCGAAGAGGCCCTGGCTTTCTACGTTCGCAAGTTTGACGACATCAACACGACCCTCTCTCTCTTCGAGCGGCGCGTGGCCTCTGACGCCGCGCACACTGACCTGTCGGCCTCTCTCACCAAGATTAGTGAGCAGGTAACCGAAGGGATTGGTGTGGGCGACTTCGCTGCACTTCGATCGCGCATCGCCACTCTCAGCTCGACGATAGAGAAGAAGGTTGAAGAGCTTAGCGAGCAGTCAGCCCTGGCTCGCGAGGAAGCTATTGCGGCACGCACTGCGCTCGTCGAAAAAGTTGAAGCCCTTGCCTTGGGGGATCTGAGCAAGGTGCAGTGGAAGCAGATGACCACCAAGGTTGACGAACTTTTTGCACAGTGGCAGGAAGCACAAAAGAAGGACCGCAAGTTCCCGAAGGCGACCGCCGATGATTTGTGGAAGCGCTTTCGTACTGCCCGAAATACTCTCGACCAGGCGCGACGGAAGTACTTTGCTGAGCTCGATCAAGCCACCAAGGGCGCCAAGGTCGCGAAGGAAGCACTCATCACCAAGGCAGAGGGGCTCATTGCTCAGGGCGCCACAGCACTCACGCCCTACCGTGCCCTCCTCGAGGATTGGAAGAAGGCTCCCCGAGGCCCCAAAAAGGTCGACGACGCACTGTGGAAGCGTTTCAAGGCCGCCGGCGACGCCATCTACGCAGCCAAGAACGAAGAGTTTGAGCGTGACGAGGCCGAGTATCAGGGCAACCTCGACATCAAGTTGGAAATTTTGAGGGAGGCAGAACCTCTGTTGACGGCAACAGACTACTCGCAGGCGCGGGCCACGTTGAACAGTTTGCAGAAGCGCTGGGATGCTGCCGGCAAGGTTCCCCGTGCAAAGATCCGCGAGGTTGAAGACAGCATGCGCAAGGTGGAGACGGCCGTTCGTAAGCTCGAAGAGAATCACTGGGACAAGTCCAACCCCGAGAGGCAAGCGCGCTCCGAAGGATTGGCAGGACAAATTGAATCAAAGATTGCCGCTCTCGAGGCCGAACGGTCAATCGCGGAATCTGCGGGCGACGCCAGCCGGGTCGCTGCTATCGAAGAGGACATCTCCGCTCAGCGTTCGTGGCTCGCTGTTCTCGCCTGACCCGCGTCACAAAAATTTGGGGAAGTGTTCCACAGTTTCCTTCCACCGACCATCGTGACCGGCAGGTACCTGCGACCATGTGCGCGTGCATGCATCCGAGCTCTCTAACTTTTCCGTGGCAGAACGCTGGTCGCTCGTGCGTGACGGTCATGCCGTGGTCACAGAGGGCATCATCTGCCCGCTCGACACACCACCAGGGCCAGGTCTACGCCTCGATGCACATCTCTGCACCGATCGCGACGATGCCGTGGCTATCGAACAGTCGGCACTCTGGGTCCTCGGTGCGATCCGTTCGGTGCCGAAAGAGCTCCACATAGCCGGACTCGATGGAGCCAGACTCTACGTGGGCAGTAGCGACGTCCATGCGCGCGAGCTCAACATTCAGAGAACTGACTGTGTCGCCTACGGCAACAGGCTCGTGACGAGTGCTGCCCGCACGGCCGCCGACATTGCTCGCTACTCCCCCGACGACAAAACCGCGCTCGCGGAGCTGACAGCCCTGAGCGAAAAAACGCCGTACGACTACCGAAGCGCGCTGGAAATCGTGGGGCGCACCGTCCACCTTCCGTTCGCGAGACGCGCAAGGGATCGCCTAGGAGCCGCTCTCGCTGACGCGGTAGGCGTCGTAGACACCGTCAATGCGCCGAATGGCGTTGAGGAGGCGTTCGAGGTGACTGGTGTCGCTCATTTCAAACACAAACCTATTGAGAGCAAGGCGTTCCGTGGTTGTACTGACCGTGGCGGAAAGAATGTTGACGTGGTTCTCGGCCAGAACCCGGGTGACATCTGAGAGCAGACCAGCACGATCGAGCGCCTCGACCTGCACCTGAACGAGGAAAATGCTCTTTGATGTCGGAGCCCACTCCACCTCAATGAGCCGCTCCGGCTCGCGCATGAGCGTGGTGACATTGTTGCAGGAGGCGCGGTGCACCGAGACTCCCTGCCCGCGGGTAACGAAACCGCGAATCTCATCGCCCGGCAGGGGTGTGCAGCACTTCGCGAGCTTGACCAAAATATCGGCCGCCCCGCGCACGAGAACGCCTGAATCACTGCGACGGGTACCGCGCATGCCTCCCTTGGCAGGAATGACGATCTCCGGAGTTTCGCTGTCGATCTCTTCGGTGACGCTGAGAAGAATCTTTTCGATCACGGATTGCGACGACACATGTCCCTCGCCTACGGCTGCATAAAGAGACGTGACATCGTCGTACTTTAATAGAGCCGTCACTTCGGCCAGCGTGTCCGTTGTCATGAGACGCTGGAGGGGAAGGTTCTGCTTGCGCATGGCGCGGGCAATCATGTCACGCCCCTGTTCAACGGCCTCGTCGCGACGTTCCTTCGAAAACCACTGCTTTATCTTTGACTTGGTCCGCGTCGACGCGACAAATCCCATCCAGTCCTGACTGGGGCCAGCGTCCGGGTTCTTACTCGTCAGAATCTCGATGACGTCACCGGAAGCCACCTGGGTGTCGAGAGGGACCAATCGACCGTTGACCTTTGCCCCCATCGTGCGATGACCCACTTCGGTGTGCACAGCGTAAGCGAAGTCAACGGGCGTGGATCCCACTTGAAGTCCGATGACGCGTCCCTTCGGAGTGAAGACGTAGACCTCTTTAGTGCCGATCTCGAAGCGCAAAGAATCTAAGAATTCGTGCGGATCGTCAGTTTCGGCCTCCCAGTCTGAAATGTGCGCCAGCCATGCCATGTCGGTATCCGACGTCGAGAGAGCGTCTGTGGCCCGACCTCCGGCCTGCTTTGCCTTATACATCCAGTGGGCAGCCACGCCAAATTCGGCTCTCTGATGCATCTCCGGCGTACGAATCTGGATTTCGACCGGGCGGCCACCGGGCCCCATCACCGTCGTGTGCAACGACTGATACAGGTTGTACTTGGGCGTGGCGATGTAGTCCTTGAATCGGCCGGGGAGTGGGTTCCATCGACTGTGAATTGAGCCCAAGATGCCGTAGCAGTCGCGAACCGTGGGAACGATGACGCGGATACCCACGAGGTCATAGATCTCGTCAAACTCACGGCCGCGCAAGACCATCTTTTGATAAATGGAGTAAAACTGCTTGGGGCGGCCCTGAACCTCTCCGCGGATCTTGGTGAGCCGGAGGTCGTCGCGAACCGAAGAAATCACGTCCGCCACAAATTCTTCGCGCTCGGGGGTGCGCTGCTGGACCAGATTATTGATCTCCGAGTAAATCTTGGGGTGCAGAACAGCGAAAGAAAGGTCTTCCAGCTCCCACTTCATTGACGAAATACCGAGTCGATGGGCCAGCGGAGCAAAAATGTCGAGAGTTTCACGAGCCTTGCGTTCCGCCGTCTCGGGTGCCACAAAACCCCAAGTACGGGCGTTGTGCAGTCGATCGGCGAGTTTGATCACGAGCACGCGAATATCCCGCGACATCGCAACGATCATCTTGCGGACGGTTTCCGCCTGAGCAGATTCTCCGTAGGTTATTCGGTCAAGCTTGGTGACGCCATCGACGAGCATGGCCACCTCAGCTCCGAACGTGGCTTCAACTTCTGCCAACGAGTAGTCGGTGTCTTCTACGGTGTCGTGCAGCAGGGCGGCAACCAGCGTTTTGGCACCAATTCCGAGTTCCGCCAAAATTTGCGCCACAGCAACGGGGTGAGTGATGTACTCCTCGCCGCTCTTGCGTGTCTGTCCCTCGTGCGCACGCTTTGCGACATCGTAGGCGCGTTCCATGATCGCGATATCTGCCTTGGGATGATTGGCTCGAACCGTGCGCAGCAACTGCTCGAAGCCTCCCGAGCTCTGCGCACGCCAAAAGATTCTGGGCACCAACCGGCGCAAAGCAGTTGTTGTTGCCGGAACTTCCGTCATAGCGCCTCCCGATAACACCATTATCGGGGCAAAACACTTATCTCGTTACGCGACGACTCGCTCTTTGGCCTTTTCTTGCATCTCCAGAAGCCGCTCATCGTTCTTCTTAATCGCGGGCTCGCGCATGCGCATTCCTGCGTAGAGAGGCGCGGCCAGGAATGACGTTGAGTACGTTCCCACAACGATTCCTACCAGGAGTGCGAGAGAAATGTCGCGCAGAGTGCCGGCACCCAAGACAAACGCACCAATGAACAGAATTGCGGCCACGGGTAATGCACCGACAACGGTTGTGTTGAGCGATCGAACGAGCGTCTGGTTCACAGCCAGGTTCACCTGCTGACCGTAGGTGAGCGACGCGTCGCGAGTTTGCCCCGTCGTGTTCTCACGAATCTTGTCGAAGACCACCACCGTGTCGTACAGAGAGTAACCGAGAATCGTGAGAAGACCGATAACGGCTCCCGGCGTGACCTCAAAGCCAGAGATTCCATAGATCCCCGCCGTAATGATCACGTCGTGAATCAGCGCGATGATTGCCACGAGGGACATCTTCCACGTTCGGAAATAAAGCGCGAGAACGATGCCAGCGAGAATCAGGAAGACGATGAGGGCGCGCAGCGCTTGGGTGGTGATATCGGCACCCCATGTGGCGCCAATGAAGGACGACGTGACCTGTGTTTCGGGAACACCGTAACCGACGGCCAGAGCAGCAGCCACCTCGTTCGTCAGTTGGTTGGTCATCTGCTCGGTCTGCACGCGCACAGAATTGCCGCCCACGATTGTTACCTTCGGCACCATCTGAGGTTCAACCGAAGCTACGGCCTCGCTGGCAATCGACTGGCTTGGGTCGGCAACGTTGGAAACGGTGAATTCACTGCCGCCCGTGAACTCGATTCCAAAGTTGAATGCCTTGTCTACCTGAAATCCGCCGCGCGCCAGCGGCCCGAGAATGCTCACGAGAACGAGAACGATGGAAACGAGGTACCACCAGCGTCGCAGCCCGACAAACCGAAAAGATCGAGCCCCGGAATACAGATCGTTACCGAACTGACCAAAACTTGCCATCAGTCCTCACCCCGCTCTCCTGCTTCGAGAGCGGCCTTGCGCTCAGCAATGGTTTGACGCTTCGCGGCTTCCCGGCTCGCAGACTTGATTTTGGTCTCCTTAATCCCGGTGCCCGAGGCGACGCGGAAACGACCGCGTCCCTGGTAAACGGCATTGAGGGATGCGGGGTTCAGTCCGCTGAGCGAATGGCCGGCGGCAAAGAAGTTCCGGCGAGACAATAGCTGGAGCAACGGGTGTGTAAACAGCATCACGACGACGATGTCGACGATCGTGGCGAGCCCCAGCGTTAGGGCGAATCCTCGGACGTTACCGACAGCAAGAATGAACAACACTAACGCCGCCAAGAAGTTCACGGCGCCACTGACGAGAATCGTGCGAACAGCTCGACTCCACCCAGAATCAACGGCTGTTTCGAGGCTCCGCCCCTCGCGCAATTCGTCTCGAACCCTCTCAAAGTAAACGATAAAGGAGTCCGCTGTAATACCAATCGCCACGATCAATCCGACGACGCCCGAAAGGGACAGCCGGAAGCCCTCTTGCGCCGACAGGATCGTGATACAGAAATATGTAATGACGGCCGCCATTACTAGTGAGAGAATCGTGACGAAACCGAGGGTCCGATACTGAATGAGCGAGTAGACGATCACGAGAGCCAGACCAATCGCACCCGCGATGAGTCCGCTCAAGAGCTGTGTGCTACCCAGCGTCGCGGAGATTGACTCAGAGCTCTCTACCTGAAAACCAATCGGCAGCGCACCGTACTTCAGCTGATCGGCCAAGGTCTTGGCCGATTCCTGGGTGAAGCCACCGGAGATCTGCGGCTTGCCATTTGTGATGGCCGACTGCGTACTCGGTGCCGAAATGACTCGACCATCGAGCACGATGGCAAACTGGTTCTGCGCCCCGGTGAGACCCACAAGTCGAGTGGTGGTCTCGGCAAACTTCTTCGTACCCACGGCGTTGAAAACGATGTCCACGGCCCACTGACCGGTAGAAGCACCTGTTTGAGTGGTGATAACACCCGCAGACGCATCACTGATATCACTGCCGTCCACCTCGACCGGCCCGAGGAGGTACTTCACGGTATTCCCGGGGTCACAGGTGATAAGCGGCAAATCAGCGGGAGCAGCACTGGCCTCTTGATTGTCCTCTGAAGCGCATGAGAACGCCTGATACTGAGCAGCCAAGGCTGGGGTCACCCAATTGATGTCTGATCCGTTGGAGGGGGAAATGGTTGGTGTGCTGGGAAGGTTGGGGTCGACGCTCGACGGGTCAACGATGGAGGATGTGCCGTCGGGGTTGATGACCTCGTTTGTCGGACCTGAGGTGGTCAGCACGGGCCGAAAATCAAGCTTGGCCGATGCCTCGATTCGTGCCAGCGTCTCTTTGTCGGGCGTTCCAGGAATCGAGACCACAACGTTGTTACTGCCCTGCGTGTTGATCTCAGCCTCGGAGACACCAGACGCATCTACGCGCTGACGAATGATCGCCACAGCCTGTTTGAGCTGCTCTTCCGTCACCGCTGCGTCGTTAACCTGGGGGGTCAAGACAATCTGGGTGCCTCCCTGTAGGTCAAGTGCCAACTTGGGAGCCCAAGACGCGCCAGAAAAGAGCACACCGGCTCCCGTGCCCGCAATGAGGAGACCGATGATGACCCCAAGCCAAATGAGGTTGCGCACGGCATGACGAACTTGAGCACTACGGGCCACGAGAAGAGGACGTCGCTTTCGTTATGAGCGGAAGGAAGGAACTGGGCCTAGCCTACTTGCTCGAACCGGAGGCTGGCTTTCCCGTGCTCGACGGTGACGACTTTGTCGAGGGCTTAGCCTTTGCTGCGGGCTTCTGCACGCGCTCGCCAAACTGCGGGTCAATCGCGAGCTTTCCAGATTCCTTCTCCGGGTTGAGCGCGACGTCGGCAACAGCCTTGCCTACTGACTCACCCTTGCTGGGCCCGGCGGAGGCGGAGTCAACAACACGAGCGACCACCTGACGGTGCACCGTGAGGGTTTGACCGGGCGACGTCTCGAGGACAATCTTGTTGTCAACGTCGTCAATCTTCTTGATTTTCGCGTAAAGACCGAAGTTGGTCATAACCTCGGCACCGACCTTGAGTTTCTCTTGCATTTCGAGAGCGTCGCGACGACGTTTGCGGCTGTTGCGCACCATGAAGATGACAAGCACAACAAGAACGGCACCCATGAGAAGGAGTGTCGGGTCAAAGGCCATGAGAGTTCCAATCGAAAAGGGGCCCACCGTGGGCGCTAATTGAGTATATGTGGGGAATGCTGTGTATTTAGTCGAAGAGCGTTCCGCGCTCCGGGGGTGTCCGACCGAGATGCTCCCAGGTTGCTCGCGTCGCGACCCGCCCACGCTGAGTTCGCGCCATAAGACCCTCGCGAATCAGAAAGGGCTCAACAACGGATTCCACGGTTTCCGTCTCCTCTCCCACCGAAACAGCAAGTGTGCCCAACCCCACGGGGCCTCCGTCAAAACGGTCAACCAGAGCAAGCAGAACAGCTCTGTCGAGTCGGTCGAGACCGCGGACGTCGACATCAAACAGGTCAAGGGCAGCCCGCGCACTCGACAGCGCGTCATCTCCCCCGTGCACGTCGGCGTAGTCACGAACCCGCCTCAGAAGCCGGTTGGCAATCCGCGGCGTGCCACGACTGCGTCGTGCAATTTCCGCGAGTGCCAGAGCAGGTAGGTCGAGTTTGAGGAGGCGTGCAGACCGTTCGAGAACTCGCTCGAGTTCGTCCACATCGTAGAACTCGAGGTGTGCGGTAAACCCGAACCGGTCGCGAAGGGGATTGGCGAGCAATCCCGTGCGTGTGGTCGCCCCGACCAAGGTGAAAGGCGCTAGGTCTAGGGCAATTGACGTTGCACCCACGCCCTTACCCACCATGATGTCGATGCGAAAATCTTCCATAGCGAGGTAGAGCATCTCTTCAGCCGGTTTGGCCATGCGATGAATCTCGTCAATAAAGAGAATCTCTCCAGGCACCAGGGCGGAGAGCAGCGCGGCAAGATCGCCCGCGTGCGCAATTGCCGGACCGCTAGAAATTCGCAGTGACTGACCCGTTTCTTGGGCCACAATCATTGCGAGCGTTGTCTTGCCGAGCCCGGGAGGACCCGAGAGCAAGACATGATCTGGGGTTCGCGACGCCTGAGCCGCGGCCCGCAACAAAACATCCAGCTGCGCGACGACACGCTTTTGACCAACAAACTCGTGCAGGCTCGTGGGTCGCAAGGCACTTTCAAACTGGCGCTCTGCGTCGTCGGCGGGCACCGTCGAGAAAATTATCTCTTCGCTCACGATTGCCGCGCCATCAGAGCCAGGGCATCGCGCAGAAGTTGAGACGTGGTCTTGCCCTCTGTCTCGAGTCCGTTGAGCGTCTCGCGGGCCAGTCGATCGTTCCAACCGAGGCCAACGAGAGCCGCCACAACGGCGTCTCCGGACGTACCGCGCTCACCTGAACTGGCGCGAGACTCCCCCACCGTCACGGCATCGAGCCGACCCGCGAGCTGCACGCAGATAAGTTTTGCCGTCTTTGGTCCGATGCCCGACACGCGCGTGAATGCTTTGTCGTCGTCGTTAGCCACAGCGTCAAACACCTGTGCGGGTGTGAGATGCGAGAGAACAGCGAGAGCCGAACGTGGGCCAACGCCCGTGACAGACAGGAGGGTGTCAAAAATTTGACCAGACTCACGCGACTCAAAACCGTAGAGCGTGATGGCATCTTCACGCACAATTGTCGTGACAACTAGGTGTGCATTCTCACCAACGTTCAGCGAAAGCGCGTGCTGCGGCGTTACGTACACGCCATAACCGACGCCGGAAACGTCAATCACGACGAATCCTGAATGCTGGGCCTCGATCGTGCCGCGAAGCGATGAAATCACGAAGGAAAGACTATGTGGGTCGACGTGAGGTCGACGTGCGCCTCTCCGCGTCCCTCCACAATCGTTGGGCGGGGGTGAGATCTGCCACCTGTTTTACCGCTGCAGCAGTAACATGTGGCGCGGCGTCGGAATCTCCTCGCCAGGCAGAGCATATGGCCAAGGCAAGAGCATCGGTGGCGTCCGCGAGCAGCGCGGAATCATCAAGCTTGAGAATCTGGCGCACGGAAGCAGCAACCTGAGCTTTGTTCGCCCGACCGTTGCCAGAAACTGCCGCCTTAACCTCACTCGGCGTGTGCAGAGCAACCGGAAGCGCTCGGGCACCGGCGAGTGAGAGCACAACACCGCTGGCTTGGGCTGTTCCCATGACGGTGCGCAGATTGTGCTGGGCAAAGACGCGTTCCAGGGCGATGCGGTCTGGTGAATGACGCACGATGGCCTTCTCAATGGCCTGGTGAAGGGCATAGAGGCGATCGCTCAGTGCAGCACTCGGCGGAGTCTGAACGACGAATACGTCAACAAAGCTGACGCGTCTTCCCTGGGCGAGGTCGACAACTCCCACGCCGCATCGCGTAAGACCGGGATCGACCGCGAGGATGCGCACAATCGCGAACTATTCTTGCTCGAGCTCGGCGAGAACCTCGTCGCTAATGTCAAAATTGCTATAGACGTTCTGCACGTCCTCGCTGTCTTCGAGTGCCTCAATGATGCGGAAAACCTTGCGCGCAGCCTCGGCGTCAACCTGCACCTCGAGGTGGGGAACAAACTCCGAATCCGCGGAGTCGTAATCGATGTTTGCGTGCTGAAGGGCCGTGCGCACCTTCACCAGGTCAGCAGTGTCGGTGATGATCTCGAACGTGCCCCCGTGGTGGGAAACGTCCTCTGCTCCGGCATCGAGGACGGCCCCGAGCACATCGTCTTCGGTCACTTCGCCGCTCACCCGAATGACACCTTTGCGCGCAAAGTTGTAGGCAACGCTGCCCGGATCCGCCATCGTGCCGCCGCTGCGGGACATCGCTGTTCGCACCTCTGCCGCGGCCCGATTCTTGTTGTCGGTCAGACACTCGATCAGCAGAGCCACGCCGCTGGGGCCGTAGCCCTCGTACATGATCGTGAAGTACTCGATGGCGTCGCCGGTAAGCCCCGCACCGCGCTTAACGGCTCGATCGATGTTGTCGTTGGGAACACTCGACTTCTTTGCCTTCTGAACGGCGTCCACCAGCGTGGGGTTACCGCTCATGTCGGCGCCGCCCAATGGTGCGGCGACCTCCATGTTCTTGATCAGCTTGGCGAACGACTTGGCGCGGCGAGCGTCGATGACGGCCTTTTTGTGCTTCGTGGTCGCCCATTTGGAGTGTCCGGACATGCCAGCAATTCTACGCGTGCGCCGGGGCGAGCGTGTCGGCGACGAGCCCGACAAAGTAGCGGTGAAAAGCCAGATCCCCTGAGATCTCCGGGTGAAACGAAATGCCGACGATGTTGCCCTGTTGCACCGCGACGATGCGGCCGTCATCCAGGGTGGCGAGGACACGAACGTCGGGCCCCACCTGCTCGACGATAGGCGCCCGGATGAAGGCGGCCTCGACGAGATCTGGCGAAACTTCTGGTGCCCTCAGTGTTGTCTCAAAGGATTCGACCTGTGAGCCAAACGCGTTTCGACGCACGGTCACGTCAAGGCCGCCCAGCGTCTGCTGGTCGTGCGTCGCGTCGCTCAGCCGATCGCTGATCATAATCAGCCCCGCACACGTGCCAAAGACCGGCATGCCGAGGGAAATGCGCGCGCGAAGTGGATCGCGCATGGCAAAAATACGCGTGAGTTTGTCGATAACAGTCGATTCACCGCCGGGAATAATGAGACCGTCGACCGTCTCGAGCTCGGCAGTCGTTCGCACCTGTGTGTGCGGAACGCCCAGAGTGTCGAGCACACGTTCGTGTTCGCGCACATCGCCCTGAAGGGCGAGTACGCCAATGAGTGGAGAACTACCAGCCACGTTCGGAGAGTCGATGTGGCGCCGGCAGGTCGGACACGTTGATGCCGACCATTGCCTCACCCAAGCCACGCGAGGCGTCGGCAACAGCGTTGGCGTCGTTGAAGAACGTAGTTGCTTTCACTATGGCAGCAGCCCGTTCAGCCGGATTTCCCGACTTGAAGATTCCCGAGCCCACGAATACTCCATCGGCACCGAGCTGCATCATCATGGCAGCGTCGGCGGGGGTTGCCACGCCTCCCGCGGTGAAGAGAACCACGGGAAGTGCACCGGTTCGCGCAACTTCCTGCACGAGGGCGAAAGGTGCTTGTAGCTCCTTGGCGGCCACATAAAGTTCATCTTCAGACATTGACGACAGTGCGCGGATTTCGCCCTTGATCTTGCGAATGTGCTTGGTGGCCTCGGAGACGTCTCCGGTGCCCGCCTCGCCCTTGGAGCGAATCATTGCCGCTCCCTCGTTGATGCGCCTCAAGGCCTCGCCAAGATTCGTCGCGCCACAGACAAACGGCACGGTGAATTTCCACTTATCAATGTGGTTAACGTAGTCGGCCGGGCTCAGCACTTCCGACTCATCGATGTAGTCGACTTTAAGAGTTTCGAGAATCTGGGCCTCCACGAAGTGACCAATGCGGGCCTTCGCCATGACAGGAATCGACACCGTGTCGATGATGCCCTGAATGAGGTCAGGGTCGCTCATACGCGCCACGCCACCCTGCGCGCGAATGTCGGCGGGAACACGCTCGAGCGCCATGACGGCAACGGCTCCGGCGTCTTCGGCAATCTTGGCCTGCTCGGCGGTGACCACGTCCATGATGACGCCGCCCTTGAGCATTTCGGCGAGTCCGCGCTTGACGCGGTCAGTACCGATTTCGGGGTTTGACTTAGCCATGTTTTTCACACTATTTCTCTTGAGCGGCCCATGCTTCGGCCAACTGTTGTCGAACGTCAGACAGCAACCTCGGCATTGCTTTTGTCTTGGCGATGATCGGAAGGAAGTTTGCGTCGGTCGACCAGCGCGGAACTATGTGCTGGTGTAGGTGACCGGCAACACCGGCTCCCGACACACGCCCTTGGTTCATTCCTATGTTAAAGCCTTCATTGGCAAACACCTGACGCGAGATGCGCATGGCGGTTTGAGTTAGGGTACCGATTTCGGCTATTTCATCGACTGTTGCCTCGTCATACAACGCAACATGTCGATAGGGACACACCAAAACGTGCCCGGAATTGTAAGGGTAAAGATTCATGACGACGTAGGCGCGAGTGCCGCGAAAAACAATAAGACCTTCTTCGTCCGACATTTCTGGCACGCGGCAAAACGGGCAGGTCTCTCCCTCGTTAGCGTCGGCGCCGGCTTGGATGTAGGCCATGCGGTGTGGCGTCCACAAGCGCTGGAATTCATCGGGCACCCCCGCGAGAGCTTCTGAGTCAAAGACGTTTGGGTCGTCGATCACAGGTCATCATCACCGTTCACCTGGCTGTGCGCGTCGATCGCTGCTCGAATGAGATCGATGGCCTGCGCAACCGGAATTCCGTTGCGCTGAGATCCATCACGGAATCGGAAGCTCACAGCACCCTTGGCGCGATCTTCCTCGCCCACAATCACTTGCACGGGAATCTTTTCTGCCGTGGCGTTGCGGATCTTCTTCTGCATGCGGTCGTCGGACGCATCCATGCTGGCTCGAATTCCCACAGCACGCATCTGGGACAAGACGTCATCGAGGTAGGGGGCATACTCCTCGGCAACGGGAATGCCGATGGCCTGCACAGGTGAAAGCCAGAGAGGGAATGCTCCAGCGTAGTGCTCGGTGAGAACGCCAAAGAACCGCTCAATCGAACCGAACAGAGCGCGGTGAATCATGACGGGGCGGTGCTTCGCTCCGTCAGAACCCGTGTAATCGAGATCAAAGCGCTCGGGCAGATTAAAGTCGAGCTGAATCGTCGACATCTGCCACGTGCGCCCAATGGCGTCACGTGCTTGCACCGAAATCTTTGGCCCGTAGAACGCGGCACCACCGGGGTCAGGAACCAACGTCAGGCCCGACTCCTCGGCCACGGTCTGCAGGGTCGAGGTGGCTTCCTCCCAGATGGCGTCGTCACCCACGTACTTGTCCGGGTCCTTGGTCGAAAGTTCGAGATAGAAGTCGTCAAGACCGTAGTCGCGAAGCAGGTCGAGGACGAAGGACAGCACACTGGTGAGTTCTTCGCGCAGCCTTTCGCGAGTCGTGAAAATGTGGGCGTCATCCTGAGTCATGCCGCGCACGCGCGTGAGGCCGTGCACCACACCCGACTTCTCGTAACGGTAGACCGAGCCAAACTCAAACATCCGCAGGGGAAGGTCGCGGTAACTGCGCCCGCGCGAACGATAGATCAAGATGTGGAACGGGCAGTTCATCGGCTTGAGGTAGTACTCAACGCCCGCGCGCGTCACCTCTCCCTTGTCGTTGCGCACTTCGTCGATCTGCATGGGCGGGAACATGCCGTCGGCGTACCACTCGAGGTGGCCGCTCTGTTCAAACAGATTCGACTTCGTGATGTGCGGCGTGTAGACGAAGTCGTAGCCCGACTCCTCGTGGCGACGACGTGAGTAGTCCTCCATGGTGCGACGGATGATGCCACCCTTGGGGTGGAACACCGGAAGGCCGGAACCCACTTCGTCAGGAAAGCTAAAGAGGTCAAGCTCCACACCCAGGCGCCGGTGGTCGCGCTTGGCGGCCTCCTCAAGGCGAGCCTGATGCTCGCGAAGTTCGTCCTTGGAGGCCCACGCAGTTCCGTAAATGCGTTGCAGTTGAGGATTCTTCTCGCTGCCGCGCCAATAGGCTGCCGCAACCCGTGTGAGCGAGAAGCCGTTGCCAATCAAGCGCGTGTTGGGTAGGTGAGGCCCGCGACACAGGTCTTTCCAGAGGGTTTCGCCCGTGGTTGGGTCCACGTTGTCGTAGATGGTGAGTTCCGCGCCGCCCACCTCAACGTTTTCGTTGTCACCGCCAACGGAATCTGAGTCGGAGCCCTTCAGGCCAATGAGCTCGAGCTTGTAGGGCTCGTTGGCGAGCTCCGCGCGCGCCTCTTCTTCGGTCACCACGCGACGCATGAACCGCTGGCCTGAGCGAACAATGCGCTCCATGGCCTTCTCGATCTGCTTGAGCTGCTCGGGATCGAAAGGCTCGGTGACGTCAAAGTCGTAATAGAAGCCGTCGGTAATCGGAGGGCCAATACCGAGCTTGGCTTGCGGGTTGATGCCCTGCACAGCCTGGGCCAAAACGTGCGCAGCCGAGTGGCGCAGGATGCTCAAACCGTCGGATGAATTTATCGCCACGGGTTCGACAGCGTCTCCCACGGCAATGGGTGAAGCGAGGTCGCGCAGTTCACCGTTGACGCGCATCGCGACAATGCTGCGATCCGAAAACAGGGCAAAACCGTCGCTCTCCGCGGAGGCGACCAGGGTTGCGTTTTCGGGACTCACGAGTGCGGTTTCTCCAGACGGGGCAAGGGCTTCCAGCCTACCCGCCCTCAGGGAGTCACATAATGGTGGGCGATACCGGGATCGAACCGATGACCTCTTCCGTGTCAGGGAAGCGCGCTACCGCTGCGCCAATCGCCCATTTCATACGAAGACTCCGAAAAGTACTTCGTATGGAGGTGGATACCGGATTCGAACCGGTGTATACGGCTTTGCAGGCCGCTGCCTCGCCTCTCGGCCAATCCACCAAAAGTAGCACGCTGCAACCGGTGAGCCGGCCGCACAACATACCCACTCGAGCGGATGACGAGATTCGAACTCGCGACCCTCACCTTGGCAAGGTGATGCGCTACCACTGCGCCACATCCGCATGTGCAATTTTCACCGCACTCCTGAACTTTAGTGTGCCCGCGACCCGTAAGCAAAACCCGACACCCCCGGCACGCGGATCCGAAAGGACGTGTGACGGGGGTGTCGAACTCATTCGATAGTCTGGTCTCGCGGGCGATTGGCGCAGTTGGTAGCGCGCTTCCTTCACACGGAAGAGGTCATCGGTTCGAGTCCGGTATCGCCCACCA
>CAIOGW010000100.1 GCA_903857985.1 uncultured Microbacteriaceae bacterium
ATGAGCGCACCGCCGAATACCGTCTTGAGCGCCAGAACTTCTTGGCCCACCGCCACGGCCACGATGGCCGCAAAGACAACCTCAAGGGTGAGGATCACCGCAACGCGTGAGGCATCCATTCGGGCTTCAGCCCAGGTCTGCACGAAGTACGCGACCGCGGTGGCAAATATTCCGGTGTAGGCAACTGTCAACCAGATGGCCAGATTTGGCGGGGGTTGGTAGCCGTCGACGAGGGCTCCGACCCAGGCCACGGCCGTTGCGACACTGAGTTGAACCAAGGTCAATGCATAGCTCGACATTCCGGGACTCCACCGTGCCAGCACGACATAGTGCAGGGCGAAGAGAATCGCACCAACGAGCACCCACAACTGTGTGAGATCGAAACCGAAGCCGTTCACCGAGATGAGCGTCAAGCCGGCAAAGGCCAGGGCGACGCCCGCCCAGACGCGACCAGCAATCGGGGTTCGATACATTACCCAGCTGAGCAGGGGAACAACCACCACGTAGAGGCCGGTGATAAAGCCCGTCGTGGCCGCAGTGTTGAGACTGAGACCGATGGTTTGGGTTAAAAAGGCGACCGCCAGAATGATTCCCAAGTAAGTTCCGCGCGTGATCAGCCTGGTCGACATCTGACGCACAATGGTGGGCCGAAAGAGCAACATCACGACCACGGCCACGCTAAACCGCGTGGCAATGAAGTCCCACAAGGGTTCTTGCTCGAGCGCGGGCTTCATCACCACAAAGGCCACGCCCCACACAAGCGCAACGCCAACGAGTGCGAGACCCGTCATCCACTGCGCCTTCACCCTCTCAGGCTACTGAGGCGCGGACGTTTGCGTCATCAGCCCACGCGTCTACGCTTGAGGGCCGAATCGAGGTCGAAGGATGCTGTGTCGGCCTCATCGACGATGCCGAGGCGCGCAAATTTGCTTACAACCTGGCTTGGTGCTTCGAAAGGCTCAGCACGCGGACCAGTGGGCTCAGCACGCGGACCAGTGGGCTCAGCACGCGCATCGCGGGTTGATGCTTCGACAAGCTCAGCACGGCGGCCTGTCGAAACCCGAGCCACGTAGGCCTGCTCGGCCATCGCTCGGCGACGAGCATCCGCAGCCTGTTGCTGTGCGACTACACCTGCTGCGACGGAGCCCGGTGACTGTTGCAGGGAACGAGGAACGGCCTGCGGTGTCCACGAGCGCACCGGAGGCGCAGGCCGCGAACCCTGATCATAAACGCTCACCGGTGTGACAACCCGTCGTGAGACGTTCATCTGTGGGGGGCCGGCCATCGAAGACATGACGCCGAGCGTGACCAGAGTGCCCACACCGCCGATCACCGCAATGACAATGTCACCCACATACGAGATGTAGGCCACGCCCACCGCAAGAGTGGCCAGGGAGGCGAGGAGAAAAATCAGTGCCACTTGTCGGGCACGCCGGCGTCGATGCCGAGCAATCAGCGAACGTTGCTCGGAAGTGAGAGCGTCGTGGGCCGAAGAGCGAGCGCGCCTCTTGGCCGCGCGCTCAGCATCACGAAGAACTTTCTTTTGTTCGTGCACCGCCCGGGCGCTCGCCTCGGCCTGGCGAAGATGTGTCGTGTCGAGCCCCGCGACCGTCATGGCCGCAACCGCGTGCTGCATGCGGACGGTGTTTGCTTCGGTGTCGTTGAAGTGACGCCGGCGCAGCCAACTCGGTACGAGGTAGGCCACCCACAAAACGGCGCCGACGGCGAAGACCAAGCCCCCGCTGAGAAATTCACCGTTCATGTATCCAACGGTAAGAGACGCACGACGCAATGCGGGGAAGAGGTTAAGGCGTGTCTGAACCGCCCGCACGCCACCGAGCCAGCAGGCCCTGAGGCACCTCTTCGACCGTCACGGCGTAACACAGGTGGTCACGCCATGCCCCATTGATGTGGATGTAGCGCTCACGAAAGCCTTCGTGCCGAAAGCCGAGCTTCTCCACGACCCTCAGCGAGGCGTCGTTCTCGGGCCGGATACAAATCTCCATGCGGTGCACGTGTAGGCGAGCAAAACAGTAGTCGGTGGCCAGAGCGACCGCCGTGGGTGTGACGCCACGGCCGGCGACGCGCTGCGCTACCCAGTAGCCCATCTGCGCCGACGAAAGCGACCCGTGAGTAATAGCAGACACGTTGAGTTGGCCCACCAGCTCGCCCGCGACCTCGATGGCAAAGGCGATACCCGCACCCGTGCGCGCGTATGCCATGAGGGCGCGGATGTTCGCCCTGGTGTCGAAACTCACGAACCCGTCGGGGTTTGTAGCCTCCCACGGTCGAAGCCAGGCGCGGTTGAGCATGAGCTCACGGTCGAGCGCGGCCGTGTCGCGCACGCGCAGAGGGCGCAGCGTTACGTCGCCGTCGCGCAACACGAGTCCGCGGAGGTTTGCCCCGAGCATCGAACCTAGCCGCGCCCGCGTCGGGCATCGACGAAGTCATCGAGCCAGGCACCGAATGCGGGGCCCAGGTCACCGCGCTCCAAGGCCATCTCTACAACAGCCTTGAGGTAGGCCAGGCGGTCGCCCGTGTCGTGGCGCGATCCGCGATACACGATTCCGAGAACTCCCGGTGACTCGGATTGCGCGGCCAGAGTTTGCAGTGCATCTGTGAGCTGAATCTCTCCGCCGCGGCCGGGAGCCTGGTGCTCGAGGATGTCAAAAATCTCGGGGGCCAGCACATAGCGGCCCACAATCGCGAGATTGGATGGCGCCTCTCCGGCGGCGGGTTTTTCAACGAGCTCCGTGACCCGCACCACGTCCGGGGACTCCGTCGGTTCCACGCGCACCACTCCATAGGCGCTCAATTCGTCCTCGGGAACCTCCATGAGGGCAACCACGCACGAACCCGTGGTGGCATTGAGAGTGAGCATGCGGGTGAGAAGATCTTCGGCAGCATCAATGATGTCGTCGCCGAGGAGCAGCGCAAACGGCTGCTGGCCGACGTGCGCACGCGCCTTGAGTACGGCATGACCCAAGCCTTTGGGGTCACCCTGGCGCACGTAGTGGATGTCGGCAAGGTCGGTGGAACGCGTTACGCGCTCGAGGCGCATCTCGTCGCCCTTTTCTTCGAGCTTTACTTCGAGCTCGAAGTTACGGTCGAAGTGATTCTCGAGGGCATTCTTGTTGCGCCCGGTAATCATGAGAATGTCGGTCAGCCCCGAATTCACGGCCTCTTCAACCACGTACTGAATGACCGGCTTGTCAACGACAGGCAGCATTTCCTTCGGGAGGGCCTTGGTTGCCGGCAAGAAGCGGGTTCCCAAGCCAGCCACCGGGATGACGGCTTTAAGCGTGTGAGGTGTAGGCACGAATCGAGTCTACCGAGGCGAATGTTTCTAGGATGAGACCGTGACGGTTCACGAACTCAAAACTCGGATGCGGTCCGAAGCACGCGCACGACGAGGCGCCCGCACGAACGCGAAGCAACGAGAGTTGGCATCGGGGGTGACCGAAACACTGGGCGACCTCATTGCCGATCTCGGTGCCACGTCTGTGGCCATTTTTCTCTCGACCCCGAGCGAACCCGAAACGCGGGAAGCAATCGGTGCGCTTTCCGCACGCGGAGTGCAGGTCTTCGCGCCGGTCAGCCACGCCGGTGGTGTGATGGAATGGACCCCCGTCGACGCCAACACGTCGGAGCGCCCCGGCCCGGGCGGAATGCCCGAACCCGATATCGGCGCCGGCGCAACGTCAACATCTATCAGCGCTGACGTGGTGATCTGCCCGGCCGCTGCCGTGGATGACACCGGCACACGGCTGGGGTGGGGTGGGGGCTACTACGACAGATTTCTTGCCGACCTCCCGGCCGAAACGCCTGTATTCGCGCTGGTTTTCGAAAACGACGTGATCACTGACCTGCCCAGAGAAGCACACGATATTCCCGTGACCGGTGTCGTCACGCCCAGCGGCTGGCGGCGCTTTACGCAGCGCTGAGGCTAGCCCCAGTGCGGTGGCTTGTCGCGACGAAGGCGTTCGTCATTGTTGTCGTCTCCGTCGCTCACAGTTTCCGGGTCTGGCTCACGAACGGCTTCTGGTTCGGCGCTGCCTTTGCCCGGCACACTCACGCGGCGATGCGGGCGACGAGCGCCGCGATCATTACCCGAACTATTCGTCGTCAAGGGCATCCGCACGGGGAATGTCGTCTGATGAGCGATGCGGCGGGGAGTCCTGTCTCGGCGCGCGTCGCTCAGAAAGGTCGTTCTGAGCGACATCGATCTGCGGAACATCGAGCGGTGCGGTGAGCACATCGTCTTCACTGTGGCCGGCGGGGAAAGCAGCAACCGGTGCGGCCGGAGCTTCTTCGTCCGCGAACCGGGCAACGTAGCTGGGAGCCACGCCAATCGGCGTCACCGAGTCAATAGCCGCATCGATGGCTTCGGTCGCACTCAGTTGAGCGTGGGTTTCGACAGGCCGGTGTGCTGAGCTTGTCGAAGCATCAACCTGCGATGAGGCTTCGAGAGTCTCGACTTCCATTGTGACCTCACTCGAAAGTCCCGCGATGCCGGCAATGCGCGCGGCCACGGCCTCAGGGTCGGCAAAGAGTTCGAAGGTGTGCACGCGCACGTAGTGCCAACCGAGTCGGCGCAGAGCGGCCGGACGCAAGCGCAGCGATTCGCGCAACGTGCCGCGGCTCAACACCGCATCAGTTTCTACGGCCACGGCGACCCGACCGTGTGATGCGACGAGGGCGATGTCGCCGCCGTAGCCCAACTCAACCGCGAGCCCGCGATGACGAAGGCGCTCGGCCAAATCTCGCAGCATGGGATCGTTCGTCGATTCTGAGCCCTGTTCGCGAACGGGAGCATTCACTTCCCGCACGATGTCAGCGAGGAGCCGTGCACCGTTTTCGAGGGTTGCCGTCTCAAGGTGCTCCGGGCCAAAGCACGAAACCACATCAAGGTTGCGTCGCGCTCGGGTGAGCCCCACCGCAAGGAGTCTTTCGCCGCCCGGCTGCGACAACGGACCGAAGTCGTTGAGCAGACGCCCGTGTGGTGTCAGTCCATAGCCAGCCGCAA
>CAIOGW010000101.1 GCA_903857985.1 uncultured Microbacteriaceae bacterium
AAGCACCGTAAGTTGCTTCGTAAGACTCGCCACCAGCGTCGCAACAAGAAGTAGCAACTTCTCATGTCCGTCTCAGTGACTCTCATCGGTCGCGACGGATGTCACCTGTGTGACGATGCCCGTGCCATCGTTCTCGACGTTATTTCGAGACACGATGGCATTGCATTTTGCGAGGTGTCGATTGATGATGACGAAGACCTCGCGAATCGCTTTCGTGAAGAAATTCCTGTAGTTCTGATTGACGACGAAGTGCACAACTTTTGGCGTATCGACGCGGAGCGCCTGGATCGCGCACTCACCGAGAGGACCGAATCATGAGCGTTAGTCATGTGGTGATGTGGCATCTGAAGGGCGAGACGCCTGCCGAGAAGGCCGTGAGTGCCGAGCGCGTGAAAAGCGTTCTGCTTCCGCTCGTCGAGACAATCCCTGAGATCATCTCGATGAGTCTGCACGACAGTGTGGTTCACGAAGCGAGAAATGCCGACCTCATATTGTTGAGCGAATTCGCCACACTCGATGATCTTCAGACGTACCAGGTTCACCCCGATCACGAGGCGGCGGCCGCTGTGATTCGTGAGGTAACGACGGCTCGTGTTGTGGGCGATTGGGTTTCTCAGAACTAACCAAACAAAGAACGGCCCGAACTCCTTAGAGGGAGTCCGGGCCGATTTGCTCGCTCACGCTAGCTTGCGAGAATCTTCTTCTTCAGAGCCGTGTACTCAGCCGCGGTGATGGCACCCGACTTATTGAGCTTCTCGGCCTTGGCGATTTCGTCGGCGTGTGACTGACCAGCGACATCGCGAATGTAGTCGTCCTGCTCTTTCTTGAACTCAGCAACGGCGGCAGCCTGACGCTTCGCCATGCCGTTTCCGCGCGCGATGACGTAGATCAGCACGCCGAGCCACCAGGTGACAATGAGAAGAATGACCCATCCAGCCTTGGCCCAACCGTTGAGTTTGTGGTCGTTGAAGAGGTCGCTAACAATCGAGAAGAGGAGCATGAAGTAGGCCACGAAAACAAACGCGAGAAGTACCCACCAAATGAGATCCAGGAACATTGCCATGGGAAGAACCTTTCTAAAAGGATGATGGCGTGCGCATACGGCGCGCCATGCGCAACTATAGCGACTTAGAATGTCGACTATGAGTTATCACGAGCCAGACCGCATCACCATGTTCGGCGCCGAATGGTGCGGCGACTGCCGCCGCAGCAAGAAGCTGCTCGACACTCTCGGCGTGGACTATGACTACATCGACCTCGAGGCCGTCGAAGACGCCGCCTCAGAGGCCGAGGCGATTGCCGGCCGCAAGAACATCCCGGTCATCGCGTTCCCCGACGGAACCCACCAGGTGGAGCCCACGGACCCCGACCTGCACGCCAAGCTCACAGCTCTCGGCGCCCTCTAGTAACCACTTACTTTTCCGGGGCACAGATCGCCTCGACCGCAAGGGCCTCTGGGTCACAGGACGGTTGTCCACAGGCCGGGGCGTGGTCGGGCGTCTTCGGGCGGGGCCTGTGTGGCAACCGTCCTGAGACTTCTCCGAAACCTAAGGCGTCAGGCGATTGGGCCCGCGGAAGAGGAACGACACTTCGCGCAAATTGGGCTGATGCAGCAGCAGCATGAGCATGCGTGAGAGGCCCATGCCGAATCCGCCGTGCGGCGGCACGCCGTAGCGGAAAAAGTCGAGGTAGAACCCGAGGCCCTCGGGGTCGAGGCCCTTTTCGCGCGCCTGCGCTTCGAGAACATCGATGCGGTGCTCGCGCTGAGCTCCCGTGGTGATCTCGGTGCCGTTCCAGATGAGGTCGTAGCTCTTGGTGAGCGCAGGGTTGTCGTCGTGACGCATGTGATAAAAAGGCCGGATGTTTGCCGCGTAGTCGGTGAGAAAAACAAACTCGTGCCCCAGCTCTTCGGCGGCGTAGGCCGCAATCTGGCGCTCGCCTTCCGGGTCCATGTCTTCGTCGTCGCGAGGAACTTCGTAGCCGCGTTCGGCCACAATGCGCTTGGCTTCGGCCAGCGGGATGCGCGGGAACGGAATGGACGGCACGGTTAAGTTCACGTCAAATAGTTCCTTGATGGCATCGCCGTGCTTGTCTTTCACCGCGGAGAGCGCGGCCACCAGGAGCTCTTCCTGCATCTTCATCACGTCTTCGTGACTGTCAATCCAGCTCAGCTCGGCATCAACGCTGATGAACTCTGTTGCGTGCCGCGAGGTGAACGAGGGGTCGGCGCGAAACACGGGGCCGATCTCGAAGACCTTGCCAAAGCCGGCGCTCTGCGCCATCTGCTTGTAAAACTGCGGGCTCTGAGCGAGGTACGCCGTGGTTTCGAAGTATTCGAGCTGAAACAGCTCGGCGTGCGATTCGGACGCGCTGGCCATGAGTTTCGGGGTGTGAATCTCGATGTACCCGCGTTCGATCCAGTAGCAGCGCATGGCGTGCTCCATGGTGGTCTGCACACGGAACATGAGGTTGTTGCGCGCGGTGCGCAGGTCGATGAAGCGCCAGTCGAGACGCTTGTCGATGCTCGTGTCGTCCGCAATGGGTGTCTCGGCGATTGCCGCTCCCGCAACCACAATGTCGGCAACCTTGATTTCGAGCCCACCGAGCTTGACCCGCTCGTCGAGTTTGAGTTCGCCCGTGACCGTGAGGAAGGTTCCGGCGGCGAGGCCGGAGATGGTCTCCGCGATGGGGTCGGTCTCTTCGCTGCGGGGGTGCACGAGCTGGACGGCACCCGATTCATCGCGCCGAACAACGAACTGCACCTTCTTCTGGTCGCGTACCGTGTCGACCCAGCCAGAGACCGATACGGGTCCTTCGGGGGTTGTGGGCAGGTCGGCAATAAGGATGCGATTCGTCACAGTCCCCAACTTTACCTTTATCGCCGGTTGAGTAGCCGACACCGTCGGCGGTGGGAGCCGCTGGTTGAGTAGCCGACACCGTCGGCTGAGGCCGCTGGTTGAGTAGCCGACACCGTCGGCGTATCGAAACCACGCACCTCCCGGAATAAGCACAGGAACCCCCCGCCTAGACTTGAACCATGGTTGCTCGGCAGGTTCATCTCGTGCGTCACGGTGAGGTTTTCAACCCCGACCGCGTGCTCTACGGGCGCCTCCCGAACTTTGGCTTGAGCGAGCGCGGTGCCCTGATGGCCGAAGCCGCCGCAACTCACCTCGCGGCCCTCAACCGGCCCATCGCCGCCCTGATCAGTTCGCCTCTGCAGCGTGCGCAAGAGTCGGCCGCGCCTGTGGCTAAGCTTCTGGGTCTCACGCCCATCATTGACGAGCGGATCATCGAGCCCACCAATGTGTTCGAGGGCAAGCGCATGCGCGGCCCCGATTCGGCCCTCAGGGATGCGGCGAACTGGAAATTCCTGCTCAACCCGTGGCGACCGAGCTGGGGCGAGCCCTACCGCAGCATTGTGGCCCGCATGCTGGCGGCCATGACGGACGCGGTGACCTCCACCGAAACCGGTGACATTGTGATGGTGAGCCACCAGTTGCCCATCATGACGGTGCACCGGGCACTGACCAATCAGTCGTTCATGAACGATCCACGAAAGCGACGCTGCGCGCTCTCGAGCATCACCACGTGTGAGTGGCGCGACGAGACTTTTGTCGAACGCGGTTTTGTTGAGGTGGCATACGCGGATCCCGCGGCGCCCCTCTCTGAGGGCGCCATTGATGTGGGTGCCGTGTGAGGCCCGTGACGACATCCACCCCCAAGATGCGCGCGTCTCTGATGCGCGCGCGCCTCGGGCGGGCAGTCGCGATTGCGAGTATCGCCGCCGTGACAGCATCACTCGCAGCCTGCTCGAGCGATCCGCTGGCCGACCAGTACCGTGCGGGAAGCGGCAAAAATTACATTGCGGGCGATGGCTCCGTGACCGAGATTCTGGCAGAGAACCGGGGCGCGCCCATTGTCTTTTCGGGAACAACCATCGACGATCAGGCGCTGTCGTCGGCAGACCTCGTTGGTCGCGTTGTGGTGGTCAACTTTTGGTACGCCGGGTGCGCCCCGTGCCGCGCCGAAGCCCCGGACCTTCAGTCCGTCTTCCAGGAGGAGACGTCAGCGGGCGAGCCCGTCACGTTTGTGGGGGTGAACGTTCGCGATCAGGCTGCTACCGCGACGTCGTTCAATAAGACCTTTGGAATCACGTACCCCACGCTGACCGATCAGTCCGGAGCGATTCAATTGGCCTTCGCCAGCAACGTTCCGCCCAACGCCGTTCCTACAACGCTCATTCTTGACGCCCGAGGACGCGTTGCGGCTCGGGTGCTGGGCGCCATTGCCGATCGGTCAATTCTCACGTCACTTATCGACTCGGTTGTGGCCGAGAGCACCTCATGACCATCGGCGAAATCGTCTTCGGCGGTAGCCTCTGGCTGGCCGTTCCCCTGGCCCTGCTAGCCGGTCTCGTGTCGTTCGCCTCGCCGTGCGTGCTCCCCCTCGTACCGGGGTACCTCGGCATCGTGGGCGGTGCAACCGATGGTCGGCGCCGGGTGGCTCGCACCGTTTTCGGAGCCGTGCTCTTTGTGCTCGGCTTCAGCGTGGTTTTTGTGGCGTTCGGCATTGCCTTTGGCGCCGCCGGGCTGGCCCTCAAACCGTGGCTTGACCTCGCGACGCGCGTCATGGGCGCACTCGTTATCGTGCTTGGGCTCGTCTTCGTGGGTTTCTTCGGCCTCTTTCAGCGCACTGCCAAAATCAACCTCGCCCCACGCGTGGGCTTGGTGGGCGCGCCATTACTCGGCATCGTCTTCGGACTGGGCTGGACACCGTGCATTGGCCCCACACTCGCCGCAATCTTTTCCCTGAGTCTTGACGCGGCCACGCCGGCGCGAGGAGCAATCTTGGGAGTCGCCTACTGTATTGGTCTCGGCCTTCCGTTTGTTCTGCTGGCGGCCGGATTCCAGTGGGCCGCGTCATCGGTGTCCTTTTTGCGTCGGCACATTCGCGCCATCAACATCGCCGGGGGCACTCTGTTGATTCTGATTGGCGTGCTCATGGTCACGGGTGTGTGGAACGTCATTATTGCGAATACTCAGGCGGTGATTGGGGAATATGTTACGGCCCTCTGATCACATTGATTCGGCTCACGCCAACCCCGGCGACGACGTGCGCGAGATCCGGCTGAGTTTCGGCGGCTGGCTGCGTTGGGCCTGGCGCCAGATCACGAGCATGCGAACAGCGCTCATCCTGCTCCTTCTGTTGGCCATCGCCGCGGTTCCCGGATCGATTTTTCCGCAGCGCAGCTCCGACCCCAACGGTGTGACCCAGTACTTTGCCGACAACCCCGACACGGCAGCGTGGCTCGAGGGCTTCCAGCTATTCGATGTTTATACGTCGGTATGGTTCTCGGCGATCTACCTGCTGCTGTTCATCTCGCTCGTTGGCTGCGTCATCCCGCGGGCCAAACACCACTGGGATGCGTTGCGCGGCACCCCGCCGGCCACCCCGCAAAACTTCAATCGCTTGCCCGCACACCTCACGGCGCGCATGCCTGGAATCAGTGCGGATGTGGCCATCGACGCCGCCGAAAGCGTGCTCCGCCGTGACCGCTATCGCGTGCGTCGGTATGTCGCGGCGAATCGCCTCACGGTCTCTGCCGAGCGTGGCTACATGCGCGAGACGGGCAACCTTGTTTTTCACGTCGCCCTCGTGGGCGTTCTCATTGCCGTGGGACTCGGCGGAGGTTTCGGCTACGCTGGCCAGCGCGTGGTGGTTGAGGGCCAGGCCTTCACGAATAGTCTGATCGCCTACGACTCCTTTAGTCCGGGACGGTTTTTCTCCGACGCCACCCTCACACCGTTCTCCCTCAGGCTCGACAAGTTCACGACCCGATACGAAGAGACCAACGTGAACGCCGTGGGACAGCCCATCGACTACGCGGCCGATGTGACCATTGAGCAGCGCGGCGAGGCACCCGTGGAAAGCGTGATCAAGGTTAATGAACCACTCAACATCGGTGGGTCCGATGTCTATCTGCTGGGCAACGGCTACGCACCCGAGGTGACCGTTCGCGACCCAACCGGGAACATTGTCTATCAAGAATCTGTTCCCTTTTTGCCACAAGACCGAAACCTCACCTCGGTCGGCGTCGTCAAACTGCCCGACGGCCTGACCCAGCAGGTGGGACTCATCGGCTTCTTTTATCCCACGGTGAACGAGGGACATGCGGGGGCGAGCTTTTCGGTCTACCCCGACCTGCTCGACCCGATGCTTACGTTCAACGTCTACGCGGGCGACCTCGGACTCAACGACGGCATTCCCCGCTCGGTGTACGCACTCGACACGTCGGAACTCACCAAGTTGACCGGAACCAAGACCGATCTGCCGTCGCTAGAACTGCGGCCGGGCGAAACGGCGCAGCTGCCCAATGGTTTGGGTAGCGTTTCGCTCGAGACCGTCAAGCGCTTTGCGTCTCTCGACGTTCATCGTGATCCGGCGCAAGGCTGGGTTCTCGTGTTTGCACTGGCCGCGGTGGCGGGGCTCCTCACGTCACTGTTCATTCCTCGACGCCGCGTCTGGATCAGTGTGCGTGAACAGGCCGGCGGCACCGTCGTCGAGTACGGTGCTTTGGCGCGCGGCGATGACCCCACCCTGTCGGCGGCCCTGACCCGCATCGCAAACGCCCACGGGAGCAACTTAGGATTAGAGCGTGACTGACACTCTTTCGCAGTTCTCCGTGCTGGCGCTGTATTCGGCAATGGCCATCTACGCGATTGCGTTCATCCTTTTCACCTTCGATTTGGCCCGGGGAGCAGGGCGAGAAGCCAACGCGGCGGCGGCATCAGACAGCATTGTTCGGTCGACGGGCGAGGGGAGTACGGCCACTCTGACGCGTGTGGCCGCGGATGCGTCCGTGCGAACCGTGGCACGGCGACGCCTCTCCAGCATCGCGATGGCCCTCACGTGGCTCGGCTTTCTATTCCAACTGGTGGCAACCGTGTTCCGCGGCGTCGCTGCATCGCGAGTGCCATGGGCGAACATGTACGAGTTCGCCATGACCGGCACGCTCGTCATCGTGCTCGTTTTTCTTATCGTCAACCTCAGGTGGGACCTGACCTTTGTGGGAGCGTTCAGCACGGGGTTGGTGCTTCTCTTGCTCGGACTAGCTGCCACGCGCTACTACGTCGAGGTTGTGCCGCTGCCACCCGCGCTGCAGTCGTACTGGCTGGTTATTCACGTCTTCGTGGCCACGCTGGGCACTGGATTCTTTGCTATGGGATTCGCACTCTCGCTCACCCAGCTCCTGCAGACGCGCCGCGAACACCGCGCGGTTGATTCCAAGCCCACCCGTCTGGGATGGATGTCCCGACTGCCCGACTCGGCGCAGCTGGAGAATTACGCGTATCGCCTGATCATTATCGGCTTCATCTTCTGGACGTTCACGCTCATCGCCGGTGCCGTCTGGGCCGAGAAGGCGTGGGGCCGCTACTGGGGCTGGGACACCAAAGAGGTCTGGACCTTCATCATTTGGACCATCTACGCCGGGTACATCCATGCACGTTCTACGCGTGGCTGGCGCGGCACTCGCTCGGCCGTGTTGGCCATGGTGGGCTTTGGGTCGGTGATGTTCAACTTCACGGTCGTGAACATCTACTTCAAGGGGCTACACGCGTACAGCGGCCTGAGCTAGACACTGGCTTCGAGAACGCGATGGCAGCGAGCAATGCGCTCGAGCCACCAGGCGGTTCGTTCGGCGCCGGCATCGTGGGCGGTCAGCAGATCGTAATCGGGCACCACGCGCCGCACCTCGATGCTGCCGTTTCGCGCGCTGAGGGGTTCGTGGGTAACGTCGGCGGCCAGCAGCGAAGCTGTGCCAAGCCCTGAGTCAAATGTGTCGGGGAGCACTGCGGCCAAGTACGCCCCCATGGCAAGCCCCACCGAGGTTTCGAGAGCACTCGAGACCACAGCGGGCAAGCCCACTTGTTCGACGAGGTCGATCGCGCGCGAGATACCGCCGAGCGGCGCCGCTTTGACAACGATCACGTCGGCAGCATTGCGATCGCGAACGAGGAGCGGATCGCTGGCTCTGCGGATGCTCTCATCGGCCGCAATCGAAATGCCCAGGTCGAGCGCACGAAGTTCGCTCAGTTCGTCGACGCTGGCACAGGGTTGCTCCATGTATTCGAGGCTGAACTCCCGCAGTTGCTTGACGGCGGCGCAGGCTTCGCCGAGACTCCAGCCGCCATTGGCATCTACCCGCAGGCGAGCGTCCGGGCCCATCAGTTCTCGCACGCGAGCCACGCGGGCGAGGTCATCGGCCAGTGTTTGCCCGGGTTCGGCGACCTTGATCTTTGCTGTGCGACATCCCGGAAACGTGGCGAGGATCTCGGCCACGCGCTCGCGGCTCACCGCCGGGATGGTGGCGTTGACGCGCACGCGATGCGCATCCCGATGACTCGCGGGCGGTTCGTTGCCGCCAAAGTCGTAGGCGGCGGCCAGCCAATTGGCCGCCTCGTTATCGCCGTACTCGGTAAACGGGGAGAATTCTGTCCAACCGGCAGGTCCTTCCCACAGGGCGGCTTCTCGAACGGTGATGCCCCGAAAGCGTGTGACCAGGGGGAGCGCCACCACGTGCACGTCCGAAAGCACGTCCGCGAGGTCTGGCAGCATGCGCTCAGTCTCGCACCCCGGGTCGCCTGCGCGTAGTCTGGAACACATGACTGAATTGGTGTCGGACATCTTCGACCCCTCTGCGTGGCAGGACGTTGCCGGCTTCGAGGGGCTCACCGATGTGACCTACCACCACGACGTTTCGGGGCGCATCGCGCGCGTCGCTTTCAACCGGCCCGAGGTGCGCAACGCCTTTCGACCGCGAACCGTAGACGAGCTTTACCGGGCCCTCGACCACGCACGCCAAAATTCACGGATCGGCGTCGTGCTGATTACCGGCAACGGTCCGAGCCAGAAAGACGGCGGCTGGGCGTTTTGCTCGGGCGGCGACCAGCGCATTCGCGGGCGCACGGGCTACGAGTACGACGACGAGACCTCGGCAACGGGCCGCCTCCACATTCTCGAGGTTCAGCGCCTGATTCGCTTCATGCCTAAAGTGGTCATTGCCGTGGTTCCCGGGTGGGCCGCCGGCGGCGGCCATTCGCTCCACGTGGTTTGCGACCTCACCATTGCGAGCCGCGAGCACGCGCGCTTCAAACAGACCGATGCCGACGTGGGGTCGTTTGACGCCGGTTACGGCTCGGCCTACTTTGCCCGCCAAGTGGGGCAGAAGTTTGCTCGCGAGGTGTTCTTTCTGGCACGTGAGTACGACGCCCAGCGCGCGCTCGACGCGGGCGCCATCAACGCCGCAGTTGATCACGCCGACCTTGAGCGCACCGCCATCGAGTGGGCCAACGAAATACTGACGAAGTCGCCGACGGCTATCCGCATGCTCAAGTTTGCTTTCAACGCTGTTGATGACGGCATGGTGGGCCAACAGGTGTTCGCGGGCGAGGCCACGCGGCTGGCTTACGGCACCGACGAGGCCGTTGAGGGGCGCGACGCTTTTCTTGAAAAGCGCGAACCCAACTGGTCGTCCTTTCCCTGGCATTTTTAGGCGTGAACGATCCCAGCTATGCGTAGCACCGTTATCGTCCCCTCCGACCGCGTTCCCGCGGTCCGCGATGCTCTCGCCGCGGCGCTTCGCGGACAGGGCCCTGCTCTCGCGGTCGTAGCCCCCGGCACCGACACGAGCTGGGTACCGCGCGAGGTCGACGACGATACTGCGGTCCTCATCGAGACCTCGGGTTCGGGAAGTGCCCCAAAGCGCGTGGCGCTGTCGGCAGTTGCGCTCATGGCCAACGCCCGGGCCGGTCTGGGCCGACTGGGCGGTGCCGGAACCTGGGTGCTCGCGCTCCCCGTTCACTTCATTGGTGGGCTCCAGGTGTTGGTGCGATCTCTCGATTCAGAGACCGAACCCATTCTGCTCACCCGCGAGTCATTCAACACGGCCGCTCTCATCGACGCTCTGTCGGTGCGCCCCGAACACGAGCGGCTGTATATGTCTGTGGTACCCGTGCAGCTGGGCCGCATCGTCGAACACGTCGAACACGACCCGGCGGCGCTCGCCATCGTGTGCCGCCTCTCGGCAATTCTTGTCGGTGGCCAACGCACCAGCCCATCTGTACTGACGCGCGCTCGCGCCCTCGGCCTACCCGTCGTCACAACCTACGGCGCCACCGAAACGGCTGGTGGTTGCGTTTACGACGGCCTCCCGTTGAACGACGTGAAGATCCACGTGCGCCCGGACGGCCGCATCGAGGTGGGCGGAAATATTCTCGCAACGGAATTTATCGGCGACTCCCTGATGACGGCCCAGCGATTTAGCGAAGCAGACGGGGTTCGCTGGTGCCTGTCGGATGACATCGGGGAGTTCCGCGAGGGTTCTCTCACGGTGCAGGGCCGCAACGATCGCGTGCTCATTTCCGGCGGAATCAAGGTGAATCTCGAACTTGTCGAAGAGGTCACCGAAAGTATTCGCGAATGTGCATATGCGGTCGCGGTGTCGTTAGTCGACCAGGAGTGGGGTGAACGCGTGGGCCTCGTGGTTGAACTCGACCCCGAGGAAACCTCCGCCGATCCACGCTCTCTCGCCGAGCTCATCAAGGCCATCGTTCGCGACGAGCTGGGAGTCGCCGCCACGCCGCGCGAGGTGCGGCTCGTTGAGCAGCTGCCACGTTTGTCATCTGGCAAGCCGGACCGGTTGGTGTGCGCCGCCCTCTTCGCGGGTTAGCCGCACCGTAGAATCAATCACTGTGATGAGCACGAGAAAGAAAGCCCGCAAGAAGAACAAGCGGCCCGGGCCGATCCAGCGTCACCCGGCGCGGTCGCGCAAGCCCGAACACTTTGCGCCCAACCGCACAGTCCGGGTGTCCTGGATCAGCGGGGCTCGCCTGCGCACGCTCCCGCTGGCTATCGCCCCCGTCGCCATCGGGGCCGGGGCAGCACGGGTGGCCGATCACTTCTCCTGGGTTCTCTCGGCACTGTGCTTGGTGGTTGCCATCTGTCTTCAAATTGGTGTCAACTACGCCAATGACTACTCCGACGGCGTTCGCGGCACAGATGCGCATCGTGTGGGCCCCGGTCGACTCACGGGATCAGGATCGGCAAAGCCGCGCACCGTGCTCACCGTGGCGCTCTCGTTTTTTGGCGGCGCGATGGCGGCTGGAATCGCGGTAACGGTTATCACCCAGATCTGGTGGCTGCCGGCCGCCGGGTTGGTCTGTGTAGCCGCGGCATGGTTCTACACGGGAGGCAAGCGTCCCTACGGCTACACGGGTCTCGGCGAGCTTGCTGTGTTCGTTTTCTTCGGTCTCGTTGCAACTGCGGGAACCATGTTTGTGCAGGCCGGAACAGTCTCGGATGAGGCGTGGCTCGGCGGCGCGGGAATCGGGTTCATCGCTTGCGCTGTTTTGGTGATCAACAACGCCCGAGATATCGAGACGGATCGACGCTCCGGAAAGCGCACGCTCGCGACGCGCATGGGTCGTCGCGGTTCGGTGGTCTTCTTCATTGTGCTGATGGTTGTGGCCATGGCCGCCGCCGCCGTTATTGCGCAGTTTTACCCGAACGCCTGGTTGGTGCAGTTTGCGTGGCTCATTGTGGCCCCCGCGTGTGTGATCACCGCGACGAGCAAGTCGCCCGCCGAGGACATCCTCGTTCTGAGACTCAGCACCATCACGGGCCTCCTCTATGGGCTCGGTCTGGGCGCCGCCATAGCCCTCTAGCCGCGCCGCGCGGGCGCATTACCGCGCGGAGTCTTCCGCGGTCTCGTCGGCCCCGGGTGTCGCAGCCTTCTGCTTGACACGCGCCTCATAGATTGCGGTGGACATGCGGTTTCGCAGTCGGGCCAAGAAAATATACGACGATGAGAGGCCAATAATGGCCGCGAGGATGGCCGAAATCCACCAGGTGATGTTGAACAGCATGAGCACGGCAAAGGGAACGACAAAAAAGGCAAGCCGCAGCAGGGTGTATGTGAGCCAGAGGGGAATCTTCTTCACGAGGTCAGAGTCTACGGTGCATGCCTAGACTCTGAGTTATGGTTCGTCTGTTTGTGATTATCGTTGCTCTCGCCGTGGTGCTAGAAATCTTCGCCGTTGTCGACGCTGCCCTCGCCGATAGGTCGCGGATTCGTGGCCTCCCTCGACCCGCCTGGTTCATTGTGATTATTTTTGTTCCGTTGGTCGGAGCGTTGCTGTGGTTCTTCGTGGGTCGTCCCCGCCGGGCTGGTGCCGGGCGCCCGGACCAACTGCGTCGCCAAGCCGGCGGAAACCGACGAAGCTCCCCTCGTCCGAGTGGACCGGACGACGACCCGGATTTTCTTCGCAGACTGCAGCGCGACCTCGACAAAGGCCTCGACAAAGACGACGACTCACGTGAGTGACGCGAGCGCGGAGACGTCACCGGCAACCACGTCGGCGTTCGCCGTGCTCGAGACCCTCGTGGCACGCGGCCTGGAGTGGGTGGTGGTGTGCCCCGGCGCACGCTCGCAAGCACTCGCCCTGGCTGCGGCCACTCTTGAACGCGAGGGTGCCCTTCGCGTGGTCGTGCGGATCGACGAACGTTCGGCGGGCTTCACGGCGCTCGGCATCGGCAGTGAGACTGGCCGCCCGGCCGCCGTTGTAACAACCTCGGGCTCGGCGGTCGCCAACCTGCATCCCGCGGTCATGGAGGCCCACCACGCGGGAGTACCCCTCATCCTGCTCACTGCCGATCGTCCCGAGGAGCTCCGCGGCATCGGGAGCAACCAGACCACAGTTCAGGAGGGCATGTTCGGCGCAAGTGTGCGCTGGATGCGTGAGGTTTCTGCCCCCGAAGACGGTGTGGTTGGAGCCCAAACCGCACAGACCGTGGCCCACGGGGCGTGGTCGGCCGCACTCGGCCAAGACCCGGCGGTGCCCGCCCGTCCGGGGCCGGTACACGTGAATCTGGCATTCCGTGAACCCTTGTCGAGTTCCCACCGTCCACGGCCCACCGTCGTGACGATGGAGACGCCGACTCCCGTGAAGCGCACGGCGCTGACACTAGAGCGCGGACCCCGCACGCTCGTGATTGCTGGAGCCAACTCCGGCCCGGTGGCCGAGCAGGTGGCTCACGAGGGCGGTTGGCCTCTGGTGGCCGAGGTGTCGTCGGGGGCACGATTTGGTCGCAATCTGATTCCGCACTACCGCGCGGCGCTCGCCGATACCGAACTCACCGACGCTGTTGAGCGCATCGTGCTGTTTGGTCACCCCACGCTCGCACGGCAGGTCCCGGCCCTCATTGCCGGCCGCCCCGATATCAACACCATTGTGGTTCGGTCCGGTGGCGAAGACGTCAATCCCGGTCACGCGGTCACGACGTTTACCGATGAGGTGAGCATTTCGTCGGGCGAAACTGACAGGGCGTGGCTGGGGGCGTGGTTGCGCGTGGGCGCTGCGGCACTTTCCGCCTACGAGGCCGAACAGGCGGAGACATCCCCCGCGACGCGCGCCCCCGACGTGGCGGCCGGACGCTCTGCGGACGCCGCGAGCAAGCGGGCGTTTGTCGCGGCAGAACTGGCGGCACTGCGAACGCCCGTGACACGCGAACTCCTGGTGGATGCTGTCTGGCGGGCGACCTGGCCACACGACCGGCTCGTGATAGGCGCATCGCGCATCATTCGGGTCGCCGACAGAGTGGTGCCGGGAAAAAAGATCCCTGTCTTTTCCAACCGCGGTCTCGCGGGCATCGACGGCACGGTCTCCACGGCAACGGGTATTTCGCTTGCCTCTGGCGCTCTCACCCGGGTACTGGTCGGCGACATCACGCTGTTGCACGACGTGGGCGGCATGTGGGCCGAGCCCGGTCACCCCCAACCGCGCCTGCAGATTGTGGTGGCCAACGATGGCGGCGGCACTATTTTCGACTCACTCGAGGTGTCGGCCACGGCCGACCAGCCGGATTTCGACCGAGTCATGCTCACTCCCCAGAACGTGAACCTCAGCGCTCTGGCGGAGGCCTACGGCTTCGAGTACCAGCGCGCTTCCACCGTGGGCGAGCTGGATCAAGCACTCACGCAACCGGGATTGCGGCCGCTGCTCATCGAGGTTCCGCTCGAACGCTAGTCGTCGAGAGGACCGAGCGCGTCGAGCACGGGGCGGAATTTCATCTGCGTCTCGCGCAACTCGGTGGTCGCCTCCGAATCCGCCACGATTCCTGCGCTGGCGTGTGCGGTCACGGTCTCGCCGGTCACAGAAACGCAGCGGAGGGCGATGGCCCACTCACCCTCACCGGTGGCTCCAACCCAGCCCACCGCGCCCGCGTACCGACCCCGGTCGAACGGTTCGAGCACACCGATCAGGGCAACGGCGGAGGCCGTGGGTGAGCCCGCGACGGCGGCCGTGGGGTGCAGCGCGGCGGCCAGATCCAGCGCACTTACCCCGGCCGTCACCTCACCGCTCACGTCGGTGGCGAGGTGCCAGAGGTTGGCTAGCCGAAGCGTGAACGGCGCCTCCGCGGCAATCAGGTGCGAGGTGAGGGGGCGCAAGACATCGGTAACGGAACGCACGGCGAACGCGTGCTCATCGAGGTCCTTGCGACTCGTGGCTAGAGCCGAAGCTGCCGTTTCATCGCTGGCGGGGTCTGTGCCTCGGGCCGCCGTACCGGCAAGCACGCGGGCATCAACAATGCCCCCGCGAACGCTAATCAGCGTCTCGGGGCTGGCGCCGTAAAACCCGTCGATGGCGAACGTCCAGCAGTCGGGGTAGGCGTGGGCCAGCTCGGTCACCATGGAGCGAATATCGGATCCGGGGGCGAGAGTTCCCGTGAGGTCGCGGGCCAGGACGACCTTGCTGAGCTCTCCTGCCGAGATGCGCGAAATAGCTGATTCGACAGCCGCCTCGTAGGCGCTCTCGCTCATGCTGCCCGGCGCGAGGCGCGCACTCGCGCGTTGGCTCACAGCGCGAGGTTGAGGAACATACGCTTCGGGCGCTTCGTCCCCGTTGACGCTGACCGTGGTGATCCAGGTCATGTCGTCGCGGCGACCAACCGTGAGTCGCGGCACAATCAAAACGCTTGTGGTGGGAGAGTCGTCGGCAAAGGTAAAGCTCGCGAGTGCCACCAGGCCGGTTCCGGGAACGGACACGGAATCGTGCACGGTGGCCTGCGCCACAATCTGTTGCCACGCACGGGCCGCATCAGACATGCGGTTCGCCCCCGAGAACGTGAGGCGCAGGGCTTCACCGTGGCCCACGAGGCCGGCGCCCTTACGGCGCCACAGCAGGGGGGCTTCCGCGTTCAACAGTTCGACAAACGCCGGAGCCGTGTCGACGCGAACGGTCGTCACGGTGAGGCTGGCGAAGCCGGGGTCGGTCACTCGAGCAACTTTACGCCCACGAACCGCCCGGTGACGCACCGCTTAGACTTGACGGGTGACCACAGCAGATCTGAACAAGAAGCCCACCGAGGTGGCGGCCATGTTCGACGATGTGGCCGAGGGCTACGACCGCACAAACGCTTTTCTTTCGGCCGGAAATTCGGCCCTGTGGCGCATTGTCACGGTTCGTCAACTCGCGCCCGCTCCGGGCATGCGCATTCTCGACCTAGCAGCCGGAACGGGCACGAGTAGTGTGCCCCTCGCGCGTGCGGGCGCCGAGGTGGTGGCCGCCGACTTCTCTCCCGGAATGCTGGACGTGGGCAGGCGTAAGCACGCCGCACTGACCAACCTGTCGTTTGTCCAAGCCGACGCCACGGCACTTCCGTTCGACGACAACTCGTTCGACGCCGTCACCATCTCGTTTGGACTGCGCAACGTTGTTGAGCCCAAAAAGGCACTGGCAGAAATGTTTCGGGTAACCAAGCCGGGCGGTCGCATTGTGATCACGGAGTTTTCGACGCCGCCACACCCGCTCATGCGCATGGTGTACCGCACCTATCTCACTCGCGTCATGCCGCTGATGTCCATCGTGACCAGCACCAACTCGGCCGCCTATACCTACCTCGCCGACAGCATCGAAGACTGGCCCAACCAGCAGAAACTGGCAAAAGATATCCACGCAGTGGGATTTCGCAAGGTTGCCTATCGCAACCTCACCGGCGGAATCGTGGCCCTTCACCGAGGTACCAAACCTTCCGCCTGAGAGTTTCGCCCGCCGGAGTAGGCTTGCCGGTGTGAGCCTCGAGAAGCCCCCGCGTTCGGCCTTGAGTCTTCGCGAGCGCCTTTTTGCTTCCGCCGACACCAAAAAGCTTGCCGATATCATCGACGCGGGAATCCGCGAAATCGAAGAGGGTCTTCCCGCTGAGCTCCACTTTGGCGACGACCTCGCCGACACGGTCGGTCGCTACCTGCTCGATGCGGGGGGCAAGCGCATGCGCCCTATGCTCGCGCTACTCATGGCCCAGTTTGGCGAGGGCACCACTCCCGATGTGATCACGGCGTCGCGAGCCATCGAAATGACCCACCTCGCATCGCTGTATCACGATGACGTGATGGACGAGGCTCCGCTGCGCCGCGGCGTAGAGAGCGCCCACATTCGTTGGTCAAACTCGGTGGCCATCCTCACGGGCGATCTGCTTTTTTCGCGCGCATCTACTCTCATGTCGCGCCTCGGTGTTGAGGCCATGAGCCTGCAGTCAGAGACGTTTGAACGCCTCTGTGTGGGCCAGCTCCACGAAACGACAGGGCCAGCGGAGGGCATCGACCCCGTCGACCACTACTTCAGCGTGTTGGCCGACAAGACGGGCTCACTCATTTCGGCTGCGGCGCGTGCCGGCATTCGCTACTCGGGCGCACCCTCGGAGTTTGAAGAACCCGCCAGAATCTTTGGCGAGAAAATCGGTATTGCCTTCCAGCTGGCCGACGATGTGATTGATCTCTCCCCAGCATCTGATGCCACGGGTAAGAAGGCGGGAACAGACCTCAAAGCCGGCGTGCCCACTCTGCCCACACTTTTGCTCGAACGTGTGGTTGATACCGACCCCGAAGCGGCATCGTTGCTCAAGCGGCTTCGTGAAGATGCTGCATCGACGGACGCCGAGGCCGAGGCCGACCTGCCCGAGGCCGTGCATGCGCTCTACGATCACCCGGTGACGCAGACCACGCGCGACGAGGCACTGCGCTTTGCCCGCGAGGCCATGGAAGCACTGGATCCGTTGCCCGACACCGCAGCCAAGCGCGCTCTTGGCATGTTTGCCGATCACGTTGTTTCCCGCACGGGATAGCAGCCCAACCGGCGAGAAGTTAGCGCCGAGGCTAGTACCGTAGAAGGCGTGTCAAAACTCCGCCTCGCCATCGTCGGTGCCGGTCCAGCCGGTATCTACGCAGCCGACATCATTCTCAAGTCTGAACGCAACGTTGATGTGTCGATCGACCTCTTCGATCGACTTCCCGCGGCCTACGGGCTGGTTCGCTATGGTGTAGCCCCAGACCACCCGCGCATCAAGGGCATCATCACGGCCCTGCGCGAGGTGCTCGACCGCGGCGACATTCGTCTCTTCGGCAACGTGAACTTTGGCACCGACATCACTCTGGATGATCTCAAGCGCCACTACAACGCCGTGATCTTCTCAACGGGTGCGATTCTCGACGCCGATCTGAACATCCCGGGCATTGAGTTGCCCGGCTCCTACGGTGGCGCCGATTTCGTGAGCTGGTACGACGGACACCCCGATGTGCCGCGCGAGTGGCCACTCGATGCGTCGAGCGTGGCCGTGGTCGGCAACGGCAACGTGGCCCTCGATGTTGCGCGCATGTTGGCTAAGCACGCTGACGATCTTCTGCCCACCGAGATTCCCGCCAATGTTTACGGCGGGCTCAAAGCTTCTCCCGTCACCGATGTGCACGTCTTTGGACGGCGGGGTCCCGCGCAGGCCAAGTTTTCCCCGCTTGAGCTTCGTGAGCTGGGCGAACTGCGCGACGTGGAGATGGTCGTTTACGACGAGGATTTCGTGATTGACGAGGCCAGCCAGAACGCCATTGAGACCAACAAGCAGGTATTCGTTCTGATGAAGGTGATGAACGCGTGGCGCGAGCGCGAGGCGAGCAAGGCCAGTCGCCGACTTCACCTGCACTTCTACTCCAAACCCCTCGAGGTGACCGCAAACGCGCGGGGTGCTGTGGGTACGTTTCGGTATGAGCGCACCGAGCCCGATGCCGCTGGTGGCGTGCGAGGCACCGGCGAGATTCGCGAACTCGAAATCGGCGCCATTTATCGGGCTGTGGGTTACTTTGGCTCACCGCTCGACGGCATCCCGTTCGATGAGAAGCGCGGCATTATTCCCAACCTCGAGGGTCAAGTCATGGACGACGACGGCAAGATCATGCCGGGCATCTATGCCACCGGATGGATCAAGCGGGGTCCCGTCGGACTCATCGGTCATACCAAGTCGGATGCCATGGAGACCGTCAAGCATTTGCTGCGCGATCAGGCTCACTGGTGGGCTCCGGCCGAGCCCGGCGAGCAGGCCGTCGTTGATCTGCTCAACGCTCGCGGTATTGAGTACACCGATATTGCCGGCTGGGCAAAACTCGACGATTACGAGAAAGAACTCGGTGTTCCTGAGGGGCGTGAGCGCATCAAGGCTGTCGACCGTACCGAGATGATTCGGGTGTCGCGAGCCTAAACAGGCCGGCTAGGCGCCCAGCAACTCGCGAACAATGTCGTCAAAAGCAGCGTGGTGTGCAGCCACGTCGGCCAGGGTCGTGGTGGGGCACATCAGCGCCATATTGTGGAACGGCGTGAGCATGATGCCCCGATTCATCAGCGCCACGTGAATGTAGTCTTCGAGCTCTTCATCGGCCGCCGCGTGAGCGTCGGTGCCGTTGAGGGGATACGGCCGGGCAAAGCGGTACTCGGCCCTGGCCCCCAGTTGGTTGATGGCCCATGGCAGGCCGTAGCGATCAAAGATCTCGTTCATGCCGTCGGTGAACACCGTCGCGGTGGCAATCATCGTGTCGAACGCCGTTTCGGTGAGCACCTGCTCAAGCGTGGCCCGCATGGCAGCCACCTGCAGTGGGTTGCCGGCGAGCGTGCCGCCCACACCACCCATGTCGACGAGGTCGAGGTCGGTGCGCTCGAGCACGCGTTCGGCAAACTCGGCGCTCAGACCGTAGGTGCCCGTGGGAATACCGCCGGCAATCGACTTGCCGATAACTACGATGTCGGGCTCCAGGTTGTCACGTTTGGTCATGCCCCCGGGGCCGGCCGAGAAGGTGTGCGTTTCGTCGATGATGAGCAGCGCATCGTACTTTCTGGTCAGCTCTCGCACGCCGGCGAGGTAACCGGGCTCGGGCAGCACAATCCCGATGTTCGTGAGGGCCGGCTCAATGAGCACGGCGGCCACATCTCCGTGCTTCAGCTGACGTTCGAGCCCCGCGAGGTCGTTCATTTCGGCAACGCGCGATGTTACGGTCACGTCGACGGGAGAACCCACGTTGCCGGGACGGCTCATTCCCTCGCCGTCGGGGCCGACCACGATGAGTGACTCGTCGACACTGCCGTGATAGCAGTAGGCGTGAAAAAGAATCTTGGGTTTGCCGGTAATTGCGCGCACGAGTCGAATCGCCCAGCGGTTGGCGTCGGTGGCCGTGAGCGAAAAGCTCCACTTGTCCATGCCGAAGCGGCGCGTGAGCTCGGCACCCACCCACTCGGCGTCTTCGGTGGGGAGCATCGTCGTCAACCCGCCCGTGGTTGAGATGTGCTCGCTGATGGCGGCCACAACCGCGGGGGCGGCATGCCCCGCCATCGATCCGGTGTCGCCCAGTGCGAAATCGATGTATTCGTGACCGTCGATATCCCAGATGCGGTTGCCGAGAGCGCGGTCGAGGTAGATCGGAAACCCGCCGGCCTTCTTGTTCATCCACGTCATGGGAACGCGCCCAAAGAGGTGGTCGGCGCGACCGTAGGCGGCCTGAGAGCGAGGGTTGCGCTCGGCGAACACGGTGCGCTCTCGTTCTGCGAGCTCGGCGAGGCGAGTTCGGTCGATGACGGTGTTGTGGAGAGTGGCGTTGTCGCTCATAGTCTTCTGAGCCTAGAGGAGCAGCGGATGCGGGTCGCCCCGGGCACTCCGGTAGGTAAGAATGACGCTATGGCCCGCCGCGATGTCACATGGACGCCAGACCTCCTCGGGCGCGATTTCGAGCAGGCAACGCTCGATCTCGGGCGCGACGACGAGGGGGACGTGGTTGCCACGCTGGTGCGCCACATGCCAGCGCCGGCGACGAGCCCGCGGCGGCTTTTTGGCCACAAACGTCTCGGCGCTGAGGGCGCCGATGTGCTCTACGTTCACGGCTGGTCGGACTACTTCTTCCATGACCACGTGGCCGAGTTCTGGCAATCCCAGGGGGCACGATTCTTTGCCCTCGACCTGCGCAAATACGGCCGCAGTTTGCGTTCGGGCCAGACCCCGGGGTTTGTCAGTTCGCTCGACACCTACGATGCCGATATCGAGGCCGCGCTTGAGGTCATGGGCCACGGCGTGGGGACGGCCACGAAGCGCCCGCTCATTCTGCTCGGACACTCCACGGGTGGTCTGGTGTTGAGCCTGTGGCTCAGTCGTCACCCGGGCCGCGCGCAAGCCCTCATTCTCAACAGTCCGTGGCTCGAATACCAGCTCACGGCGGCCGGACGTCAGGTGGCAGCCACGGCCCTCAAGATCGGCTCTCGGGTTGACCCCAAAGCCCCCGTCCCAAATCCCGACCTGGGTTTTTATCACAGGGCTCTCAGCAAATCACAGGGCGGCCTGTGGGATTTTCGTGACGACTGGCGCCCGGCCAAGTCATTCACACCGCGGGCCGCGTGGTTACGCGCCGTCCTTGCCGGGCACTCCTCGGTGGCAGCCGGTCTTAAGATTGAGGCTCCTGTGCTCACGCTATTGTCGGCACGAACTCTCTTTCTTACGCGATGGTCTGATGAGATGCGAGAGACCGACACCGTCATCGATGTCAACACGGTTGCCTCGCGAGCCGTTAAGTTGGGACGAGTGGTGACGGTGACGCATTTGCCGGGAGCGGTGCACGACGTGTTTCTCTCAGCGCCCGCGGTGCGCGCTCGCGCCTTCGCAGACATCCAAACGTGGTTGGGAGCCTACCTATGAGTTCATCGGTAAAGAATGACCTGATCGTGAGCACGACGGCCGGACGCGTTCAGGGCGACCGCGTGGGTCACTGCGCGCGCTGGCGAGGAATTCCGTATGCCACACCGCCGGTGGGTGACCTGCGCTACCGATCGCCTGAGCCCGCCAAGAAGTGGCGTGACGTTCGCCCCGCGCTCTCGTTTGGCAGTGTTTCGCCACAGCCCACCACCAAGATGATTCCGATTCCTCAGAACTTGGTGCAGAGCGAGGACTGCCTCAGCCTCAACGTGTGGGTACCCGAGGCTGCCCTCACCGACGGTCGCCCGCGCCCGGTCATGGTGTGGCTGCACGGCGGCGCCTACTTCATCGGCTTCTCGGCACAGCCCATTTATAACGGCCAAGCGCTCGCCGAAGACGGCGACGTGATTGTGGTCACGCTCAACTACCGATTGGGCGCACTGGGTTTTCTTGACTTCCGCGAGTTTTTGGGCTCGTCGGCTGAGACAAATCTCGGCCTGCGCGACATCCTTCTGGCGCTGCAGTGGGTGCGCAACAACATCGCCGCGTTCGGCGGCAACCCCGAAAACGTCACGCTGTTCGGCGAGTCGGCCGGCGGAGGGTGCGTCACCACCCTGATGACGATGCCCGCCGCCAAGGGACTCTTCCACAGAGCCATCGCCCAGAGTTCGCCCGTGACCAGCGTCTACGGGCCGGAGCGCCCTGCTCTCATCGCGGGCATGTTCCTTGAGCTGGCGGGGGTGAACCCGGATCGCGCAGCGACCGACCTTCGCAAGGTTGATGCTCACGAGTTGGCCGCACACACCATGGATCTGCTCAACAAGGTTGCCACCACAATGCCCGGCACCGTCGCGTTTGCGCCCGTCGTTGATGGCGATGTGGTGCACGAGGATCCCCTCGCTGCTTTCCAGGCGGGTCGCGCGCATCGCGTGCCGCTCATCATCGGAAGCAATAAAGACGAGGCTTCGCTGTTCAAACTGATGCAGTCGCCACTCATGCCCATAAGCAAGGATGCGGTTGAACACATGTTCAAGCTGGTATCGAATGACAACCCCATAGTCGATGTCTCGCTCCCTGACATCTCGGGCGTTTACCGCGGGTACCCGCGGCAGAAAGCGTGCATGGGCATTTCGCGCGATGCCGGCTTCAGAATGCCGTCCATCTGGGCCGCCACCGCGCACAGCGCTTTCGCGCCCACGTGGATGTACCGGTTTGATCAAGCGCCGCCGCTCATGAAGCTGATGGGGTTGGGGGCCATGCACGCGACCGAGTTGCCCTACGTCTTCGGCACACTACCCACCAAGGTCGGCAAGAAAGACCTGGTGTTTCGCCTCGGCGGGCTAGCTGCTGCCCGGCGCACCATGGACCGAATGCACGAGCACTGGCTGTCGTTTGCGCGCACGGGTGACCCCGAGGCGAACGCCAGCCGGCCGTGGCCTCAATATCGACTGAAGACGCGCTCAACGCTCATCATTGACGTCACAGACACCGTGGTGAACGACCCCGATGCCGACGTGCGCCGGGCGTGGGGCGATGTGCCCTTCGGCTACAACTAGCCGTCGATTGAGATGCCGGCCGTCGATTGAGCTTGCGGCCGTCGATTGAGCTTGTCGAAATCAGGCCTAGCGGAAGTTTACGAACTGCAGGGCCACGGGAAAGTCCTCACCCTTGAGCATGGCCATGGTGGCCTGCAGGTCGTCGCGACTCTTTGACGAGACGCGAATCTCATCGCCCTGAATCTGTGACTTCACCGACTTGGGTGCCTTTTCGCGAATCGCGACGTTGACCAACTTGGCGTTGGGCTGGTCGATCCCCTCTTTCATGGTCGCTTCGATGCGGAACTCCTTGCCGCTGGCATAAGGCGCCCCGGCATCCAATTGGCGCAATGTGATACCGCGCTTAATGAGCTTGGACTCGAAAACTTCGAGAACGGCCTTGACGCGCTCTTCGGAGTTCGCCTTCATCAGAAACTTCTCACCCGACTTTTCGAGCGAAGCACCGACACCCTTGAAGTCATAGCGCTGTTCGATCTCTTTGGTGGCCTGGTTGAAGGCGTTGTCCACTTCCATGGGGTCGACCTTGCTGACGATGTCGAATGTTGAATCTGCCATACCCCCATCGTATTCATTTCGTCTCGGTATGACGGCCAGGGACGCCGCCGGAGAAAGGTGGCGAGCCCTCAGGTTTTCGTCAGCGTGCAGCACCAAAATGGTGGGGTGACATCTCGCATCGTTCGGCGCAACCGCACGATTGCGGTGGGAACGCTCGTGATGCTCGTGACGATTCTTATTGCTTCTCTTGCTTCGTGTGGCGCCGGTGATTCCGCCAGGCGCGCGTTGATGATGCCCGTGGGTGCGCCCCTGCCGCCGTACGACCCATCGCTCACGGATGCGAGTGTGCGCACGGCGCCGTTGGTCACGGTTGTCGATGAGGCATGGGTCACCGACACGGCCGAAAAGACGGGTATCCCCGCTCGCGTTCTCGCGGCGTATGCGGGCGGTGCCGTGCGACTCGCTCTCACATGGCCCGAGTGTGGCCTGACATGGAACACTCTCGCCGGCATTGGCTGGGTGGAATCGCACCACGGCGAACTCTTTGGGGATTTCATCGACGATGCTGGATTCATGAGCGTTCCCATCTTTGGCGTTCCACTCGTGGGTGAGGGCACGATGAACATTCCCGATTTTGATGACGGCAACTTCGACGGCTCCGCGGACTTCGACCGGGCCGTGGGGCCGATGCAGATTATTCCGCAGACGTGGGCTGCCTGGAATGTCGACGGAAACGGCGACGGCAATCCCGACGGGCAGCAGATTGATGACTCAGTTGTGTCGTCGGCAAACTACCTCTGCTTTTCGTCGGACACCATGACCACGCCAGACGGTTGGAGGCAGGGGCTCTGGGGCTACAACCAGCTTGATTCTTACGCAGATGATGTGCGCGATAAGGCCAACGAGTACGCGGCCGCGATCGGCATTCGTTAGGTCACACCATGCGTGTGAGTCTTCGTGAACGGGGATTTCGTCGGGCGTTGTCCAAACGGTAATGTTGTCTTTTGTGCCTCATGGCACGCCGGCGAGTTACCCTAGCGGCCAAAGGGATCTGACTGTAAATCAGACGGCTCAGCCTTCGGGGGTTCGAATCCCTCACTC
>CAIOGW010000102.1 GCA_903857985.1 uncultured Microbacteriaceae bacterium
GTAAAAGAGGTCGCCCATGTGCGGATGATTGAGAGTGTCAGAAAGCCGGAAGCCCAAGTGCCTCTCGTACCACGCGCGCATATTTTCGGGTTGCGAAGAGTTCAGAACAACGTGAGAGAGACGAACGGGAATTGCTTCTCGCTCTTCGATTTTTCTGTGTTTTCTGACCGTGACATCGCTCGAAACCTCGATTGTGCGACCTTCTAGGTCAAAGAAACGAAAGCCGTAACCGCCACCAAGCGTCTGCAATTCGTCCGGTTCGGAAATCAGCTGCACTCCCGAGGAAATGAGTTTTTCCGCCAGATCATCCACGGCGGTGGAATCTGCGGCACCAAATGCAACAAGGTCCAAGCGCTTATCGTCACTCTTGCGCACTCGGGTGACGTATTGTTCGGGCGATCCCTCAGCCGCAAAATAGACCACGTTCCCGTCGTCGTGCTGAACGGTGAGGCCCCAGTGGTCCTTGTAAAACTCGATCTGCTTGTCGAAATCGGGCACCGCAATATCAAAGTGCCGAATGTGAGTGATGGGGCTGAAAGACATGAATAATCCTTTTTTCGTTTTCGACCGACTATTTCGCTTGCTGATGCGCGAGAGAAGGAATGAGTCCCAACAAACTCTCCAACTCGGCGACCTCATCCGCGGCTCCCAAGATGTAGTGATCTGGGCGAAGGACTACTGCAGAGACCCCCAGCCCTTTCAGAATCTGCCCTACTTTCGCGGGGTCGGTCAGAGTCACCACGTCTCCGTCGCCTTCCAGCGCGGACCTCGCGGCCGGCGAGAGGCCGTCGAAGATTTCACGTGTCGTTGCCACCAGGAAGTGGGGCCCCACCATGTCGTCGAGTCGAACACCATCACTCAAGAATGGTTGTGGGCCAAGAGTACCGGCGCGTTCGTCACGATCACCCGCGTGAAGTCCCGGGCCGAGTGCCGGTGCCGCGGGAGCCGCACTCGCTTCCGGATGTGCCTTCATGAACGCATCACGTCCGGCGGCAACTTCGGGGCTCGTGGTCTGAATCATGACCGCTTGCTCAGAAGCAGTTTTCACCCAGAAGGTGGCGTGCGGTTTACGCTCGCTCTCATAGGTGTCGAGGAGGTCATCACCCGCATCCCCGCGGAGCACAGTTGCCAACTTCCACACGAGGTTCTGAACATCACGAATCCCTGCGCACAGCCCCTGGCCGAACAACGGTGGGGCCTGATGCGCGGCATCACCAGCGAGGAATATGTTTTCTCTCCGCCATTCGCGCGCAATTCGACCCCGGAAAGTGTAAATCGCCTGACGATCCGGGAAGAAGTTACCCACCGGCAATACGCCGCGGCTGATTCGCTCTACGGCCTCCGGGGTGACAATCTCATCAAGGTCATCGTCCGGCATTAACATGAATTCCATCCGGACACGTGAGCCAGGCAATCTCAACCACAAAGCTGGGCGACTGTATCTTCCGAACTGAACCATGTCGGCGTCGCAGCCGGGTGAATCGACGAGCTGGCCATCAACAACGAGCCACTGTTCGTCCTCGCCGAATTTGTCGCTCTCAATTCCGAGTGACGATCGAACTGATGATCGTGCACCATCCGCCGCGATTGCCCATCGAGCCCGTGTGGAGTCCGTCGTTCCGTCGCTCGATTGCGTGGTGACGACCACTCCGCCGTCGACATTTTCCACTCGGGTCACATTTTCACCCGATCGCAACTCCACACCGGGAATGTGTTCGAGACGAGACCGAATGAGCTTTTCGACGTCAGGTTGGTGAAAGCTAATGTGATCGTGCCACGCCTGGCCACCGATGGCATCAGTCGAGGCATGAACGAGAATTTCATCATCCTCATTGATGATTGCCACATCTTTCATGGGGATTGTCACGCGCTCGAATTCACTGGCGATACCGAGTCCCTGGAGCGTTCGCATCGTTTCACCGTCAAAATGGACGGCCCGCGCGGTCGGCCACATTTCCGCGTCCTTCTCGAACGCAATTGCCGTGAGGCCCGCCTGACCCAAGAGGGCAAGCGCTGTTGACCCAACTGGTCCCCCGCCGACTACTACGACGTCAACGTCTGTCTTCACCAACGCTCCCTCTCATTCAATACGATTCGTATCGAACTCTACGCCGACAGCTTCTCGAAAGCAATACTTTTTCGCACTACGCTTTCCAGACCGTCTTGAGGTTGCAGAATTCGCGTATTCCCACCGCAGCGAGCTCGCGGCCGATTCCGGAGTCCTTGATCCCACCGAACGGTAACTCGGGGTAAGACACGGTCATCCCGTTGATAAAGACAGCGCCGGCATCCAGGTGGGAAGTAAACCACTCCTGTTCAGCGTCGTCGTTCGTCCACACCGAACTTGAAAGCCCGAAACTTGTTTGATTTGCTACACGCAAAGCTTCTTCATTACTCTTCACTCGGTAAACGCTCGCCACGGGCCCAAACGCCTCCTCTTGGACGAGCCGGGCGCTGTCTGGCAAATCAGCAATGACCGCAGGTGCGAAGAACCAGCCTGGGCGATCGAGTGCCGTACCACCGGTGAGAATCGTGGCCCCTTTGGCTCGAGCATCGTCAACAAGTTCACACAATTCTCGCCGCCCTGACTCTGTCGCCAGCGGACCAACCTGAGTTTCGGAATCCAAAGGGTCCCCCACCGTGAGGGATGCCATGGCTCTGCTAAATTCGCCAACGAATTGCTCGTAAACTTCCTCATGAATAATGAAGCGCTTGGCCGCAATGCACGACTGCCCGTTATTTGATACTCGCGCCCTGAGGGCAGTCTCAACGGCGGCGCCCAGATTGGCTCTGGGCAAAACGATGAACGGGTCCGACCCACCCAATTCCAACACCACTTTCTTAATGTGCTTGCCCGCCAACGCGCCCACGGATCGACCGGCTGGTTCTGAGCCAGTGAGAGTGACCGCCTTTACGCGCCTGTCGGAAATAACGGCTTCAACCTCGTTACTTCCAATGAGGAGGGTTCTCAGGCTCCCCGAGGGAAAACCGCCGCGTTCAAATAGCGTGTCCAGAAACATTGCCGCCTGTGGCACGTTCGAGGCGTGCTTGAGGAGCGCCGTGTTGCCGGCCATGAGCGCCGGCGCCGCGAATCGGATTACCTGCCAGAAAGGGTAGTTCCACGGCATCACAGCGAGCACGACGCCTAAGGGCTGATACTGGGAACGCGCGTGGGATGCTCCCACCGTCGTGGGGTCAGACAGTGACTCGCTGGCAAGGAATTTTTCTGCCTTCTCGGCATAGAACCTCATGACCGTCGCGCATTTCCTGACTTCTGCAATCGACTGAGAAATCGGTTTGCCCATTTCGACGGTGATGAGCTGGCCCAGGCTTTCAGCCTCGGCTTCGAGCAGCGCGGCGGCGGCATTCATCCAGAGTGCTCGTTGTTCGAATGAAACTGCACTGACAACCTCAAAAGCCGCTGCAGCTTCGGTGATGCGCTGATTGACTTCTTTGCCTGAGTGTGGCTCCACAATCATTTCCGTGAGGCCAGTAGCGGGGTTAACTGTTGCAATCAAAGTAAATAGCCTTCCGTTGCACGCTTAAGTGTTTCGTATATCCGTCAAGGCAGTATACGATACGAATCGTATTGTTTTAGAGTCTGCTCACCGAAAGGGTGAATCATGAGTGAATCTGGAAAGGGCGCTCAAACGCCGACGCTTTTCTTGACCGATTCAGACGTTGAGCACTTGTCCTCCTGGGAGGACGCGGTGCACGCCATCCGAGTCGCCTACGAAGGAGAAATGAGCGACCGCCGAAACCCCGGTCGGATTTTTGCCAGCAGCGATCGCGAGTGGATTCGCATCATGCCGTCGGTCCCGTCGAGCGGAATGTACTTCGGCTACAAATCAATTACAGGTGTCGCAGCCGATGGCATGCGCGTGGCATACCTCATTTCACTGTTCAGCAAGGAGACCGGTGACTTGGTGGCGCTCTTGGACGGCAATCGAGTGACCGGCCTGCGCACAGCCGCCACCACGGCCGTGGGCGCAGAAAAGATGACGCCCACCTCACCTGTGACTCTCGGCATTATCGGATCGGGCTTCGAGGCGCGATCTCATGCGCTCGCCTTATCGCGCGTTCTCAACCTGGCCGGAGCAAAGGTTTACAGCCCCACCGAGCAAAACCGCTTGAGGTTTGCCTCTGACATCTCGAAAGAGCTCGGCATTCCCGTGGTTGCCACTGAGTCTGCGGAATCCGCAGTCCTCGATGCGGACCTCATCCTCTGTGCTGCTCGTTCTGCCGATGAGACTCCCACCATTGAAGCCGAGTGGGTTGGGCCACACGCCACGGTTATTTCAATTGGATCGACAACCCCCGCCCAGCGGGAACTGCCGGCGGAACTCCTCGCCCGCGCTCACGTTATTGTGGCCGACACCCTCGAAGAGGTTTTGCACGGCAGCGGGGATCTCATCGATGCCAGGAATCAGGGCATCGATGTCGACTCAAAAACTGTCGCGTTGTCGGAGGTCGTTTCCGGTCGACACGCACTCGACGTCGAGAGCGGAATCCGCATCTACAAATCGACAGGATCCGGGATTCAGGACATTGTGGTTGCGGAAATGCTGGTCAATCGGGCCAAGGCAACGGGTATAGGCACCGAGCTGGGTGTCGGCATCGTCACAACACGAAAGTAAGAGGAGTAGCTATGATCGAGTACACCAAAACCGAGGCTCGCGCCTGGGCAAAGGAAAATTGGAACGGTGCCATCGGAGTCACGATGCCCTCGTACAGCCCGGATTTCGCGAAGATCAACGAAAGCGCCCTGCGCCACGACATTCTCAAACTGAAAGAATTGGGATTTGCCGGAACGCTTCTCGTCACAGAAGTAGCGATTACCCCCCACGAAAACGCGAGGATTACCGCAGTCGCCCGAGAAGCGGGTGGGCCCGATTTTCATCTTTTCTTCCACGCAGCATTCAACACGCTAGAAGAGAACATCTACGCCCTCTCCCTTGCTGAAAAAGAGGGAGCAGACAGCGTCCTTATTTCGTATCCCACGGCATTTTGGCCGACCACTCTCGACCAAGTCTTCGATTACACAAAGCGACTTGCGGATTCAACAAGCCTCGGCGCAATGCTTTTTGGATTACCGGCCTGGGGGTTCGAACGAATCGATAACGCGGGTATGCCAGTGTCCTTTGTTCGTCGAGTGATTGATGAGATCCCAAATATCGTCGCGGTGAAAGCAGAGCAGGGACTGCCCGGCATTGGCGGCATCATGGAGATGTACCACCACTTTCGCGACGAAGTCATTATTTCTTGTCCGCTCGAAGCTGACGCGATCCCCCTCATGTCCGCTCTGGATTTTCACTTCTCTGGAACCAGCAACACCAATTGGATGAGTGACTACTTTCCGCGCGCCTTCCAACTCGCCCGAGAAGGCCAGTGGAACGAAGCGATGGAGATGTGGTGGCGTGTTTCGCCAGCCCGTTCAGCCAACACCACGATTCTGACGGCGGCTGCTGGAGGTACCACGGTCATCAACCGAACCGCGTGGAAGTATCAAGAATGGTTGGCGGGATTCAATGGGGGTGCCTTGCGCGCACCAGCTCCGCGTATTCCCGACCGGCTCATGAAGTTAGCTCGTCAGTCGCTCATCGCTTCAGGACTACCTTGCACGGATGCACCCGACAGCGAGTTCGTCATCGGACGTGTTCACGATTAGGTGATTGTCGCGCTCTTTTGCCTGGCTGCCCTTGCCGTACCTCTGAAGAGGGCAATGACCACTTTGTCGATCGTGAGTGACACGTCAACAACGACGCGTTTTTCGTCCCTGTAGACCACTCGACCGTGCGCAACCACTGTGTCGCCTAAATGCGCTGGAGCAAGGTATTGAATCTGCGCCTCAGTCGTGACCGCGAAGTTGATGACAGTATTGGCAGCCATTGCAAATGATTGGTCGGCAAGGGCAAAGAGGACTCCTCCGTGGGCGAGTCCGTTCGCATTGATTTGTTCGGGTCGAATGATGGTGGTGACAATTGCAGCGCCTTGGTGAGCGTGTTCGATCTCGAACCCAAACCAGGCCAAGGATGGTTCGGTTGCAATCAGACCTTGGATGAAGCTGTCAATCGTCTTTTCAGTCACGACAGGCGCTCCAACACCATGGCGACACCCTGTCCGCCACCGACGCAGAGAGTTGCGAGCCCCAACGTCTTGTCTTGAGATTTCAACAATCGCGTCAGAGTGCCCGCGAGCCTGATGCCGGTCGCGCCGAAGGGATGGCCCAGAGCGATCGCTCCCCCATTGACATTGACTCTCTCGGGATTAGCGCCAAGCTGCCTCACGACAGGAACCACTTGGGCAGCGAAAGCTTCATTCAGTTCCACCACATCGATGTCGCCGATCGCAAGTCCAAGACGCGCCAGTAGCTTATGCGTCGCCCCAATTGGCCCGAGACCCATGATCTCTGGCGACAAGGCACTCGCGGTCGCTCCGATGATTCGGGCGAGCGGGGTCAGTCCGCCTTCCTTGGCAGCGCGAGCACTCATGATGACGGCGGCCGAGGCACCGTCACTGAGCGGACTGGCATTGCCGGCCGTCACGGAACCGCCTGCCCTGAACGCCGGTGCGAGGGTTTCGAGATTCTCCAGCGTCGTGAGTGGGCGCGGGCAATCGTCTGCGTGAACAATCGAACCGTCCGATCGAAGATGGGGACTAATTTCGTCAACAAAGTATCCGCGCTCAATCGCGCTTGCGGCGCGTTGTTGAGAATGGAGGGCCCAATCGTCTTGCTCGGCACGCGTCGTGCCAGTGTGTTGGGCGACGAATTCGGCCGTCACGCCCATGGGCACATATACGTCGGGCATCAAACCCAATTCGCGCGGGTCCACCCACGGTGCGACTGACGTGAAGATTTCTTGTGCTCGAATTGCCGCCTCGTTGTGAGCGGGATAAACGTTGTGAGGGACAGGCGGTGTTGACGACGTCGACTCCATACCACCAACTAAATACGCCTGACCATCCCCCGCTCTAATTGCTCGTGACGCCATGATCACCGCCTCAAGCGAGGACGCACAGAAACGATTGATGGTGGTGCCTGGGAGCTGATCCCAGCCTCCATAGACCGCGATTCTCCGAGCTGCGTTGTCTCCTTGAGCACCCTCGGGAACGGCTGTGCCCAGAATGAAGTCGTCAAATTGATTGGGATCTAAGCCCGGAACATCGGCGAGTGCACCCGAAATCGCCGTGAGAGCGAGGTCTTCTGGTCTCTCGTGCGCGAGTGACCCTTTCAGTGCACGAGCGAAGGGGGTTCGTCGATACGAGACGATTACGGCATCTGCGTCGCCCAGCATTGACATCACGAACAACCTCCGAAAGACGGCAAATTGTGCATGTATACGAATCGTATCGTACAGTATTGAGCCGGGGCGCCGGGGGTCCACCTCCAGTAGTTCCAGTGGAACCCTCATGGCTCGATGTTCGTCTCGGACAGCGATGTCGATGGGGGTGCGTAAACGGCGGTCCCGGTGGGAGCCGTCGGCAGTCCACAGGACTGCCTCCTCCCAAATCCCAGCACTAACAAACCAAGCCAATAAAAAAGACTCCCGAACATGGGAGTCTTTTTTATTGGCGGTCCCGGTGGGATTTGAACCCACGGTGCGCTTTCACGCACACAACTTTTCGAGAGTTGCACCTTCGGCCGCTCGGACACGGAACCGAGAGCAAGTTTACGTGAGGCCA
>CAIOGW010000103.1 GCA_903857985.1 uncultured Microbacteriaceae bacterium
GAAGGAGGTGTTTGAGTTTGGCACGTTCGATGGTCGCACCGCCTTGCACCTGGCCGCAAACGCCGCAGCCGATGCTCGCGTGCACACGATTGACGTGATGGAGGAAGCTTTTGACTTCGGGGCCGAAGCTGCCTTCTGCGAGCCAACAAGCGTCGGGTATTGGTTTCGCGGCCATGTGCTCGCCGATCGAATTGAGGCCATTACGGCCAATTCGGCGACGTTTGACTTCTCCCGTTTTCGCGGTCGCGTCGATCTCGTGTTTGTAGACGCCGACCACAGTGAGGCCGCGGTGCTGCGGGATTCCGCCGAAGCCTTCGCTATGCTTACCGCGGGCGGAGCGGTGATCTGGCACGACTACCTCATGATCCCAGACGTCACGAGAGCTTTATCGAAGCTGGCTTCTGATCGCACGATCACTCACATCGCTGGCACAACGCTCGCCATCGCTTTCAATGAGAACGCTGTGAACGGAAGTCGATGAACATCCTGATCGTTGCCGATAGCTTCTTCCCAAGCCAGCCGGGCGGGCTCGCACGCGTGGCGTGGGATGCCGCCAAGGCCCTTGCTCGGCGCGGGCACAGCGTGGATCTGGTCGCTGCGGACTTCATGAGCAATGTGGCATCGCCGTGCGAAAGCTTCATCGAGGGCGTGACCTGCCACTTGTTCAGCAGGCCACGGTTTGCGTATTGGGATCCGCGACGCTTCACGGCAGCTCTCGCAGCATACTCCGCACCCGTGACACGCATTCTCGCTGCGAAACAGTTTGACGTGATCCATTTCCACACCATCTTCACGGGACATGCGGTCCTGCGAGCCCTGCGTCGCGTGCCGCAGCAGTCAGCGCTCGTGTACACGATCCATTCGCCGGTGGCTCCGGAGCAGATGCTCACGTGGTCGCAGCAGGGTATCGTGGGGCTGGTCAATCAAGGCCTGGGGTTGCCAATCGTCCGCGGGATGGAGCGAACGCTGCTCGCGCGGGCCGATGCCGCACATGTTCTTTCCCGGTTTACAGCTGGTGAGCTCGCGAAGGAGCACCCCGGCCTGCGGATCTCATACCACGTGGTCCCTCACTTTTACTACGAAGGGTGGCGAAGAAACATGCCTCGTTCCGAGGCGAAGGCTTTGCTCGGCTGGGCTGCGGATCGCCCGGCCCTCTTCACCGTGCGGCAACTGCGATATCGCTACGGCATCGAAGATGCGATCGTGGCCGCGGCCCCGTTGGCATCGGCTGGACGCTGTACGTTTCACATTGCAGGAGATGGACCGGACCGTGGGAAGTTGGAGCGATTGATCGACCAAGCCGGCTGCGAAGATGACATCGCCATGATGGGGCGCATTTCCGATGACACGCTCCATCTCGCGTATCAAGCGGCTGATCTATTTCTGCTGCCCACGCGCGCCTTGGAGTGCTTCGGTCTCATCAGTCTCGAAGCCATGATTCACGGGTTGCCTGTCCTCGCCACGTCCGTCGGGGCGATCCCCGAGGTGGTCGGTCCGGTGCTGCCCGGGTTTCTCACGATGCCCGGGGACCAAGTGGCCTTGAGGGCGAAATTGACAGACTATCTGGATGGCCGCCTCAAGCCGCCGTCCGAGCAAGCCCTCTGCAGCTATGTGAGCGACAACTACTGCGAGGGAGCCGTTATGGAGCGGTATGAGCGGATGTACGAGGCAGCGCGATTGAAGAGAGACGACCGAAATTCCGCAGGCCGGCGGCGGCGATGACGCGATTGAGCATCATCCTTCTGAGCACCGGACTCGATCCGAAGGTCGGGGGGCCTTTTGAGTCGGTCTCGGGCTTGGCCCGCGGCCTCGCGAACCTGCCCGGTACAGACGTCACAGTGCTGGGTTGCAGTCGGCTCGACGCAGCATGGAAGTTGCATAGGAGCCGCTGGGGAGAGGCGACAATGTCGGTTCACCAGGGACATGTGTTCGAACGGCTGTCGAGCGCCCGTAGGTACCTGTTCAAGCGACTCTCTGAAGGTTCCGTCGACATTGTGCATGCGAGTGGAATGTGGGACGAAACTACGCTCCTGGTGAGTGCGCTGCTGGCTCAGTCCGACGTCCCTGTCGTGTGGAGCATTCGCGGCATGCTCGAACCATGGGCGTTGGCCCATCGCCAAACACGAAAACGAGTGGCCTGGCTGGCAGGACAGCGAAGAGCGCTGAACTCCGCCGCGGTGATCCATGCCACGGCCGATTCGGAGGCTCTGTCCTGCCGTCGGGCCGGCCTACGACAACCGATCGCGGTGATCCCCAACGGTCTCGATGTGGCGCCCCTCGCACCAACGCGACAGCCGCCCTCTATGGGTGGCCCCCGACGGTGCGGCTATCTAGGTCGCCTTCATCCGAAGAAGGGCCTCCCCAACCTGATCGAAGCATGGAGCGGGTGCGACACCACTGATTGGGATCTCGTTATTGTAGGGCCTGATTCCGGTGGTCATGCGGACTCACTCAAGTCACTGGTTCGTCATCTCAACCTACACAACGTGCGAGTGACGGGCCCCGTGTACGGCCGCGATCGTACGCAGTTTCTCGAAGACTGCGACCTCTTCGTGTGTCCGTCGTACTCCGAAAACTTTGGCAATGCGATCGCGGAGGCCATGGAGCGCGGTAAGCCGGTGATCACCACCACCGGCACCCCATGGGGCGCTTTGGAACGCGAACAGATGGGCTGGTGGGTCGCCCCAGAAACCTCGGCCCTCGGCATCGCACTCGCTTCGGCTCTGCGGACCGGCCCCGACGAGCTGCGGTCCATGGGCCTGAGATGCCGCGAGCACGTGGCCAATGCCTACTCGTGGCCGGTCGTTGTTCAGCAGATGAACACGGTGTATGAATGGATTCTGGGGGGAAACCGTCCAGACTGCCTGTTCGACGGAGACACTTTCCTGCGATCGCCATCTCGCCCCGTAGCAGCCACGGCCTTATCGACATGAAACTCAGGCGACTGACAAAACGCACACTCGACGCCGGGCTAGGCATGGTAGGCCTGCAACTCGTGAAGCCGGGCCTGGACTTTGACTGCCGGCCAACGGGTCATGCCCTGGATCGGATGCTCACCGCCCTGGCCGATACCTTCGATTGCTGGCAGGCGGAAGCGAGCGTGTGGCCGCTTCAGTCAGCGACCGACACCGTCGCGCAAGTGCGCGTTTTCTACGACGCTTACCTTGCCAGCCCCTTCCGGGATCCATCAGGGGGCAGCCGGTTCAACAATCTGCTGTGGCTGTACCTCCTCGCCCAGGTCACACAGCCTTCGCTGGTCATCGACTCAGGCACGTATCGCGGGGCAAGTGCTTGGGCGTTGTCCACGGCTCTTCCACGCTGTCCGATCCTGAGTTTCGACATCGACCTGGCCGCTCTGGCTTATCGCGCACCGGGAGTCACGTTCGTCCAGCGAGACTGGGCGGACTTTGATTTTACTGGCCACGATCTTTCCAGGGCGTTGGCGTACTTCGATGATCACGTCGATCAGGGCCGCCGGCTGAGCGAGGCAGCCTCGCGCGGCATCCCGTGGATGGTGTTCGACGATGATTTCCCGGTGACGTCGTTCGCTCTCATAACGCACGATGGCTTCGCCCTGCCGAAGATCGAGTTTGTACTCGACGAGAAGCTATCCGACGCCTCGGAACTGTCGTGGGTGAGTCGCGGCCATGAGATCCGGTGGCCGATTGATCAGGCCCGCCTTGCCCACCTTCGGTCTCTCGTTGCGGCCACCGACCGGCTTCCAAACACTTCTCTGATCACGGGCATCCACCAGACGCCGTATCGGCTGGTGCGAGCCCGACCTCGACGGGCACAACTATTCGATAACACCAGGGTTGAGGAGTGTTCATGAGTGGATTTAGACCATTGCGTGAGTCCCTCATTGCCACCGATCGCCTCATGACGGGCGGCCGTGGTCTCCGGTGGTATCGCGACTGGGCAGCGCCGAGATTCGTTGGCAAGATGATCGCCCGTTTCGATTACAGGACGTTCTCGGTGCACTACCCAGCCCGCACCTTTTCGTCGTTTGCCGCGATCTGCGACCTTTACGGCTCCGACAAGGGAACGCGATCCACAGGCCCGCATCCATACGGCCACGCCCCCCATTCGTACGCTGACTTTTATGCGTCGCTCTTTGAACACTGTCGGTTCGCCGTACGGAAGGTCTTCGAGTGCGGGCTGGGCACCAACAATCCAGATATCCCCTCGAACATGAGCGTGACGGGCCGTCCGGGGGCATCTCTGAGAGCCTGGCGAGACTACTTTCCGAACGCGGCGATCTACGGTGCCGACATCGACAGGGAAATCTTGTTTGCCGAGGATCGAATCAAGACGTTTTACGTCGATCAGACCTGCCCTGAGTCCATCGCCGCAATGTGGCGGAATCCCGAACTGTGTGAGTTTGACCTTATTGTCGACGACGGGCTCCACACGTTCGAGGCTGGCATCACGTTCTTCGAGAATAGCCATCATCGGCTTCGGCCTGGGGGACTCTATGTCATCGAGGATGTTACGCTTCCCACGCTCGAAAGGCTGAGTGGCTATTTCATGACGAAAGCCTGGCACGCGAGTGCGGTAACGTTCTCCGCGAAGGAGTTTGGTTGCCCTGAGAGCAGCCTGTTCGTTGTGCGTTCCTTGAACTAGCTGATCGAGATGTCCGACTCCTTCTATAGCCCGCAGCTGTATGCATCGTCGCACACGCTGGCCACGAGGCTGTATTTGCTGAGTTGGCGGATGTTCGGTGCCGTCATCTTCCGCCATACTCCGCTCTGTTTTGGCTTTCTTCGACGATTACTGCTTCGCGGATATGGTGGCCGGATCGGATGTTCTGCAGTCATTCATCCGTCGTGTCGCATCTACTCGCCGCGGTCGCTCGTTATCGGTGAACGAAGTTGTCTGGCGGCCGACGTGGACTGCTACTGCGTCGACGACATCATTCTTGGCGACGACGTGACGGTGAGCCAGGATGTCTTTCTCTGCACGGCGTCGCACGACATCGACCGAGCCGACCGACCTCTCGTGACGGGACCCATTCGAATCAATCAGGGCGCTTGGATCTTCGCCCGGGCCACGATTCTGCCTGGTGTAACGGTGGGTGAAGGAGCGGTGGCTGCGGCCTGTTCCGTGGTGACCCGCGACATACCGGCGCACGCGGTGGTTGCAGGCAACCCCGCTCGCATTGTCCGGGAGCGGGCCTATCGCGGCCTTGTGAGAGGGGATGGCCAACGGCATGGCTCCTGAATCACACGGTTCGCGGTTAGCGGCGGTGATCATCACGCGCAACGAAGCAATCGACATCGCTGAATGCGTTGCTTCATGCTCGTTCGCCGAGAAGGTGCTGGTGCTCGATTCATACAGTACGGATGACACTGCGGAGCGTGCCCGTAACGCCGGCGCAGAGGTCGTGTACAGAGAGTTTACCAACTACGCCGACCAGCGGAACGTAGCGCTGGCGCTCGTGGCGGACTACGACTGGGTCTTGATGATGGATGCGGATGAACGTGTGCCAGAGGACATGGCGTTGGAAATTGCGCAGGCCATCGCCGGCGCGCCTCAGGATATTGTGCTGTATCGGATCCGTCGAAGAGACTTCTTCTTCGGAAGGTGGCTTCGACGTGCCACTGGGTATCCAACCTGGGCGGGGCGATTGATGCGACCTACGCGTGTGCAGTTCACACGAGACATCAACGAGGAGTTGGTCGCGCACGGCGCTGCAGGGCTTCTCCAGACCCACTTCCATCACTTCCCCTTCAGCAAGGGAATCTCAGCGTGGGTCGAACGACACAACACCTACTCCACGATGGAGGCACATCGGTTGAGCGAAGAACGAGCCAGGCCGACAGGATGGCAGTGGGGGCACTCCCGTGACCCAGCCAAACGTCGACGGCTCATCAAACAGATGTTTTACCGCCTGCCGTTTCGGCCGTGGATCATGTTTCTGGCGCTCTACGTGCTACGCGGTGGATTTCTCGATGGCTGGGCAGGCTTGCAGTATTGCCGCCTGCGGGCGATGTATGAGTACATGATCGAATTGAAGATGGCGGAACGGCGTTACCGTGCAGTGATGCCAAGGTCGTGACCCTGGAATCATCGCCTTGTGGGCGAGAAACCGCCGAGGTCGATCGGCGCGTACCTGCTGAAGCCATGATGGTTGCTAGCACGCTTGATGCAGACGGCGGTTTACCCGTTGTAGTTGGGAGATTGGCAGCGCTTCTCGTGGGGCGAGGGATTCGCGTGACAGTGGCCGGGGCTTGTGGTGGGCCGCTCTGCGAGTCCATCGCCAGTTCTGGAGCGGCAGTGACCCCGCTGGCGGGGCGGGGCGGAGTCTTTCCCACGCTGCGCACCATGCGCCGCAGCCGAAGACTCGTTTGTGATCTCGTGTCTACTCCTAAGTCCACGACTCCGCCAATCTTGCACATCCACGGCATTTGGACGCCAGTGGTCCTCGCCGCTGCGTCAGCGGCGATGCGGTCGCAACTGCCCTTTATCATCTCACCCCACGGCATGCTTATGGGGCCTGCAATGCGCAAGAGCGGCTTTCGCAAGCGAGCTGCACTAGCCTTGATGGTGCGGCGGATGCTTGAGCGCGCCCGTGTCGTGCAGTGTGCCTCGCCTGAAGAGGCGGCGGCCGTGCATCAGGTGGCGCCGGGAGCCGTCACTCGTACGATTCCGTTTGGTGTGGATATCCCATCGGTGCCTCTTGACGCGGGGCACGAGCGGTCACTCACGGCAGGCTTCCTCGGTCGCCTCGTGGCGATCAAGAATCTGGAAGTCCTGGTGGCAGCGTGGGCTGCCGTGCGTCCTCCTGGTTGGCGCTTACGGATTGCCGGCCCGGACGGCGATGGCACCGCGGCGCGGCTGCGCGTCTTGATCGAGCAAAGCGGGCTCCAGGGCGTCGTCTCTCTCGAGCCGCCAATGTCGGCGGCTGAGGCGAGGGGCTTTCTCGCATCGCTCGCCGTGTTCATCCAACCATCCCGATCCGAGAACTTTGGGGTCGCGATCGCCGAAGCTCTGGCGACCTCCACGCCCGTGATCACCACTAGTGGCACCCCTTGGCATGCCGTGGAAGGCCACGGCTGCGGGTGGTGTGTGAGTCCCAGCGTGGCGGGGCTCATGGCCGCGATCCAGGAGGCGACCGTCACGCCGCGGCCGGTCTTAGCCGCGATGGGGCGGCGAGGCGCGGAGTGGATCGCGGCCGAGTATTCCTGGTCTGCCATTGGTTTCCGTTTTCTCCACGAGCTCTATGGTCTCTCCTGACGCACCGCCGAAAGCTACGGGCTCCAAGCCGCGGATATTCGCCTGCAGCAGCGTGGCACTCGACTACTTCCGCTTCCTCTGCGAAAGCCTCGCCGCGTCGGCAACACGCGTGATCGAGGTGGCCCCCGTGGCGGAGGACCACTACCGTCGGTCGGCACGCGGTTCCGGAATGACCCGTCTGCGACTTCGGCTGCAGATGTACGTGATGTATCCGCTGCGGTTGTTCGTTTCAACTTTTCAGGCTCGGCGAGGCGACCTCTTCGTTGTGACAAGCAACACATTCTTCGCTCCGATGCTCGTCGCGTTTCTCGTCCGTTGGCGAGGGGTGCGGGTCGTGCATCTCCTCTATGATCTGTTTCCCGATGCGATGGAGGTGTCCGGGGCCGCACGCACCGAAGGCCTGCTCGCACGTAGTCTTGGTGCGGTGACGTGGGCTAACCAACATCTCACCGATGGGACGGTCTATCTTGGGGACTTCCTGCGCGACTACGCCGAACGTCGATGGGGCCGTACCCGTCGCCCCGGCGTTGTGCCGATCGCGACCGACGTGAGGCTGTATACAACGCCTGTACCCGTATCGGTCGTGCCCGCGCCGCTTGTCATGCACTACGGCGGGCAGCTGGGGCGACTGCACGATGTGGACTCACTTGTGGAAAGTCTTCGCCAGCTGTCGCGAGCTGGCCTGCTCGGCAAGGAGGTGGCGTTCGAGGGGCTGGTCAGCGGAGCCCGGGCGATTGCTCTGGAAGATGCGTTGCGAGGCATGGCGGGCGCGACGGTTGGCGGAACGCTTTCTAGCCATGAGTGGCGACGGCACGTGCAGAGTTGCCAGATCGGGATCGTGACGCTTAGTCCGGGTGGTGCGACCGTCTGTCTGCCAAGCAAGACCTACGCCATGATGGCCGCTGGGCTTGCGGTGATCGCCGTCTGTCCTGCCTGGAGCGATCTGGCGACGCTTGTGCGTGAGACGGGTGGGGGATGGGTCGTCGACAACGCAGCGCGGCGGCAGCCACTGGCGGGCAGCGACTATCTGACTGCGTGTAGGTCTCAGCGGCCCACAGCAGACGTCGCGGCTGACTTCGAGGGCCTTGTCTCTCGACTCGTGGCGAGCCCTCACGAAGTGCTCAAGTGCCGCAGAAATGCCTGGAAGGCCGTCCGCGAGCGATTCTCGCCCGATCGGATCAGCCAGGCGTGGGTCGACTATCTGCGGCCGCTCTTGATTGCGGGGAGAAACGCCTGACTCGCCTCCTTAAGGCCGTCGGTAACGACCGCGCGGCAACGGCAATTGCCATGGCGTGCATGTGCGTAACCGCCACGCTAGGGGCCACGCCCGCGTGGGCGGGCAAGGCTCCGGAACTGGCCGCCGCTGAGAAGGCTGTGGAGATTCTGGAGCCTGCCCGTACGCGCACTCCGGCGTATCTCGTGGCGCTCTCCGAGCTTGGACGACTGTACCGGGCCCGCGGCGAACCGGTACTGGCGGCACTGACCCTCGATAAGGCCGTTAGATGCAGCGAGGATTTGTTTGGTGCGGACGATCCGGAGACCGCTGCGGCGCTCGACAACAGGGCTGAGCTTGCTCGAGAGTCAGGAGACCTGGATCTCGCATGTGCCGCTCACCGGAGAGCGCTTCAGATTCGAGAAAGGGCGCTGGGCGTCGACCACCCCACAACCGCAAGGACCCTCAACAATCTGGGACTTACGCTGCAGGCGAACGGCGACGCGAAAGAGGCCGTCACCTTGCTCGGTCGGGCGTTGGCGATTAACGATCGCCATTTCGGCTCGGATCACCGCGCCACGGCAGTAAGCCTTGTGAACCTAGGCCGCGCCCAGCTTGCGGCTGCCGATGTCGTTGCTGCAGAAGCATCCCTGTGCCGCGCCGTGTCGATCCGTTCCTCGATCTTTGGCCCCAAGGATCCTCGATTGGCTCAGGCGCAGGCAGCTCTGGCCGCGTCGCTCCTCGAGCAGGGGAACGCCGCCGGAGCAGAAGAGACCCTTGATCTCGCGTGGGCCGCGC
>CAIOGW010000104.1 GCA_903857985.1 uncultured Microbacteriaceae bacterium
CACGCTGGGGACGGGCACGCAGGTACTGCGCTGGCCAATAATCCATTTCTGCCCCAAGAACTGTCGCCGCTCGAAACGTAAAGTGCGGGTCCCGCATGTGCTCACGGCCGAAATAAACAGCATCTGCCTGACCCGACGCAACAATTTCATTAGCGAGCACTGGGTCAACGATGAGACCCGCCGTCACGGTAGAAACATCTGCGTTTCGCCTCACCAGTTCGCTGAAGGTGACCTGGTAGCTCGGGCCCGTGGGGATGGTCACACCAATGACGTTTCCTCCCGTGGACACGTCAGCCAAATCGGATCCGGCGTCGTGACACCAACGAGCGACACTGCTGATCTCTTCAGGGGTTAGTCCTCCTTCAGACCAGTCCGTAGCCGAGAAACGAACAAATACGGCAACGTCACTCCCCACTTCTGCGCGAACAGTCTCAACGATTTGGAGCAAAAGCCTTGCGCGGTTCTCCAAGGACCCGCCGTAAGCATCCTTTCGGGTATTCGACAGGGGGGAAAGAAACTCATGGAGAAGGTAACCGTGCGCTGCATGAATTTCAACGACCGTGAAACCGGCCTCAACACTGCGACGGGCTGCAGCACGGAAACTAGAAATGACTGACTCAATGTCGGCTGGTCCCATGACTCTCGGAGTTTTTGACTCAGCGTCAAACGGAATCTCAGAAGGTCCAATCACTTGCCATCCGCCTTCTTCCACCGGCATCGCGCCCGAGGCTCCGGCATAGTTCCAATCGGGCCGAACCGAGGCTTTACGGCCGGCATGAGAAAGTTGAATTCCCGCCACGGCCCCGTGACTGTGCACAAAGGTGACGATATCTCTCCACGCATCTCTCTGCTCATCGTTCCAAATTCCACAATCGTGAACAGTAATCCGCCCCTCTGGCGCAACCGCAGTTGACTCAACCATGATGAGCCCAGCGCCGCCAACCGCCATCGCCCCAAGGTGTACCGTGTGCCACGTGCGCGGAATTCCATCACGTTCGAAAATCGAATACTGACACATGGGAGGTACCCAGATCCGATTACGGATGTGCACACCCCGAATGGCCATGGGAGAAAAAAGATTAACAGGCGCGACGGCTTCGCCAAGGTTCTTCGCACTCACGACGCGGACACACGCTCCCAGACAGCCGCGAGGCCTTGTCCCCCGCCGATACACATTGTCTCGAGTAAGAACTCTCCATCACGACGCACAAGTTCTCGAGACCCCGTCGCCAAAATTCTTGCGCCGGTCGCACCAATGGGATGCCCGAGTGAAATGCCCGAGCCGAGAACATTTGTGCGGTCCCAGTCGCTGTCGGTGAAGTTCCACTCTCGGGTCACGGCCAGCACTTGAGCCGCGAAGGCCTCATTTAGTTCTATGAGAGACATATCACCGAGTGTCAGGCCTGCACGCTCCAAGGCAAGTTGCGACGCCGGCACGGGTCCGATGCCCATGCGGTGCGGCTCAACGCCGGCTCGCGCCCACGAGCGGAGGCGAACTATAGGAGTGAGACCGTTCTTTTCGGCTATTTCTTGACTCGTCACAATACATACGGCCGCCGCATCGTTCTGAGTACTTGCATTTCCCGCAGTGACCGTTGACTCAGGATCTTGTTTGACTAAAATCGGTGAGAGGCGAGAAAGCTCGACCATGGTAGTCGCGCGCGGCGATTCGTCGACGCTGACAAGACTTTCTCGGCCACGCGACAAAATCGAAACGGGAATGATCTCGTCATCGAAGTTTCCGTTGTGGATGGCCGCGGCCGCGCGCGCCTGAGACCGCACGGCCAACTCGTCTTGAGCTTCACGTGAAATCTTGTATTCCCGGCGAAGATTTTCTGCCGTTTCGATCATTCCGCCGGGCACCGGATGGAACTTGCCACCCGCAGTCTGCCTCGCGCGCCCTAAAGAGTCGTGCATGCGGATTCCTGAGGTGCCTCGAACGCCCCAACGTGCGTCCAACGTATACATCGGGGCTTGACTCATCGAATCAACTCCCCCGGCAATAACGATCTCGCTGACACCCGTCTGAACTTGCATGCACGCGTCTAATATGGCCTGAAGTCCAGAACCACAACGACGATCAACTTGCAGCCCACCGACCGTAAAGGGCAATCCGGCGTCGAGAGCCGCCACGCGACCAACCGGGGCTGCTTCTGCGCTGGGGTATCCCTGCCCCAGAATCACATCATCTACCTGCGCCCCGTCGAGCTGAGTCCGCTCCATCAATGCACGAATCGCGCATGCCGCCAGTTCGGCCGGCGAGAGAGTCGAGAGAGCGCCTCCAAATCGGCCAATGGGTGTTCGGATGGGCTCGCAAATAACTACATCTCGCACGATGTGCTCAGACCTCTCTTTTTCAGCAACAGGGGAACATTTAGCGTCCGATGACGCGTTAGTGAGAATTCAGTACTTGTGCGCTGCCAAAAACTGAGGCGCGCCATTTCCACGACGCGCCCCAGAATTTGGCGACAAAACTAAGCAGCGAGCCTTCGCAACTTCGCTCGTCGAGAGCGCTCGCCAATGAATCTGATGAAGAACTCAGCCATCAGCACAATCAACAGCAAGACGCCGATGTAGAGCTCCGAAACGAAAGCCTTAGCTCCCATGCCCGCGAGGCCAGCAGACAGAACGGCAATAATGGCAAACCCTAAGGCAACGTTGACCATAGAGCCGCGACCTCCTGCCAAGGAAATACCTCCCACAAGAACAACACCCAAGGCGAGTATGAGCATGACTCCCAGGGCATCCGGGGCGGCTGACCCGCCACGTGCGCTAACTAGTGCCCCAGCGACGGCGCCACAACCGCCGGAAATTCCGAAGGCTACGATCATTCCTCGCTTGTAACGAACACCGGCAGCGATGGCTTCCTGCCGTGCTCCACCCAGTGCGTAAAGCTCGCGACCCCATCGAGTTCTCGACAGGAAGATCCCGAGTCCGACCAAAATCAGAATTCCGATAATCGACAAAGGCGTAACGAAGAGAAGATCCAAGGCGAAAACATCCGTCTGAGTAATGTCACCCACACGAATTGCAAGGCCACCAGTGACCAGCCACGTCATGCCCCTCAGTAGGATCAGCGTTCCCACGGTGAAGACCAGGGAATTGATGCCTAGCTTTGCAATCGCCCAACCTTGGAGTATGCCCAAGCCGATGCCCACGATGATGGCAATAATGACCGAAACAACAAGTCCGAGCGGAGACAAAAACACCGCAACAGCTCCGGAGAAAGCTGCCATTGACGCAATTGAGAGGTCGAATTCTCCCGCAATCATTGTTACAGCGAGCCCAGCCGCGATTACGCCCAGAGGGATGATCCGCTCTATTGTGGCGTCAACGCGAAAATTTGGGTACAGGGCATAAATCACCGCGATAACAATTACCAACAGGATGAACTGCAGAAGATAACGCCTGAACCAGATTCCTACGGGTTTCATCGTGAACCAGCCTTTCTCAAGATGTGCAGAACTACGACAAGCGCTACGACAACGGCGCCGAGAACGAAGTACCTCGTTGCCTCGGGAACACCGGCGAGAACCATAACCTGTGTCGTCGTAGCAATAAACAAGGCACCGATGGCAGAACGGATTGGCGATCCATCGCCACCTGTAACTGCGGTTCCGCCAATGAGCACGGCAGCCACGACATCCATGGTCAAGCCGGACAGGTTGTCGGCTTGAATCTGACTCGTCTGAGACACCTGCAGAACTGCCGCGATGCCAATTCCCAGCGAGAATGCCACGAATGCCCAGATTGTTGTTCCCATCGGCGATATTCCGCTGTTTCGAGCGGTGTTTTTGTTGGCCCCCAGCAAGTGCACACGGCGACCGATGAGTGTGTGCTCTGTCAGTAACCACGCCAGCGCAGTGAACAGAATGAAGACGATGATCGGCAGAGGCAGTCCAAATATCTGGAAAGTTGCAAAACCCGATAAGTCCACACTTTGTGCCTGGACCGCCTCACCCTTGGTCAGAATGGCAATAGTGCCGTAGATGATTGAGCCGGCTGCTAGCGTCACAATCACCGCGTTGAGGCCGAGTCCAACGATGACTCCTTGGATGATTCCCACCACTAGCGCGGCCACAATGGCAACCAGCGCGGCGACGTACATGCTGCCTGTTGCTTGCCCCACCCAGACGTAGATAACGCCTGAGAAGACAGTGGTTGCCGTCACACCAAGTGAAAAAAGGTTTCCCGAAAGGGTTATTGCCGTCATTCCCACCGCGATGATGCCGGTTATCGACGTCGCGAGCAGAATTGCACGAATAGTTTCGAACTTGAAGAAATCGGTGACGGTAAAGCTAGCCACCACGAAAACGAGCACAATCAGAATCGGAAGTGCAAAGTTTCGGATGATGTTTATCCCCCGGCGGAGACCTGCACGGTCCTGAAAGTTAGTCGACACATTTTCAACTGTTGACATTGTCATTTGCTCCCTCTGTGCATTACCTCGCGGACGAGAGCAGGCTCTGTCCATTCGGTGGCGGGCTTTGTGGCCGAATGCGTGCCTCGGTAATAAGTTGAAATCGTGTCACTCAAACCCAATATCTCGTTGGTGTCTGACGAACTCACAATCACACCTACACCCGCGTCACACAGACGACGAATTTGGGCATAAATTTCTGCGCGAGCACCCACGTCAACGCCGCGGGTTGGCTCCTCAACCAGAAGAACCCTCGGGCGAATCCCCAGCCACTTGCCCACAGCCACCTTCTGCTGGTTGCCACCCGAAAGATTTCCCACGAGGGTGTTCAGTCGCTTCACATCGATGGCAAAGTTTTGTGCGCTACGCGTTGCCTCACTCTGTTCTTGGGAACCACTCACGAAGCCGATACGGGAAATACGGCGCAACCAAGGCGACGATAGGTTTCGTCGAATCGAAATGCCAGCAAAGATGCCGTCCTTCTTGCGATCGGGAGAACAGTAGGCAATTCCCATCACGATCCCCCTCCCCCGACCACGGAGGTCAATCTCTTCACCCTCGAGAATGACCTTGCCACTGATGACATCTGCCGTGCCCGCTATGGCCTTCATGATTTCTGAGGTACCGGAGCCGAGCTGCCCGGTAAGACCCACGATTTCACCTCGGCGAAGGGTGAGGTTGACATCACCCACGAGACCAGGAATGCGCAGACCCTTTGTCTCAAGGATTGTTTCACCGAGTTTCTGGGAACGCGGTGGGTACAGGTGTCCCAGCTCTCGCCCAATCATCATCTCGACGACTTTGTCGACGGTGAGGTTCTTGACCTCCAGCGGCTCTTGGCTGCGGCCGTTTCTAAAAATTGTTACGCGATCGGCAATCTCAAAGACCTCGCCCAGCCGGTGGGTCACATAAATGACGCTTCGGCCTTCTTTTGCGAGCCGTTTGACCGCCTCGAGAACGCGGACGATTTCCGCATCGGAAAGTGCGGCTGTTGGCTCGTCAAAAATCACAATCTTTGCGTCTTTCGCGAGGACGCGCGCGATCTCAAGGAGTTGCATTTCTGCGACAGACAGCGTCTCGACGAGACGCTCCGGGTCAATGTCTTCGAGTCCCACCCTGTTAAGGATGACCTTTGCAGACTCGGCAAGTTTTTTGGAGTTCCACCAGGCTGGAGCTCCCGACTGTCCCAGGACGAGATTCTCTGCGACCGTCATTGGTCCCACAGTGCTGAACTCTTGCTGCACAACAGCAATACCC
>CAIOGW010000105.1 GCA_903857985.1 uncultured Microbacteriaceae bacterium
ATCTTTCTCCCGAGGGTCACGCCGCTTGGGAGGCCGCCGCGAAACGAACCCTGTCGGCACTGGACTCGGCAACGACAGTCGACTCTATTGACCGCGTCACCCAGGCCGATCTCACGGCAGAACTGCGCCTCGCTCTCGAGACAAGTGCCGCCCGGTGGCATCTGCGCGATCTCAATAACATCGCCTCTCCCGCGCAGGCTGTGCGTGAGGTCTACGACCTGATGCCCACTGATACCGAGGATGACTGGGCCACCATTGCCACGAAACTGGGCAATCTGGGTGGAGCGTTGCAGGGTTACCGCGAGACGCTTCGCCAGGGCATTCGTGAAGAGCATGTTCCCGCTCAGCGCCAAATCAGCGAGGTGATTACTCAGGCGGAACGCAATGCCGGTGATGACGGCTTCTTCGTCGACTTTGCCACCGTTACCGCGCCGGAGTCGCTGCCCGAATCGCTTCGTGAAAAGCTTCGCGCGAACGCCGATGTGGCCCGTGCCGCTTATGGCGAGTTTGCTGCTTTTCTGCGCGATGAGCTCGCCCCGGCCTCACACGATCACGACGGGGTTGGCCGGGACCTCTATGAGCTTCACTCGCGCCGATTCCTGGGCGCAACAGTCGACCTCGACGAAACCTATGAGTGGGGCCTGGACGAACTTGCGCGGATGGTCGATGAACAAGAAACGATTGCCAAGCGACTGTGTGGCGGGAGCGTCGCCGACGCGGTGGCGTTTCTGGCCACCGATCCCGCGCGAAAGATACGGGGCACCGATGCCCTCCAAGCGTGGATGCAGGCTTTGTCTGACACCGCAATCCGCGAACTGGGCGAGACTCACTTCGACATCCCTGAACAGATGCGCCAGCTCGAGTGTCGCATCGCACCCACGCAAGACGGCGGTATCTACTACACCGAGCCGAGTGACGATTTCTCGCGCGCGGGGCGCATGTGGTGGAGCGTGCCCGAGGGAATAACAGAGTTCAACACCTGGCGCGAGACAACGACCGTGTACCACGAGGGTGTTCCCGGTCATCATCTTCAGGTTGCCCAGGCGGTCTACAACTCGGGTCAGCTCAACACGTGGCGCCGCCAACTGGCCGGTTCGAGCGGGCATGCCGAAGGTTGGGCGTTGTATGCCGAGCGACTGATGGCGGAACTCGGCTATCTCGATGACGACGGCGACCGCTTCGGCATGCTCGACGGTCAGCGGATGCGTGCCGCCCGTGTCGTCTTGGACATCGGTGTGCACCTCGGCAAGCAACGACCCGACGGTGCGGGTGTCTGGGACGCCGACTACGCCCTCGAGTTCATGCGCAACAACGTGCTCCTCGAAGACGAGTTCGTGCGATTTGAAGTGACCCGCTACCTCGGCTGGCCGGGCCAAGCTCCGTCATACAAGGTGGGTCAGCGCATCTGGGAGCAGCTTCGCGCGGAGTCCGAGCTTCGCGAGGGGGCATCCTTCGATCTGAAAGCGTGGCACAAGCGTGCGCTCGACATCGGCGGTACCGGCCTCGACACCCTGAAGAAGGCCGTGCTCGGCGAGTGGTAGCTAGGCCAGCCGCGACCTGACTTAGTTCAGCGCCACCAGTAACGTGCACACTGCACTCACGAGTAGGACAGGAACCCAGATGTTCCGCTCCTTCTTGCTGCGCGAGATGGCGTTCACGATAACTCCCAAGACCGTGAAACCAAACCAGATCCAGTTGACTACGCCGTTCGCGGTGGGGTTCAAAAGGGGCGGGAGCAGTCCTGCCTGAGCAAGATAGTGTCCTGCCTGAGCAAGCATGATGACGGCGGAAACTGCAGCTCCGGCCCGCAATGAGCGAGGGAGGCGGCCTGCGTTTCGCCCGCCCATTGTGTATTCACCCCAGGGGGCTCCAGCGACGAGAGCAACCTGAAAGACAACAACGCCCAGCGCAATAACGGCCTGAACTAAGGCAGCTGTGGTGACAACGGTCATGACCACAGTTTACGAAATCAGGAGGCTGCTGACCGTTCGCAAGTTCGACCCAAGTTAGTGGCGCGAGATGCTGAGTTCTCAGGCTTGGCTGAACCTTCCGGCTCGAGCCTAAACTGGCGGCATGGGATCTCCGCGCGACATCGCTGATTACAACGCCAAGCTGGCGCTCGCTGACCGTGCGCTCTGTGAGCGACTTGAACAGGCATTTCGCGAGGCGCTGCCCGAAGCTACGAGCAAGGTCTGGCACGGGCATCCGGTGTGGTTTCTCGACGGCAACCCGATCGTGGGTTATTCCGAGCGTAAGGCCGGCGTCTGCGTGCTGTTCTGGAGCGGCCAGTCGTTCAGCGAGCCAGGCCTGACCCACACGGGATCATTTCGCGCCGCTGAATACTGGCGAAGGCCGTCCTCGGCGAGTGGTAACTGTGGGGCGAAGCGTCGATAGCGCCTACGCGTCAGCTTCGAGCAGGGCCATGGCGGCATTGTGGCCGCCGAGCCCGCTGACCGCTCCGCCGCGCTGAGCGCCAGAACCACACATGAGGATTCGCGGGTGATCGGTGCCCACACCCCAGCGAGTTGCCGGCGTTGAGAGATCGGCGTCGTCCTCGAGCCAGGGCCACGAGAGCAGCCCGTGGAAGATGTTACCGCCCGTCATGTTGAGCGCATCCTCAAGGTCAATCGTGGTCTTGCCTTCAATACAGGGGTCACCGTTGAGGTCGATGGCGAGACAGTCTTGGATGGGCTCGGCGAGCACCGAATTGAGCGAGGCCAGCACCGCGGCCACGAGGGTGGCGCGCATCTCCTCGTTGTTGTCGCGCGTGAGCAGGCCGTGCGGCACGTGCAGGCCAAAAACGGTGAGTGTCTGGTACCCGGCTTCGCGCAAGTCGGGAGACAGAATGCTCGGGTCCGACAGCGAGTGGCAGTAGATCTCGCAGGGAAGGGGCGAGGGAATCTCTCCGCGAACTCCCGCGGCGTATCCGGCAGCCAGTTGAGTGTACGTCTCGTTGATGTGGAAGGTTCCGCCGAAGGCTTGTTCCGGGGTCACGGTCTGATCGGCCAGCCGGGGCAGGCGCGTGAGCAGGAGATTGACCTTAATCTGTGCGCCTTCCGGGCGAAGCGAATCAGGTAGAGGGGTTCCCGTGAGTTGACCGAGCACCCAGGGCGACACGTTGGCCAGCACCCACCCGGCTTCGAGCGTGTGGGTCTCGCCGCCGAGAACAACGTCAACCTCGGACGAGACACCGGGTGCACCGCCACGAATGGCCGAAACCTCAGCCGACGTCATGATCTCGGCGCCGGCCTCTCGGGCCGCGCGAGTGAGCTCTCCCGACACGGCACCCATGCCACCGATAGGCACATCCCAGTCGCCCGTGCCCCCGCCGATGACGTGGTACAAAAAGCAGCGGTTCTGATCAAGCGACTCTGACTCGGCCGACACAAACGTGCCAATGAGGGCATCGGTCAGGGCCACGCCACGCGTGATGTCGCCGTCAAGGTCAGCCTCGATCTCCTCGGAAAGCGGGCGCTCAATGAAGGCGTTCCAGAGTTCATCATCACCGACCAGTTCGCGTGCCTGAGAGCGCGTGAGCAGGGGATCTGTCACACTCGGCCAGAGTTTCTGGGCTAAGCGAGCGGTCCTGCCGTAGAAGGTGCCAAAACCGGCAGCGTCACTGGCCTCACCGATACCCGCGAACGATCTGGCGGTCGCGGCGGAATCCTCGTTGTCGACGAGCAGTCCCTTTTCAGGGGCGCCGGGCACCGGTGTGTAAGACGAGTGGCGACGGCGAACCAAGCGGATCTCAAGGCCCAGGTCGTCGATGATGCGCTGCGGGAGGAGAGAGACCAGATACGAGTAACGCGAGAGGCGCGCATCCACACCCTCGAAGGCCTGGGCCGAAATGGCTGCGCCGCCCACGTGATCAAGGCGCTCGAGTACGGCAACCGAACGGCCGGTGCGAGCCAGGTATGCGGCGGCGGTCAAGCCGTTATGTCCGCCCCCAACAATGACTACGTCATAGGAATTCTTCACTTCTCACACGTTAGCGGGATGAGGGCGCTGTCGGTCAGGCGGACTTTCGCATTGCGTGCGAGCGGAGAGTTCCCACTTAGAACTGTGAGTTCAGCCAGGTTCGCGCTTCATCGATGCATGCCTGAGGCAAAGAGAAGTGGTCGTCGTTTGGATACGTGGACGAAGTAATGTCTCCGCCCAGTGCCGTGATGGCGTCGATATACCCGTGCTGCCACGCCAGCGGGACGGGACCTTCGGGATCTTGACCATCGACCAAGACGAGGACCGGGCAAATAGGCTTCTTTTGCGCGGCAGATACCGCTTCGAAGGCCTTAAACCACGAAGGCATCTTGTCTTTGTTGACCGCAAGCATGGGGCCATAAAGGTTGAAGTTGCGCGACAGGATGTCCCCGAAGTGGTGAACCGTTGCCGTGTTCCAATTCTCCCGGTAGATCTTTTTTCCCAAATCGGTAAAGACATCGTCCAGGGACAGGGTGTCGGGGAATGCTTCTGTCATAGATCCCAACATCATGAAGAGGTGGGGGTCCGGCGCTGTTGGGGCACCGCTCGAAGACAACGCCGTGGCCATGCCAGGGAGCTTGATTGCAACGGCTGGTACACCGGGTGACATGGCCGCAATGCCCACGATTTCGAGATCACCATAGTCAGCGGCATCCAGCTCACCAGTTGCCGCAGCCGTTCCGCCTCCTTGAGACCAGCCGGCGACTCCCACCTTGGTGCCCGCGCCTACGTTCATTTCACGCGCCGCGTGCACGATGGTGATGGTATCAATCGCGTTTGTGCGATTCACCGTGTACTGGTGAGCGCCAGGAGTTCCCATTCCTTGGTAGTCCGTCGCAGTGACAACCCAACCTTCATCGATGAACGTCTGAAGGCCGGGGATTCCATAGTCAATTGTGGATTCGGAGCCCGATTCGAAGTACAGGGTGAGCTCACACGCGGGGTCCGGCTGAGTAGACGGGCAGGCCGCGTCTCCCATGCCAGTAGTTCCGTGTGCCCAGGTGAAAACCTTGCGACTTTCTCCGGGACTCACTGGTGCAATGACGAGGCCCGTGGATTCAGTTGGTCGGCCATTGACGTCGTGGGAGCGATAGTGAACCCTGTAGGCAACAGCGCCCCGAATAGGGGTGGAGATCTCTTCTTGCTTGATGAGGACGGAAGACACGACATGCTCCTTCGGAAGTTTGGTCCATCATATTTAACTGGCGATTGGCCATCCAAATCTCTCCCACAATTCCTGGCTCTATCTCGTCAGGCCCCGCTCACCCCTGCGGGGTTCTCATATATCCCCCGCCAACGCAACGAAAAACGCCCTACAAAGGAGCGCCCTCGGTGCGTGCGCCCGCTGGTCCGTCGTTAGCGAAAATCGTCGTTTGTAGGGGGTTCGACGCGGAGGGCCGTCATCATTCTTTCAGCGGTCGGCGTGAGAGAAAAGTGATGGCGGTTGCTGCGGCGGCGGTTGCTGCTAGTAACTTTGATTCGGGGCCCTATCCGTTCCTCGCCGAACTGATAGGGCCTCATTTTTGTGGAGTGCGCCCGGAGGGTCCCCGCCGCGAACAAGCGCTTCGCTGTGAGGCGTGGGCCCAAGAACCACGGTTCGAATGCACACAGCACGCAACCAACAAAAAAGACCCCTCAAGGGGGTCTGTTTTGTTGGTGCGCCCGGAGGGATTCGAACCCCCAACCTTCTGATCCGTAGTTCCTTTGGACCCAGTTAGCGCGTGAGTAATTCTCCTTAGTTTACGGGGATTTTGTGTCCTCGTGTCCCTGGATGTGTCACGTTATTTCACGTTCGTGACTGACATATTGGCTGACATTTAAGTGCGCAAGCTGGTGGGGTTGGTACCTGTCACGGCTGCTCCATCGAGCGGAAAGGCGCTGTGAGACGTGTGTCCGTCAGGTTCAAGCCTTTTCAAACGGCTCACACCTACCCCTAACCCCCTCCCCTCCCCCCGCGCTGTTGAGCGGGGCGATTAGCCCGCGCACAAAGTCGCGAAACCCGCAGGGGGGCTAGGGGCTAAGTATTCTGGGGTTATGGGGAAACTGGTGCGGGGGGTTAATGATCTCGCGACTTTGCGCCCCGGCCTTGTTGCAGAGTGGAGCCCCACGCGGAACGGCGACGTAACGCCCCTTGACGTGATGTCAGGATCGAGCAAGAAGGCGTGGTGGCTATGCGCGAAAGGTCACGAATGGGAAGCCGCTGTTGCCAATCGGAGCGCCGGAACAGGCTGCCCTTACTGTTCTGGGCGCTTCGCAATTGTTGGAGAGACTGATCTGGAAACAATGAATCCCACTTTGGCTGCGGAGTGGCATCCCGAAAGGAATGGTGACGTAACACCCCGTGACGTGTTGTCCGGTGCGCATAAGAAGGCGTGGTGGCTATGCGCGAAAGGTCACGAATGGGAAGCGGTTATTGGCAATCGAGACGTTGGTCGTGGTTGCCCCGTCTGTTCGGGAAAACAAGTCTTAGAGGGATTCAACGACTTGGCGACCACTAATCCCGACTTGGCTGCCGAGTGGCATCCGGCGAAGAACCGCGATGTGTCACCACGCGATGTGACGTCAGGATCGAACAAGAAGGCGTGGTGGCTTTGCGCTCAAGGCCACGAATGGGGCGCGACTATTGCAAGTCGAAACAGCGGCATAGGTTGCCCCATCTGTTCGGGATATCGGGTGCTGGCGGGGTTCAACGACTTGGCGACCACGAATCCCGACTTGGCTGCCGAGTGGCATCCGACCAAGAATGGCGACATAACGCCTAGGGACATGTCGTCAGGTTCTGGAAAAATGGCGTGGTGGCTTTGCGCTCAAGGCCACGAATGGGGCGCGCCTATTGCAAGTCGAAACAGCGGCCGTGGTTGCCCCATCTGTTCCGGAAATCAAGTGCTGGCGGGGTTCAACGACTTGGCGACCACGAATCCCGACTTGGCGACCGAGTGGCATCCGGCGAAAAACCGCGATGTGTCACCACGCTATGTGACCTCAGGATCGAACAAGAAGGCGTGGTGGCTTTGCGCTCAAGGCCACGAATGGGGCGCGACTATTGCAAGTCGAAACAGCGGCATAGG
>CAIOGW010000106.1 GCA_903857985.1 uncultured Microbacteriaceae bacterium
AGCTTGGCCTCGACGCCCTTGCTGCACTGACTCAGCGCTGGAGCGGTTCTCGTCACACACACATCGCCCCCCTCACGGGCGGTCTTGTAGGATTCATTGGCTGGGATGCGGTGCGTCAACTCGAGCTGCTTCCCGGCGTGCCACCCGCCGAGGTGCCCGTTCCCGGACACGCTCTCAATTTTGTCCGCGACCTCATCGTCATTGACCATCGCACCGGCACTCTCACGCTGGTCACCAACGTTCTCGCACACGACAACGCACCAGATTTTGATGCCGCCATTGCCCGCATCGATACGCTCGAGACGCGCCTACGCACACCTCACCAAGCAACCGTTCAACTCATTGACCTGTCCATCAACGCAGAACCGGAGCATCGCACCACACGCGAGGACTATCTGACGTCGGTGGTGACGTCACAGGACTACATCGTGGCGGGCGATATTTTCCAGGTTGTTATTTCGCAGCGCTTCGAGTTGGAGTGTCGGGCAACTCCTCTTGATGTCTACCGAGTACTGCGGTCGCTCAACCCGAGTCCCTATATGTACCTGCTGAGTCTTGAGAGCCCAGATGGGGATCCCTACTCAGTGGTGGGATCATCTCCCGAGGCACTGGTCAAAGTACAGGAGGGTCGCGTATTCACGCATCCCATTGCTGGTTCGCGTCCGCGTGGAGCCACCCCCGAGGTTGACCACGCGTTAGCGACCGAGCTTCTCGCCGACGAAAAAGAGCGAGCAGAGCACCTCATGCTGGTGGATCTGGCACGAAACGACCTCCTTCGAGTCTGCGATGCGGGCAGCGTAGAGGTGACCGAGTTCATGCGAGTGGAACGGTTCAGCCACATCATGCACATCGTTTCGTCCGTCGAAGGCGATCTTCGTGCGGGTCTCGACGCTGTCGATGTCTTCCGCGCCACGTTCCCGGCGGGAACACTCTCTGGTGCACCCAAGCCACGTGCACTTGAAATTATCGACGAGCTCGAGCCCGCGGGCAGAGGCGTTTACGGTGGCGTTGTGGGTTACTTCGATTTCGCGGGTAATGCCGACCTCGCGATTGCGATTCGCACGGCCACCATCGTCTCTAATCGCGCGTATGTTCAGGCCGGTGGAGGCGTCGTGGCCGACAGCGACCCGGCAGCGGAATTCCAAGAAAGCGTCAACAAGGCCGCCGCGCCCCTGCGTGCCGTGGCCATAGCGAACGCCCTCATCGAGCCAACCTCGTCAACGTGATGAGCATCTCATGCGTCTGCCACTGATGCGCATTTCGCGTGGTTCAGTGGTCGTTGCGACCTTGGTGACCGGAGGCCTGCTCCTCATATCGGGGGCACAGCCCTGGGTGGTAGTGGCACTCTCGTCCGCCGAAACCAGCACGCGTGAACTCGCCGTAAACGGCGCTACTTTGGCGCCCGCGTTTGTGGGACTGAGCCTCGCTTATGTGGCGGCCATGATTGTCGCGCTTATCTCGCGACCCGTCGTGCTGGTCGTGAGTTCCGCCGTCGGGGTTGTGGCTGTTATAGGCGCCCTGGTCGTTTCGTGGCTCGTCATCACTGATCCCGTTGAGGCCGCGCGTGCGACCATTGCCCGCGTCACCGGTGTTTCCGATACTGTTCGTCAGCGTGAACTCATTGACGCTTTCGCGCTCGTGCCGTGGGCATACGTTGCCCTGATCTTGCTGATTGTGTCAGTAGGTGTGGGAGTTGTCGTCATCGTCGCGGGTCGCTTCTGGACGAGCAACAGTCGACGCTATGAACGACCTGAGAGGTCGGCAGATTCTGGGGGAAGGCGTGACCCGAAAGAAGCCGGTGATCCGCACGCCACGTGGGATACCTTCTCAGGCGGGGGCGACCCGACGCGTTCTCCGAGCCACTAAACTTGGCAGTGACACCGACAATCTGATGGAGTAATTATGAGCGCCAATTCAATTGACCCGGGTGAGGGTCACTCGCCCGCTGCGTGGACGACCGTCGTGATCATGATTGTGGCTTTCGCCGTCGGAACCGTGTTCTTTGTTCTGGATATGCCCGTCGGGGTCTACGCGAGCGTCGGACTCCTCATCATCGGACCCGTCGTCGGTTTGATCATGTCAAAGGCCGGTTACGGCGTGAACGGCCCGAAGTACGTGCCTAAGGCCCACTCCTAACTTGTTGCTCAGTGAGCTGACCGCTGGATCGGTAGAGGATGCGCGCATCCGCGAAAGGGCTTTATCCCTCGCGGAGGTGATGGAGCGCGCGTACAGTGCGCCGCCAGCCCTTGACGCGCTGGACGTCCTTGCGCCCGCGGAGCACGTAAAAATTATTGCTGAGGTTAAGCGAGCGAGCCCCTCTCGTGGAGAGATGGCCGAGATCGCCGATCCCGCCGCTCTCGCTCTCGCCTATGCGTCGGGAGGTGCGTCGGCAATATCGGTGCTCACCGAGGAGCGTCGGTTCAAGGGTTCCCTCGATGACCTGGATGCCGTGCGAAGTGTTGTCGACGTTCCGGTTTTGCGAAAAGACTTCATCGCAACCGAGTATCAGGTTTATGAGGCGCGCGCGCACCGTGCCGACATCGTCCTTCTCATTGTGGCCGCTCTCGAGCAGAAGGAGCTTGAGCGATTGCACGCGCTTACTCTGTCGCTCGGCATGTCAGCTCTGGTCGAAACACACTCTGCGCACGAGGTCGCTCGAGCCGTTGATATCGGGGCGGCGCTCATCGGTGTTAACGCCCGCGACCTCGACACGTTCGAACTTGACCGAGACCTGTTCGCACGGCTTGCCGATCAGATCCCCGGTTCAACGATTAGTGTTGCCGAGTCCGCGGTGCGCACGGCTGCAGATGTGTCGCACTATCGCGCTTCCGGTGCAGACGTCGTTCTCGTTGGTGAAGCCCTCGTCACCTCAGACCCGATCATCACCTTGGCAGGATTCCTCGCATCATGACAAACCTACGCGCACAAAAAGGTCCTTACTTCGGAGACTTTGGCGGACGATACGTCCCCGAATCGCTCATCGCCGCGCTCGACGAACTCGCGGAGGCCTACGAGCTCGCAAAAATCGACCCAACGTTCGGTGAAGAACTCGCGCACTTGCACGCTACCTACACTGGCCGTCCGTCAATCATTACCGAGGTGCCGAGGTTTGCACAGCACGCCGGGGGAGCGCGCATCATTCTCAAGCGCGAGGACCTCAACCATACCGGTAGCCACAAGATCAACAATGTGCTGGGCCAGGCCTTACTGGCACGACGCATCGGCAAGACGCGCCTCATCGCCGAGACCGGCGCGGGCCAGCACGGCGTTGCCACGGCCACGGCCGCAGCGCTATTTGGTATGGAGTGCATCGTCTACATGGGCGAGGTCGACACGCAGCGGCAGGCGCTCAACGTTGCCCGCATGAGACTGCTCGGAGCCGAGGTCGTACCCGTCACCACGGGATCACGAACCTTGAAGGACGCCATCAACGAAGCACTTCGCGACTGGGTGGCCAACGTCGACAACACGCACTACCTGCTGGGAACCGTTGCCGGACCGCACCCCTTCCCACAGATGGTGCGCGACTTTCACAAGATCATCGGCGAAGAAGCACGCGAGCAGGTTTTGGCGCTCACCGGAGCGCTTCCCGACGCAGTTATCGCCTGTGTTGGTGGCGGATCCAACGCCATCGGAATTTTCCACGCCTTCTTAGACGACGCTGGGGTCGATCTGATCGGCTGTGAAGCTGCGGGCCGCGGCATCGATACCCTGGAACACGCTGCAACGCTCACGCGTGGTCGCCCCGGGGTGCTCCACGGGGCACGCAGTTACATGCTGCAAGATGCCGACGGCCAGACAATGGAGTCACACTCAATCTCTGCGGGACTCGACTACCCGGGGGTCGGCCCCGAACATTCGTGGCTCAAGGACCTGGGTCGGGCCAGTTACCGCCCCATTACCGACGCCGACGCCATGTCGGCACTTCGTCTCCTCAGTCAGACCGAGGGAATTATTCCTGCAATCGAGACTGCTCACGGACTGGCCGGAGCTCTCGAAGTCGGTCGCGAGCGTGGTCCGAACGCCACACTCCTTATCAACCTCAGCGGGCGCGGAGATAAGGACATGCAAACCGCTGGTGAGTACTTTGGGATCCTGGACGGCGCATCGTGAGTTCGCAGGTAAACGGCGTCTTTGAGGAGCGCCGAGAGCACGGTCTGCTTATTGGCTACCTCCCGTTGGGCTTTCCTACAGTTGACGCATCGGTTGACGCCGCGGTTGCGCTCGTGGAGAACGGCGTGGACATCCTCGAGATGGGCTTGCCCTACAGTGATCCGGTGATGGACGGCCTCGTTATCCAGCGAGCTACCAACACGGCACTCGAGGCAGGCTTCCGCTTGTCGCAGACATTCGATGCTGTTGCCGCAATCCGAGCGCGCGTCGATGCTCCCGTCCTAGTGATGACTTACTTCAACCCGATTCTGCAGTACGGCGTCGACGCCTTTGCTCGCGATCTGGCCGCCAGTGGGGGAGCGGGCTTGATAACTCCCGACCTGATTCCCGATGAGGCTAAAGAATGGCTCGGGGCCGCCGAGGCCAATGACCTCGATCGTGTTTTTCTTGCCGCTCCGTCGTCATCCGAAACGCGCTTGTCGTCTGCGACGACGAACAGCCGCGGATTTGTCTACGCCGTCTCCACCATGGGCATCACGGGAGCGCGCAACGACGTCGACTCGGCAGCCCGTGGAGTTGTGTCGCGGCTGCGCGATTCAGGGGCCAAAAACATTGGCGTGGGTCTGGGTATTTCGACAACCGAGCAGGTCACCGAGGTGCTCGAATATGCAGACGCGGCCATCGTGGGTTCTGCGCTGGTTTCCGCTCTGGCCTACGGTGGGGCTCAGGCCGCGGGTGCTCTCGCCAGTCAACTTTCAGCGGGCAAGCGCTAGTCCCGCGTAAACTCGATGTGAATCTCCACTACCCACCAAAGGACACCCTGACACGTGAACTCAGCAATTCTCGCTAGCTTGCCCAGTCCGCCTGCCTCCTGGCAGTTCATCACTGTGGGACCGCTGCAAATTCATGTTTACGCGCTGTGCATCTTGGCCGGCATCATCCTGGCGACTTGGATTACCGGGCGACGACTCACCGCTCGGGGCGGCGAAAAGGGAGTTGTCCTCGATTTCCTCCTGTGGACGGTTCCGCTGGGCATTGTTTTTGCTCGGTTCTATCACGTCCTGACACACCTCGGAGACTACGTTGGCCCGGGAATCAATCCCCTTTCGGTTTTCTTCATCTGGGAGGGCGGCAACGCGATCTACGGTGCTCTGATCGGTGGAGCACTCGGTGTCTGGTTGGCCTCACGACAGACGGGCGTGCGGTTCTTCAGTTTCGCTGACGCCCTCATACCGGGTCTGCTCGTTGCACAGGCCACGGGTCGCCTCGGCAATTACTTCAACCAGGAGCTCTTTGGCCTGCCGACGACCCTCCCCTGGGGGTTGGTGATTGACCTACCCAACTCCGCCGTCCCCTCTGGCCTTCCCGCCGACACGCTCTTTCATCCCACGTTTCTTTACGAAATCATCTGGAAC
>CAIOGW010000107.1 GCA_903857985.1 uncultured Microbacteriaceae bacterium
CAGAATTTCGACCTGCTTCTCGAGCGCGTCATGCGCAACGTGCGCTAGCACCCGTCCCCGAGGACGCCTGTCACTCGCTTATCCGATTTTGCGGATGCGGCGCAGCGTTACCTCGTCGTTGGGGTCGATCTGTTCTGTGCTCATCTCGATCAGGCTCGACTCAACTTCGCGAACGACTTTGCCGACGGCAATTCCAAAAACGCCCTGTCCCCGCGAGAGCAGGTCAATGACTTCGTCGTTTGAGGTGCAGAGGTAGACCGAGGCGCCATCACTCATCAGGGTAATCTGCGCCAGGTCGTAAAGACCCTCCGCCTGCAACTGTTCGATGGCCACGCGAACCTGCTGCAGGGTGACACCCGCGTCGAGGAGTCGCTTGACCAGCTTGAGCTTGAGAATGTCGCGAAAACCGTAAAGACGTTGCGACCCCGAGCCCGAGGCATCGCGAACCGTGGGGACAACAAGACTGGTACGAGCCCAGTAATCGAGTTGGCGGTATGAGATTCCGGCGGCTCGTGCAGCGATTGCTCCGCGGTAGCCGACCGAGTCGTCGTGTTGTGGCAAGCCGTCGGTAAAGAGCAGACCCGTGTCGAGCGTTTCACGCTCAGGGGTGATGTCCGCCATGGCTTCTCCTCTTGACCCAAACCTTTACCTTCAACAGTGTGTTGAAGCTTTATTAATCTACTCAGTAGACAACCGCGCACGGGTATTTGCGCAAAACGTTCTCTCGGCGTGTCGGAAGACACGAAAAACCCGTCAGTCCTCAGGCTACGCCTAAGAGAGGTTCTTGGATATGACGGCGCGCAACAAAAAGGCGCGAACAACATCCATGTGTGCCGACAACTCGCTGGCCCGACTGTGTGCGCGGGCCCTCGTGGCCACGTCGTTCTTCTTCTGCACGGCCGAAAGCGCGCGCTCAATCAACGCAAACTCGCGTTCAGCTGCAGTGCGCAGCGTCGAAAGGTGACGCGGTTCAATTCCCGACCTCTGTAGTTCGACGAGAGCGCTCATGACATCAACCGACTCCTGGCCGAACGAATCTGCCGCGGGCAGGAATCCCGCCGAGACGGCATCCTGAACGAGATTGCTCGACGCTCCGGCCGCCTTCGCGAGTTCGGGCCGGGTAAACCTCTGTGGCGTGACGAGCCCCGAATCTTTGGCGAGCCCCAACGCCTGCGGCAGCCCCGAGAGTTCACCTCCCGTGGCAGCCTCGAGGTGATCCTTAATCACGCGCAGCGGCAGATACTGGTCGCGTTGCATGACGAGGATGAGACGCAGACGTTCGATATCACTCGGCGAGAACTTGCGATAGCCGGACTCGGTGCGCGATGGGGAGACTAAACCCTGCTCTTCGAGGAAGCGCAGTTTTGAGGGGCTCAAATCGGGAAAGTCGGGAGACAGCTTTGCTAGGACCTGCCCGATACTCAGGAGACCACGTTGACTCTGCCCGTCATTGCGGGCGGCTACGGCCACGCCTAAGCGCCCATGCCGTGACGTGACCCAAAGTAGGTCAGACGGAACTTGCCGACCATCACCTCAATGCCATCGATTAAGGCGGCGCGTTCGACGATTTGACCGGCAACGTAAGTGCCATTGAGCGAGCCGAGGTCGTGAACTTCGAACCCGTGGGGAGTGCGCCGAAACTCAGCGTGCTGACGAGAGACGGTGACGTCGTCGAGAAAGATGTCTGAATCGGGGTGGCGACCAGCAATGTTGACATCGTGGTCGAGCAAGTAGCGCGCGCCTTGGTCTGGTCCTCGGCGAACAATCAAGAGAGCCGAGTTTCGCGGAAGTGCGTCAATGACGTCTCGCTCGTCGGGAGCGAGGTCGTCGATGTCGGCAACAGATCCGGCAAAGTCTGAAGAAGGAAAAGCGCTGGTATCTGCCGGTTCCCCAAGCGAACCGTGTGCTTCTGATTTTTTCTCAGTAGTCATGTCGTGCAACTCCTCCCTCTATCAATCACACTACTGGATGAAGAAGCCCCCTAAAATAGGGGAAACGAAAGGTTACCTTCCATGAATGCGCTCATCGTCTGTCTTTGGATTCTTGCCGGAATCTGCGCCCTCACCTGGGTGCTCTCACTCATCACCAAGGAATACTCGTGGGTCGACCGCATCTGGTCAATCATCCCGCTGGCCTATGTCTGGGTCTTCGCTGGCTTCGCCGGCTTCACCGACGCCCGACTCAATGTCATCGCGATCCTCGTGACACTGTGGGGCGCGCGCCTCACCTTCAACTTTGCCCGCAAGGGTGGCTATGCCCCGGGCGGTGAAGACTACCGCTGGGAGATCATGCGCCAGCGCATCACCGGTTGGAAGTGGCACGTCTTCAATTTCTTCTTCATCGTCATCTTTCAGAACGCCCTTCTCTTGCTTATCTCGCTTCCGTCGTTCACGGCCTACGAGAACCGGGGAACCCCGTTTGGCGTCCTCGACCTCATTGTCACGGTGGCCTTCGTGGGTCTGCTGGTGATGGAGACCGTTGCCGACCAGCAGCAGTGGAACTTCCACCAGTGGAAGAAGGCAGAGGTTGCCGCAGGTCGCACACCTCAGCCCGGCTTCCTCACGACGGGACTCTTCTCGACTTCTCGCCACCCCAACTTCTTTGCTGAACAGGCTCAGTGGTGGGTGCTCTTCTTCTTCGGTGCCATTGCCGCGGATTCTGTCATGCAGTGGACCGTCGTCGGCCCCGTCCTGTTGACAGCCCTCTTCATCGGGTCGTACCGCTTGGCCGAGGAAATCTCGTCGTCCAAGTACCCGGACTACGCGGACTACCAGAAGCGCGTGAGCCCACTCATCCCTTGGTTCCCTCGCCGTCAAGAAGAAGCGTCGACGGCCAAGGCCTAGGTCCGTTTCAACCCGCCTTCACAACGTGCGAATCACATCGGAAGAAAGCCACCTTGCCAGAACTTTCGGTAGTTATACCCTCCTATAACGACGCAGAGATGCTTCGTCAGTGTCTCACTGCCCTTGAAGAACAGTCCGTGGCGCCGTCAGAGGTCGTCGTCGTTGACAACGGGAGCACCGATGACACTGCGGACGTTGCCCGGTCGTTTGGCGCGCGCGTTGTTTACGAGCCGGTCAAGGGCATCCCCTCGGCGACGGCAGCAGGCTTTGACGCAGCGCGGGGCGACATTCTGGGTCGGCTCGATGCCGATTCGGTGCCGAATTCACAGTGGTGCGAACGCGTCATTCATGCGTTCACGGAGAATCCGACTATTGCCGCTATCACGGGCACGGCCGATTTCTACGGCGGCCGTAAACTCACCAACTGGATGGGTCGCAATGTCTACATCAACGGTTATCTCTGGTCTGTCGAATGGGCTCTCGGTCACCCACCTATTTTTGGTTCAAACTGTGCCCTCAGCAGGTCAACGTGGGAGCGCATTCGATCGCAGGTGCACCGTGACATTCGTAACGTGCACGACGATCTGGACATCAGCATCGCTTTTCAGCCCGACATGGAGGTCTTGGTAGACAAGAATCTTGTCGTTGCTGTATCTGCTCGTCCGTTCGGGTCGGCGAGGGGTTTCGCCCGCCGGCTCTGGTGGGTGTACACGACAGTGCGTGTCAACTGGCGCGAGGAGTCGCTCATTGATCGCCGTCGACGCCACCGCGTCGGTAAAGACTAATCAGGTCACGTGTGACTTGGTGGGGCGTGAATTCACAGGGGCTGTGGCCAGTGGCGTAAACCACAAAGTCGGCGCCAATTCTTTGCGCGAACGCAGCATGTTCCTCGCGTCTCCACAGGTCGTGCTCCCCGACCATGACGAGCTTGGGAACGGGCGCCGACTTTAGTTGAGTGCGCAAGTCAGGATGACGCATCATGGCACCAATCATGTCTCCCACGCTGTCGCGGCGCGTCAAGCCAAAGCGCGCGCGAACAAAAGTAAGCCGGTCTGGTGGTGCGGGAATGAAATTTTTTTTGACGCCCCAAATCATGAGAGCACCTCCCACCCGTCCAGAAACGATTCGTGAAATCCAACCAATTCTTTTGATGCCCGCAAAGGCATTACCTGGAGTAGGGGGCGCGCTCAAGAAGGAAAGGCTCAAGAACAGATCCGGACGTCGTGC
>CAIOGW010000108.1 GCA_903857985.1 uncultured Microbacteriaceae bacterium
CGTACGTTGTATGGGTATTATACAGCGGGGCTCAATTGCGCGCTCGAACTTGTACACATGCTGAGGCGCGATAAATTCCCAGCGCGCAAAAAAATGCTCACCGCTATCCGCCGACGGCAGCACCGATGCGGTCCGCCGACGCGATGAGCACATCGGCGATGTGCGCCACATCCGCCTCACGCGGAAAGTAGAGCACGGCGAGCGCGGCCGGCTGGTTGCCCGCGATAACAAGGGGAACGGCCACCGCGGCCACGCCGGGCAACACCTCGTCTTGGCTGAACTCGAAGTCACGGGGCGGAAAGCCGGCCGGGTCTACCTGCGAGCGCAGCACGCGCCCGGGAGCACCGCGATCTATCGCGTGCCGGCTACCCGGCTTGCGGGCCACGGTGGTTCCCACCTGCTGCGGCTCGGCGGTACTGAGGGTCACGGCCGATTCACCATCAAAGGTCACGAGCATGGCGGTCATCTCCAGCTCGGCAGCAATCGCGGCCAGCTCCGGGGCGGCAGCCTCTTGCAGGCCCTTCGCCACTGACCGCGCCAACGTGGCGATCTTGGTGCCCAGCACCAGGCCACCCGATGCGTCGCGATAAACGAAGCCCCGCTGCTCGAGCGTTTTCACTAGGCGATAGGCCATCGAACGGTGGATGCCCAACTGGGCGCACAGGTCGGTAACGCTGAGTGGGGCATCCGATTCGCCAATGATCTCGAGCGCGGTGAGGCCACGAGACAGGGTTTGCGAACCGCCGTCGATCTGTTCTGCGCTCATGCGTCGGCACTCATTTGCTTGCGTTCGTGTTCCTGCTCGTTATCGCTTGCGCTCATCCCCGAGCGGGGGTAGCGTTGTTCTATATTTAGAATAGTGTCTCAACTATAGAGACGCAAGTAGGGAGTCACCTCGTGCAGTTTCACCAACGCGGCTACGTCTCGGCAGATCCTCGCCTGAAGGAAGCCGCCGGTCACGGCATCAACCGTCCCGACGACCTGCCCGATGAGATGGATGTGCTCGTCGTGGGCACCGGCCCCGCCGCCGTTGCCGTGATCGCGCAGCTCTCGCGCTTCCCCAGCATCAACATTCGCGCCATCGAGAAGCGTGCCGGGCGGCTCGAGCAGGGCCAGGCCGACGGCATTGCCTCGCGCACCGTCGAGACCTTCGCCGCCTTTGGATTCTCCAATGAGATTCAAGACGAGTCCTACCGCAACGTGGAGATGAACACGTGGTCACCCGACCCCAAGAACCCCGAGAACATCGTTCGCGTTGACCGCGTTCCGGATGACGCCAAGGGTCTGAGTGAATGGCCACACATCTACGTGAACCAGTCGCGTGTGCTCGACTACTTTTTGCGCGACGCCGAGCGGGCTCCCGGCCGGGTCACGCCCAACTACGGCATCGAGTTCGTTGACCTTGCGATCGATCGCAGCCAGGAGTATCCCGTGGCGGCCACCGTTCGCTACGTGGCCGGGCCCCGTGCCGGGCAAGAGCGCACGGTTCGCGCCAAGTACATCGTGGGCGGCGACGGCGCCCGCAGCCAGGTGCGCCACGCCATGGGGCTCAAGATGGAAGGCGATGCCGCCCTGCACGCGTGGGGCGTGCTCGACCTACTGGTGAACACCGACTTTCCCGACTACCAAATCAAGTGCCTCATCCAGTCTCATGAACACGGCACGATTCTGCTCATTCCCCGCGAGGGCGGCTACCTGTCGCGCCTCTACGTTGACCTGGGCGACACCGACGAAGACGACGGCGGCAAGGTGCGCGACACCCCGCAGCAGGCCATCATCGATCGCGCCAACCAGATCTTGCACCCCTACACGATTGATGTGAAGGGTGTTGCCTGGTGGTCGGTTTATGAAGTGGCTCACCGTCTCGCCAACGGATTCGACGATGTGCCCGAAGATCAGCGCGGCACACTGCACCCCCGTGCGTTCATCATGGGTGACGCGTGTCACACCCACACGGCCAAAGCGGGCCAGGGAATGAACGTCTCGATTCAAGACGGCTGGAACCTCGCGTGGAAGCTCGCGGCCGTTCTCGAGGGCCGCGCTCCCGCGACACTGCTCGACACCTACGCGTCAGAGCGGAAGGTCATCGCCAAGAACTTGATCGACTTTGACAAGGAGTGGTCGACCCTCGTGGCCAAGCCCGCCGAAGAGTGGGACGACCCCTCGGGCCTCGCCAAGTTCTACGACGACACCTTCGAGTTCCCCATGGGCTACATGACGCAGTACCCGGAGAATCAGATCACCACCGACATGGAGCACCAGGCTCTCGCCAAGGGACTCCCCATCGGCAAGGCCTTCAAGTCGGCTGAGGTGATTCGTCGCGGAGACGTGCGCTGGCGCCACATCGGGCACCTGCACGAGGCCGACGGTCGCTGGCGTGTGTACGTTTTCGCGGATGCGGCTGCCCCGGCACTGACCGGCACGCCCACCGCGGAGTTCGCCAACTGGTGGCAGAACGATCCGGCCTCCCCTTACGTGCTGTACACGCCCGCCGGCGGCGACACGGATGCCACCTTCGACACCAAGGTGATCTACCAGCAGGACTACACCGAGGTAGAGCCAGGGCCTGTGCCCGACGTGTTCAAGCCGGTGAAGGTGCCGCTCGGACTCATCGACGTGAATCAGATCTTCTGTGCCGGACACGGTCGCGACATCTTCCGCGAGCGAGAGATCTCACGCAACGGAGCCATCGTTGTGGTGCGCCCGGACCAGTACGTGGCCGGAATCTTCCCGATCGATGCACACGCAGAAGTAGCTGCTTTCTTCGCGCAGCACATGCTGCCGGTGAAGTAGTTTCGCCGGCTACTTTCTGATTGACCGCTCGTGTGCGCCGCGCAGCTCCGCGTGGCGGGCATCAACGACGGCCCAGGTCTCGGGGTGCGTGACGATGAATTTCTCGCCCGTGCGCATGGCGTGGATCACCATGGCGGCGACCTTTTCGGGCTCGAGTCGCTTAAGTGGCGGAACAAAATCCGCGCTGTTCGGTGAGTTCTTGTTGAACCCCGGACGCTTGCGCGCGTTGTCATCAATGGCGGTGCGCACTGGTGCGGGGAGAAGTATCGAGAACCCGATGGGGTAATCGGTGAGTTCGGCGGCAAGCGCCTCGGTGAGAGAATTCATGGCTGCCTTAGATGCGGCGTAGGCGGTGCCTCCCGGTGCGGCCAGGAAACCGGCGAGTGACGAGACGTTGACGATGTAGCCGCCCGTGGGGTTCTCCTTCAGCAGCGGAACAAAAGACTTGAGACCGTGGAGCACACCAAAGAAGTTGACGTCGAACACCCAGTGGAAGTCCTCGAGCGTGAGGTCGTCGAACGGAGCCAGTGCGCCCAGCCCGGCGTTGTTCACGAGGATGTCGACCTTGCCAAATTCCTTCTGGACGCGGTCGGCGAGGGCCTGCACTGCGGCGGGGTCACGAACATCCGCGACGATCGGCACCGCGCCAATCTCGGCAGCCACGGTGGTGAGCGTCGTCTCGTTTGAG
>CAIOGW010000109.1 GCA_903857985.1 uncultured Microbacteriaceae bacterium
CGCTCGCGGCAGGGTCCATGCCGAGCGCGCCGCCGATTTGCATGTGGAACATGGCGTTTTCGGTGGAACGCTGCACGTTGCGCGCGCCGACGGGCTGACGCTCCGCTTCGTATGTGTCGAGCAGTGCGTCCGATGCCGAACCGTTGAGAACGGCAGCGATTTTCCACGCGATGTTTTGAGAATCCTGAATGGCGGTGTTGAGGCCGAGTCCGCCCGTGGGGCCGTGCTTGTGGGCGGAGTCACCCAGCAAAAACACTCGGCCGGCGCGAAACTTGGGCGCCACGAGGGCCTCGAAGCCCCAGCGCGTGATGAGGTGCACCTTCGGGTCGAGGTCAGGAATGCCCAGCACCCGCAGCATGTCGGCAATCATCGCTTCGTCGTCAAAGATGCGCTGGTCGTCGAACGCGTAGTTGAGGTGGAACACCCACTCCTCAGAGTCCGGCCCCCACTTGTTCGGGCCCATCGGCACGAGCAGCGCGAGAAGGCCCACGTGCGGCGGCCACATCCAGCGAATCAGCACATCGGGATCGGTCGACCACTTCGACAGATCGGCGCTGAAGTGCACCGAGACGCTGTAGAGAATGTTGCGCTCTCCCTGCAGTTCGATGCCGACCTGCTGGCCAACCGTGCGACCACCATCGGCGCCAAGCAGATACTTGGCGCGAACCGTGTACTGCTCGCCAGACTCGACCACCCGAACAATGGCTGTCACGCCGTCGTCGTCTTGAGTCAACTCCATCAGCTCATGCCCAAAGCGAATCGAGCCGGGCGCCTTCGCCTCGGCGTGCTTCAGCAGGATGGGCTCGAGGCGAATCTGTGGCAAGTTTGTTTGCCGGCAGGCGCTCGCGACCAGCCAGTCGGCATCGGCGCCACCCGCGCCCCACGACTCTTGCTTCGCGATGAGGCGACCGAAGTTGGGGTCGTCACCGGTGAGCCCGGCATACCACGCAGTGGCGGCCATGTTCTGCGGCGGGGTGCCGGCAGCATAAATGTCATCGGCCACACCTGCCCGGCGATAGAGCTCCATGGTGCGCTGTTGCAGCACGTGTGCCTTCGGCAGAACCGAGGTCGACGGCGCATTCGAGATGGTGAGCGATGTCACGCCGAGATCACTGAGCAACATCGATGCGGTCAGTCCGGCACCCCCGGCGCCGACAATGAGGACGGGAACTTCGATATCAGAAGACATGGCTCTCCTTTGAGCAGTTGAGAACGTGCGCGCACAAGGTTCTGTAACGGATGTTACAGAGAGGCTACAAGGCAGAGGGGTTCGTGGCAAGAGTCAATCGCACTGTTAGTCTGCCGACAATGAACAACGATTCACTTCGACGCTCCCGGCTTCGCGCGTTCATCGCAGCGACGCACTTTCCTCAGGCGCTCGCGATGGTTCTTCTCATGACAATCGCCACCGCTGTCTGCGGTGGCACCTGGTGGCGTGTGGCGCTCGTGTTCGCAGCCAGTGCGGCAGGCCAGGCCACCGTCGGGTGGACAAACGACCTGCACGACGCGACAGCTGACCTTGCGGCGGGACGCGTGAAAAAGCCAACGGTTCGCGGGGACCTGCACGCCAAAGATCTTCGCGTGCCAATTTTGGTCAGCGCGTTACTGACAATTCCGCTCTCGTTTCTCGCGGCGGGGTGGGTCGGCGGTGCGGCTCACATCGTCGCCGTGTCGAGTGCCCTGATCTACAACTTCTCTCTGGCGCGCACCATGTGGTCGTGGGTGCCCTACGCCGTCTCGTTCGCGCTGATGACCGTCTTCATTGCTCAGGCCAGTTCACTTGCCTTGTGGCCGACGTGGCCTGTGCTCTGCCTCGGCATCCTCGTTGGCGTCACGGCGCACCTCTTCAATGCCATTCCCGATATTGACAGTGATCGCGACATGGGGTGGGGCGGACTTGCCGTCTTCTTAGGTCGGCGACGCTCAATCGTCCTGGCCGTCGTTCTTGTGCTACTGGTCGCGGCGTGTGCGGGAGTTGTGATCACGAACTTCGTTGCGAGTCAGTGAGTGAGGGGGGCGAATTACCTGCCCGATCTCAAGAGATAAGGCATACCCGAACGCGCGAGAACTCCGGGTCGCGTGCGCGGGGCCCGGGCCCTCTCGCCCTTCAGCAATTCTTTTACTTCGACAAGGAGGTTCAGGTCTGGCCACTCGTGCCACACCTCATGCGTCAGCCCAGGGTCGAGTCTTTTCAATCCAAAGCTCATCACATCGGCGCTGGCGCCTCGGGCAATCAGCTGCGCGTCTGCGCTCGCCTGTGTCGGCAGTCGCGGCTGGAAATGTGAGATGACTGCAGCTCGGGCCAGGTCGGCGGAACTTGTGGAGGCTCCCATGCGCACAATCATCGCGTTCGCCTCAACCGCACTGTCTGCGGTAAAACAGTTACCCGGCGTCGACGGGTGCACGAGGCCATCGTCGTGAGTCAGTGCTGCCACCGCTGCCGCGGTGTGATCCACGCGGCGAAAAAGATCGTCAGAAAGAAGCGCCGCACCAAGCACGTAGGTGCGACACGCGTGGTTCAACAGGGCGTGACCCTGTCGCTCCAGAACTCGATCGCGCTGGCTGGCCAGCACCACGGCAAGCTCCTTGCGCGCAACTGCCATACGCGCGGCTTGACGGGTGGACTCGTCTGGGTCTGGCCGACTCCGGCTCAATCGTTCACGCGCGGACTGTGCGAAACCCTGCGTGGATAGAGCGAGTGCCTGAGAAAAAGTGAGACGCCCACCCGTTTGGGCCAGCCACTCCTCGGTGCCCACCTCGAGGTGCACGCCTTCTTTACTCACGTCGACCCTCCCGTAATGTCGCTCAGACTAGTGTTGCTGTGCCGCAAGAATACGACGCTGCACTCGATGGCGGCGAGAAGCACGGGAAGTGGCGTGGCCCGCAGACCGAGGCGCCGAGCGCAGACCCTAAAAAAACACGCCAAACCGCCGGCTACGATTTACTGTAACTTCATTTTTTCACGTGAATATTGCCCGAAAGGCGAGACAGATGACGACATCTTCCAGAGCAGAAACAAGGCGGCCGCGCCACGGCAAATTATCATGGCGGCTCGCAGCACTAGCGGCTGTTGCGTCACTCGCACTCACCGCCTGCAGCGGACCAGGCAGTGACACTACTGAGCTTGTCGTCTACGTCGTCAGTAAGGCCCCTGTCTTCATCGAGGACGCCACCGAAGGTACAACCATTGGTGACATCAGGAGTCGGTCCTACGAGAGTTACGCGACTCTGGAGATGGCGCTTGCCGAGCAGGAGCCTCTCTCGACGAGCTGGACCACAATGGCGACCGTCGTCGACGAGGACACAGAAAAGCAGACTGACGTGCGCTCGCTGACCGGTCATGCAACTTTCAATGACGGATCAACCCTCACGTGGCTGGGCAGCGGTGAAATCGATCTGGGCAAAGTACCCGTAGTTGGCCCAGGCCACACCTATGTTGTGGTTGGTGGAACGGGCAAATACTTTGGCGCCCGAGGAACAATGACGTGGGAACTCGTCGACGCTGACAATCTGATTTTTCGCGATGTC
>CAIOGW010000110.1 GCA_903857985.1 uncultured Microbacteriaceae bacterium
GACGATGTTTGTCGACGAGCTCGCCGATCTCAAAGACCGGTACCCCACCAGGCTCGCGCTGTATCACGTGCTTACGCGAGAGACGCGAAGCTCTGAGTTGCTTTCGGGTCGTCTGGACGAGCAAAAAATCAACGAGATACTGCAGCAACTCATTTCGCCCACCGATGTCAACGAGTGGTTCATTTGCGGACCCTTTGACCTCGTTCAGATGGTTCGTGACACCCTCGCCGAGCATGGCGTTGCGCCAGACAACATTCGGTTCGAACTGTTCACCACCGGACGGCCGGAGGGTCTCGGAGGCCAGTCTGGCCGACCGATAGTGGTTGCAGCGGGTCAAGACGTGCACACGATTACCTTCCGACTAGACGGAACATCGGCAACCGTTACGACACCCGTGCACAGCAACGAGAGCATTCTCAACGCAGCGCTCAGAGTGCGACCAGACGTGCCCTTCGCCTGCGCTGGCGGAGTGTGCGGTACCTGCCGAGCAACCGTGGTGTCGGGCACCGTCAACATGGTCGAGAACTATGCTCTTGAACCCGACGAACTCGAGCGCGGATACGTGCTCACGTGTCAGTCCATACCGACGAGCGAGTTCGTCGAAATCAACTACGACTCTTAGGAGAACTCATGTCGATTGACCTCACCATCACCGGCGGTGTGGCCGAGATCGTGCTCAATGCGCCCGAACGTCTCAATGCGGTAAGTGAGTCAGACCTCACCGATCTGTCGGCGGCATTCACGCAGGCCCAAGAAGCGCAGGTCGGCGCCGTGCTCCTCAGGGGGGAGGGGCGCGCGTTTTGTGCCGGACGCGACATCAGCAATGTGGTGCCGCAAACGGACGATGCCACGGCTTACCTCGCAGATCGCGTGACCCCGCTCCTTCGGCAAATTGCTTCATTTCCGGCTCCGACCTTTGCCGCGGCGACGGGCGCATGTCTCGGTGTTGGCCTAGGTCTCCTCATCGCGTGTGACGTCGTCTATGTGGCCGAGAACGCAAAGATTGGTTCGCCCTTTGCCAACTTGGGCGCAACGCTCGACTCGGGCGGGCACGCTCTGTTCTTCGAGCGACTCGGAGCGCATCGCACGCTCGACCTGATCTACACCGCCGAGTTGATGAGCGGCGCCGAGGCCGTTGCGGCCGGGTTGTTCAGCAGGGCTGTGCCGGAGGCCGAGCTGCTCGACTTCGCTCGGGAGCGCGTGGTTCGCGCGTCAACCGGAGCCATCGAAGCATTCCGTGCCAGCAAGGAACTTGTGCGAGAACTGCGCGACGAACGCCTCGGCCTGTGGGCTTCCGTTGATCACGAGAACGTGGCACAGGGCGCTCTCTGCGAGACCGACGACTACCACGAGGGATTTGCTGCTTTCCAAGAAAAGCGTACGCCGGTGTTTGGCAGCGCCGCGCGATGACCGACGGAGACTTGTTCGAGCGAGACGCGGCATCGGCCGCTCTCGGCATCACGATTGTTGAGCGTGAGAGCGGTCACGCGGTCGCCACCATGCTGGTTCGGGAAGACATGTTGAACGGCTTCGGCATCATGCACGGCGGGCTCATCTTCGCCTTGGCCGACACCGCGTTCGCCTTCGCATGCAATGATTCCTCGGCGGTGACCCTCGCCGCGGGCGCCGACATCACCTTTCTGCGGCCCGTAAAGCTGGGGCAGCGTCTGGTGGCCCACGCCTCCGTGCGGTCGCGCTCCGGC
>CAIOGW010000111.1 GCA_903857985.1 uncultured Microbacteriaceae bacterium
CCAGGGTCGAGAGCCAGAAGGCGTCAGCAGTAGCAGCACACTTATTCTCGGGAAATCTCAGTAATCTTGAAAGATTTTCCAAAGGCGAGATTGTATGGGCTGTGATGGGCTCCACATCGCTCGCGATTTCGGGCCTCCTCGGAAGCCTCTCAGTCTTTTTCTCGGAGGGTGTTCTTCTCGTTCTTGTTGCGGCAACTTTCTTTTTGATTGACCCGTTGGCAAGTCTCTTCGTAATTGTCTATTTTTCAATCGTTATTGGGGTGATTCAACTCGCCATCGGTCGCGCTCTGAAGCGGGCCGGAATCGACGCGACCGAGGGCAACACGGGCAGCCTAGTCGTCGTTGACGACACGGTGGGTGCCTATCGAGAAATTACGATTTTTAACCGCCAGTCTTTCTTTATAGAAAAATTCCATGCTGTTCGGTATCGAGTATCAGCCAGTCTGGGCATGATGAATTTCTTGGGGACTATGCCTCGATATGTCGTGGAAACGGCGCTCATGCTCGGCGTTGTCATGTTCGTTGGCGTTCAATTTCTCACGGGTCAACTTGCCTCTGGGCTCGTTATTGTCGGTGTTTTTCTCACGGGTGGAGTGAGAATTATGGCATCCCTGTTGCCGCTCCAGAACGCGGCGGCCAACGCCAAGACTCAAGCTGAGCAGTCGGGCTTGGCGCATCAACTGTTTCGCGAAATCGAGGACACGGCAGGGACAGCTGCAGCCGAAGCCTTGCCGCCCTCATCACCAACTCGTAAACCGAGTCAGCCAGAAGGGTCTGGTCTCGGCGTGGCGTTGAAGAAAGTTGATTTCAGGTACCCCGGCTCAACCACATTGGCTCTGAAAAAGATTTCCTTGAACATTGAAGCCGGTCAGCACGTGGCCTTTATCGGTCCGTCCGGGGCAGGCAAGACCACTCTCGTTGATCTCATTTTGGGGCTACTTGAACCCACCGCTGGAACTGTTCAGATTGGGCCACAGTTACTTGCGGGCCGGAAACTGCAAGAGAACGTGGTTGCGTACGTCCCCCAGTCGCCGGGAATGGTGTCGGGCACCATTGCCGAAAACGTTGCGCTCGGAACACCCGCAGAGGATATTGACGTTGAACGCGTTGCCGAGGTCCTCAGGTTGGCTCATCTTTCCGAATTTGTGAATAGCCTGCCGGAGGGAATTTTCACCTCGGTGGGCAGTCAAGGAAATTCACTCAGCGGGGGACAAATTCAGAGATTGGGGCTCGCGCGCGCCCATTACGTCAAGCCGAAGCTCATCATTCTGGATGAGGCTACGAGTGCGCTCGACGCCAGTTCGGAGGCCTTCATTTCGCAAAGCCTCAAGGAGTTGGGAAAGAACGTGACGGTTATTGTCATTGCTCACCGGCTATCTACGGTGCAGCACTCCGATGTCGTCTTCGTTGTGGATTGTGGAAAGGTTGTGGCATCGGGTAGCTTCTCGCACCTGCGCAAGACGGTGCCGATGGTGGCAGAGTACGTCAGGCTCATGTCGTTCGGTGATGAGAAAAGGAATGACTAAGCGCCAAGGTCTGAAACCTCGCTCTCACAATCTCACCCTCCGAATTGGTGTTTGGACAAACGACCACATGGGATGCCTCGCTCGGATTCCTGGGGCCTTTTTCGTCTTCCGACTCATCTATAAGCGGCTTTACCCAGCGCACGGTCCTGCTTTGCGTTTCCGCCAGAAACTCACTCGGACGGGCCTCAAGCCCGTCCAAAAAATCATGATCGTTTCTCCAGAGAGTCTCGGTGAGAGCAATGTTCCGTGGGGACCCGCAGAAGGCAATTTTCTTTATGAAATTTGGCAGTCAGCGAGAGAACGGTTTGATGCCCGACGGGGGGCCTTGCACCAAGTGGCGCTAGGTGATACTTGCTGGGCGGAGAAACTAATCTCCGACATCGTGGCCCAAGATCCAACCCATGTGATTTTTCACGGCGAAGAAGACCCCAACGTCGAGGTCAATTCATGGCCACGGGTGGGAGCGAGTCTCGCTGGGGTGTGGACGGAAGAACTAATCTTTCTTATGCACGATCCGCTTCATTGGTGGCATATTTTTGCTGCTGAGACACTTGCCGAGGTTTACCCAAATGTCAGTGTGCGCGCCATTGACACGTTTCCTCGTGAACTGGGGAAAGGCATCCTGCGCTCCGGGCCAGGCTTTCTACGAACGTCGCTGGAGACCATCAGAATTTTGGAACGTCGCCCTCACTTTGCAAGCCGCCCGGACACTACTGAGTCGGTCACTTTTATCGGGGGGCCTTATCCAGACCGAGTCAAGCAGCTGGCCAAGTTTGCGCGACGGGGGATTGACATTCTGGTTAATCCTCAGCGGACGGGAAAATCAGAGAAACCGTCCTATGAAGAGTACGCGGCGGCAATTGGTCACTCATGGGCGACCATCAATTTGAGCCGAAACCATGGCATGCCCCGTAAGCATTTCAAGGTGCGGGTGCTCGTTCGGTTAATCGCGGAGAAATAGGCGTGGCCACCGACGACGTTAGAGCGGGTCGCCCCCGACGCTTGGCAGACGATATTTCTGTGGCTCTCTGCACGTTCAACGGCGAGAAGTTCATCGTCGAGCAACTCGAGAGCATTATCCGACAGACCCTGCTTCCGCGTGAGCTGGTGATCAGCGACGACGGTTCGACCGACAGAACGCTCGAGGTCGTCCGTCGCGTGCTCACTCCAGAGGTTCTGGCCGAGACCGGCATCTCTCTCAAGTTCCTCCAGCGTAAGGAGCCGTTAGGTGTGACGAGAAACTTTGAGGCTGCGCTCGCCGCTTGTTCGGGAGAGTTCGTTTCACTGTGCGATCAAGACGATGTCTGGCGGCCGGATCGCCTGGAGCGTTTGCGGGCCGAATTCTCTTCGGACGACGTCTTACTCGTGCATTCGGATGCACGCATGGTGGATAGCGCGGGGCGCCCGCTCGGTCATTCCCTTTTTTCTGCGCTTGGTGCCGGGCGTCGAGAGCTCGCGCGGGAGCAGGGACCAACGGCTTTTGAGGTGCTCGTGCGGCGCAATCTCGTCACGGGGGCAACGGCCATGGTGCGTCGGCAACTTTTGGTGGCCGCTCGGCCCTTTCCCGCGAGCTGGGTTCACGATCACTGGTTGGCCGTGGTGGCTTCGCTCGCGGGGCGCATCGTCGTAGACCAGGGTCTACTCATCGACTACCGACAGCATGGTGCCAATCAGATTGGCGCGACCAAACTCAATGGGTCAGTGGCTCTCGATCTCTTGGCGCAGTCGCGCCGACGTCGCCACGAAGAGCGTGTCGAGCGCATAAGCGAGCTCAATCACCGGCTCATTGCTGGCGAGCTATCCGCAACAGAAGCCCAACGAGCTTTTGTCGAAGGAAAGTTGCGTCACGAATTGATCCGACGCGGTATGCCCCGTGGACGTGTTGCACGTTGGCCGTCGGTGGCACGCGAGCTCTTTACGGGGCGCTACCACCGCTTCAGTCGTGGCGTCATCGACGTCGTCCGTGACGCACTTTCGGCCTCATAGACTAGGGCCTATGACAGTTCTGGTAACCGGCGGTGCTGGCTATATAGGGGCGCACGTGGTGCGAGTCTTGCGTGAGCGTGGCGACGATGTTGTCATTGTTGATGACTTGGTTACCGGCTTCCCCGAACGCAACCCCGGGGTGGAACTTGTCGAGATGAGCCTTGCGCAATCGTCATCGGTTGATGCCCTTGCGAGCCTCCTCTCGAAACATGAAGTGGATGCTGTGATTCACTTTGCCGCCCGCAAGCAGGTGGGTGAATCGGTGGCGAAGCCGGCCTGGTACTACAGCGAAAATGTGGGTGGCCTGGCTCATGTCTTGCTCGCAATGGAACGTGCAGGCGTGGGCCGCATGATCTTTAGTTCTTCGGCTGCCGTTTACGGCGATGCCCGGGGTTATGTTCCCGAGTCCGCGCCGAAGGTCCCCACGAGCCCATACGGAGAGACCAAACTGGTCGGTGAGTGGCTTTTGACGGCCGCAGTTGCTGCCCAGGGGCTCGATGCAATAAGCCTGCGCTACTTCAACGTCGCGGGCGCCGGGTGGCCGGAACTTGGCGACAAGATGGCGCTGAACCTGGTCCCTATGGTGTTTGAACGCTTGGACGCAAACGAGTCACCCCTCATCTTTGGCGCCGACTACCAAACTCCCGATGGTACGTGTGTCCGCGACTATGTTCACGTGATGGATCTGGCTGAGGCTCACGCCGCCGCTCTCGATGCACTCGCAACCGAAGCGGCTGCCACCGTCGGCCGACACCGCGTTTTCAACGTGGGCACGGGACAAGGAACGAGCGTGCGGGAGATGATCGACGTCATTCTCCGCGTCTCGGGTGCCCCCCAAGCGGCCGAGGTCGTTGCGCGCCGGCCGGGCGACCCCGCCATGGTGACGGCTGAGGTAACGGCCATCGCTGACCAACTCGGGTGGCGATCGTCCCGCACCGTTGTCGATATTGTCGAGTCCGCCTGGGCGGCACACCAACACCACTAGCCGCTGACGGCACAGAGTTCTCGACTAAAGATGGTGCCCCCGAGAGGATTCGAACCTCCGACCTTTGGTACCGGAAACCAGCGCTCTATCCCCTGAGCTACGGGGGCAGGGGGAGACCTCAAGGCTATCAGCCTAGAACGGCGCTACCGCCCAGAGAAGAAGCTGTTGAGCTGCTCCGTGATGCCGGGGATGTCGTCGGGGCTCGACACTTCGGGGCCGGCCACCGTGTACCAAAAGCCGCTTTTCGTATAGACCTGCAACACGCCGCTCCCGGCCACCATGCCAAAGAATCCCGACTCATAGCCGACCTCGACGGCGGAAAACGCGGTTGCCGCCTGTTCCTTGAGTACCTGAGTTGAGATCGGAGTCAGGTGCGCCACACTGATGGTGAGCGACGCCTGACTCGACTGGTTCACGTAATTACAGGTGGTGCCCTCCATGGCCTTCACGAGATCCGACGAATTTGCCGAAGCCATGGCGCCCGCGTTGTCGAGTACGTAGTTGGGGTTGAACCCAAAGATGATGTCGTCGGGCATGAGAACTGCGCACACCACGTCGAACGGGAAGTAGTCACCTGCGGGAGTGGTTTCGGTGGGAGTCGGTGTGGCACTGGAAACGATGGGGGCGGGGGGCGCGGTCGTGGGTTCCGGACCGGACGACTGGCATGCCGTCAGCAGAAAGGCGGTCGCAACAACCAGCGACGTGACCACCGAAGCTCTAAAACGAAAATTCACAATTGAAACGCTACATCTCGTAGGGGGGCATGCGAAAGAGGCGGGGGTGTGTCGTAACTAGACTGTGACGTTGTGACCCCTGATGAACTTTCTCGCCACCTTTTTGAGTGTGTCAGTGCCGCGTGCGAGCGGTTGGGCACGACCTCCGGATCACTCGAGGCCGCCGACATCGTCATTGAGCGCCCGAAGAATCGTGACCATGGTGACTGGGCCTCGAGCGTGGCCCTCAAGGTGGCGAAACCGTCGGGCCTGAATCCACGTGATTTGGCTGTTGCCGTTGCCGAGGAGTTGGCGCAGGTCGACGGTGTCGCCGGCGCTGCCGTGGCCGGACCGGGTTTCATTAACATCACTCTCGAGGCCGCCGCTGCGGGAGAGCTTGCGCGAATCATTGTTGCTGCGGGTGACGACTATGGAACCGGTTCGTTGCACCGGGGCGTCACCATGAACCTGGAGTTTGTGTCGGCCAACCCGACAGGCCCCATTCACATGGGCGGAACCCGCTGGGCGGCCGTGGGCGACAGCCTCGCGCGCATCCTGATTTCGCAGGGTGCGAACGTGACCCGGGAGTACTACTTCAACGACCACGGTGCGCAAATCGATCGGTTTGCCCGGAGCCTCATGGCTGCTCACCTCGGTCGCCCGGCACCCGAAGACGGATACGGCGGTGCGTATATCAGCGATATCGCTGCACGCGTCGTCGTCGCCTACGCCCATGACATCACGGCGCTTCCCGAGGGCGAGGCGCAAGAAGTATTTCGGTCGCTCGGCGTGGAGTTGATGTTCGGTGACATCAAGGCCAACCTGCACGACTTCGGCGTCGATTTCGACGTGTACTTTCACGAGGACTCGCTTCATGAATCGCGTGCCGTTGACCGCACCGTCGCACGCCTGCGCGAGCTGGGGCACATCTTTGACGACGATGGAGCTGTGTGGCTGCGCACCACGGCTTTCGGTGATGACAAAGATCGTGTAATCATCAAGAGCGACGGAAACCCGGCCTACATCGCCGCCGACCTCGCCTACTACCTCAACAAACGCGAGCGCGGTTTTGAGCGCAACATCATCATGCTGGGCGCTGATCACCACGGATACGTTGCCCGCCTCATGGCCATGTGTGCCGCGTTTGGTGACACCCCCGGGGAGAACCTCGAGATTTTGATCGGTCAGATGGTGAACCTGGTCAAGGATGGCCAGCCCGTGCGCATGAGTAAGCGTGCAGGGACGATCGTGACGCTTGATGACCTGGTTGAGGCGGTGGGGGTAGACGCCGCGCGCTACGCACTCGTGCGCAGTTCAATAGACTCCAATCTCGATATTGATCTCGACCTTCTCCAGACCCAGTCGAACGACAACCCGGTCTTTTATGTTCAGTACGCCCACGCCCGCACCTGCGCCGTCGCTCGCAACGCCGAAGCTGCGGGCGTTCGCCGCAACGACGGGTTTGCCCCGGAGTACCTGACGCACGAATCGGAGTCGCTCTTGATCGCGGCACTCCAAGACTTTCCGCGCGTGGTGCGGCAGGCCGCCGAACTCCGGGAACCTCACCGGGTGGCGCGATTTATCGAAGAGGTGGCGGGAATCTTCCACCGGTGGTACGGCGCGTGTCGGGTGCTTCCACATGGCGACGAAGCCGTAACCGACCTGCACCGCACACGGCTGTGGCTCAATGACGCCACCGGCCACGTCATTCGCAATGGGCTCACCCTGCTCGGTGTCAGCGCCCCTGAACGGATGTAGCGGTTCTCGGGTGCGAGAATGGAGGGGTCTTGCCGCCACGGGCGAGACAGACTCGTGGATGAAGGACGCCCATGACCGAGGCACGGAACGCGCGCACCTCATCACGTCTGCCCACGTGCGATGTCACGGTCGTGATGGCCCTTTACAACGGCGGCGATTTGGTGGGCGAATCACTTGAGTCAATCGTGACGCAGAGCATCCCACCTCGGCAGATCATCGTGGTCGATGACGGCTCGAAAGACGCATCGCCTGGGCTCGTTGCTCGTTTCGCACAGACCCATCTCGGCCCATCCAAGGTCTCCGTCATTCGCAAGGAAAACGGGGGGCAAGGTTCGGCGCGAAACGCAGGTGCCTCAAAGACCACGACCGAGTTCCTGGCCTTCATCGATCAGGACGATACGTGGTCCCGCGATCACCTCGAGGTCCTACTCGAGGGCTTTGACGGTGAACCTGAGCGGGGCTGGATTTTCTCTGATTTTCGACACATTAATGCCGAGGGAAAAACGTTTCGTCGCCACTATCTGAAGCAGACGCACTACCGCGTTCCCGAGCAGTCATTCACCGGCTTGCTTCGTCAAGACCTGATGATGTTGCCATCCGCCAGCCTCATTCGGACCCGGGCGTTTCGTGAGGGTGGCGGATTCGACACTCAGTTTCGAGGGTACGAGGACGACGATCTGTTCCTCCGCATTTTCCAGGCGGGCTGGAGCTTCGCCTTCGAACCCCGAGACGTGACCAGTTATCGAATCCACGCCGAGAATTCGTCGCGTCAGTCCAGTTTTATCCGCTCGCGCGAGCGCTTTTACCTCAAGTATCGAGCCGTTTTTGAGGCCCAGGGCCCAGAGGCCGTGGCTACTTTTCATGCTCTCATTGCCGAACGCATGACGCGATCCTTTATCAACGATGCTGTGGCGTTAAATCGCGACAACATCCCGGGAGATTTCCGATCCGAATTGCGTCGCGTGGCATCGTTCATCATGGGGGACATTGGCTGGTCGCTCAAGCGACGCGTCGTGATGCTCATCGTGCGACACACCTGGCTCGTTCCCTTTCTGCTACGCATGAACGCCATGTTCACGCGGAGCGGACGCTCGCGACGAGACATCGGAATAACGGAGGCGTCATGACTCACCATCCGCTTGCACCAGCGTGGCTCAACGCGCCCGACGACGCGAACGACCTTGCGCCCGGCGTGTGGTCGAATTCCGTGGCGCGCAACGATGCGGGCGTGCTGTGTGTGGGCGGCGTCAGCGTGACCGACCTCGTGCGGGATTTTGGCACCCCGCTCTATGTGATTGACGAGGCGACGGCGCGTGAACGTGCGTCGCGCATTCGCGCAGTCTTTTCCGAGGCATTTGCGGCCATCGGCACCGACGTTTCTGTTTACTTCGCCAGCAAGGCCTTCTTGTCTGCCGAGGTGGCGCGCTGGATGGTGGCTTCTGGTTTGCGCATCGACGTGGCCAGCGGCGGGGAATTGGCCGTTGCGCTGGCGGCCGGCGTTTCGGGCGAGAACATCGGCCTGCACGGCAACAACAAGTCGGTCGCCGAGATCGAGCGCGCCGTCACAGTGCGCGTGGGCACGATTGTCATTGACTCGGCCGTTGAGGTCGAGCGGGTGGCGGCGGCAGCTACCGCCGCAGGGATGGTTCAGCGCGTGCGTCTTCGCGTGAACAGCGGCGTACACGCGCACACGCACGAGTTTTTGGCCACGGCACACGAAGACCAAAAATTTGGCACTTCGATCACCCAGGCCCCTGCCATCGTTGCGACTATTCGCTCGCACTCGTCGCTGGAGTTTGTCGGTCTGCACTGCCACATCGGTTCTCAGATTTTTGATTCCGGCGGCTTCGTGGAGTCAGCCAAGCGGCTACTGGGTTTGCACGCCGAGCTCCTTGCCGACGGGCCGGTTGCCGAACTCAACCTCGGGGGTGGATTCGGCATTGCGTACACGTCGGTCGATCAGCCCACCGACATCGCTGTGATCGCCGCCGAGATGGCACGTGTCGTGGGTGAGACCTGTCGTGACCTGGACATCGCGGTTCCGCACATCTGTATCGAACCCGGCCGAGCGGTCATCGGCACGGCAGGCCTCACGCTCTACACGGTGGGAACGACAAAGAGGGTCACGGTTGATGTAGCCGGTGGCTCGGCCGAGCGACTCTATGTGAGCGTCGACGGTGGCATGAGTGATAACGCACGGCCCGCCCTGTACGGCAGTGACTATGCGGTGCGCATAGCCTCGCGCGAATCGTCGGCTGCCCCCGTTCTCGTGCGAGTGGCCGGCAAGCACTGCGAGTCGGGAGATATTCTGGTGAATGCCGATTACCTTCCCGGTGATGTGGCGGTAGACGACGTGTTGGCTGTTCCGGCCACGGGCGCCTACTGCTTTTCGCTGGCCAGCAACTACAACTACCTAGCGAGACCCGCTGTGGTTGCTGTCGTGGACGGCCAGGCGCGCGTGATTGTGCGCGGAGAAACCGAGCACGACCTGCTGGCGCGCGACGCCGGAATCGAGAGGACCCCCGCATGATCGAGTACCGCAGTCTTCGCGTAGCCCTGCTGGGCGGCGGCACCGTGGGAGCAAACGTTGCCCGCCGACTCATCGATCACGCCGACGAATTGGCCGCACGCGTGGGTGCGCACATCGACCTTATTGGTGTCGCCGTGCGCGATGTGAAGGCCACCCGCTCACCCGCCATCCCCGCACACCTGCTGACTACGGATGCCGAATCGCTCATTCTGGGCGCCGACATCGTGATCGAGGTCATGGGCGGTATCGAGCCCGCTCGCACCTACATCACTGCGGCACTGCAGTCCGGCGCCGACGTGGTGACGGCCAACAAGGCGCTTCTGGCGAATCACGGCACGGAACTTTTCGCGCTCGCCGAACGGGTGGGCGCTCAGCTGTACTACGAGGCTGCGGTGGCCGGAGCCATTCCGATAATTCGCCCGCTCCGCGACAGTCTTGCCGGCGACAATGTGACGCGCATCATGGGAATCGTCAACGGCACCACGAACTTCATTCTGGATCGCATGGATACGGATGGGTCGACCTTTGACGAGGCCCTCGCTGTGGCCACCGAGCTCGGTTACGCCGAGGCCGACCCCACGGCGGATGTCGACGGATTCGATGCCGCACAGAAGGCCGCCATCTTGGCAGGTCTCGCGTTTCACACGACCATTGACCTGTCGTCGGTCCACCGGGAAGGCATCCGGGGGGTCAGCGGCGAGGTCATCGCGTTGGCCAGCAAAGCCGGCTACGCCGTAAAGCTTCTCGCGATTGCCGAACGCCTCGACAATCCCGCCGACGGTATCGACGGCGTGTCGGTTCGTGTGTATCCGGCCCTGATTCCGCGCACCCACCCGCTCGCTGCGGTTCGCGGCGCCAATAACGCCGTCTTTGTCGAGGCGGAGGGTGCGGGTTCGCTCATGTTCTACGGCGCTGGTGCCGGTGGCCCGGAAACGGCCTCCGCTGTGCTGGGCGACCTCGTCTCGGCGTCTCGCCGGCACGTGATTGGTGGACCCGGTCTGGCGGAATCGACGCACGCAAATCTCGCCATGCTTCCGGTGTCGGCCATCACCACCAGTTATCACGTCACGCTCGAGGTGGCCGATGAGCCCGGTGTGCTTGCCTCAGTGGCGAAAGTTTTTGCCGATCACAGCGTTTCGGTCGAGCTGGTGGAACAGGGCCTCTTTACGTCTGAGGGCAGTGCAGCGTCGAAGGGCCAGACGGCTACGCTGGTTATTGGAACGCACCGAGCCAAAGAATCCGATCTTGCCGCCACGGTTGCCGACCTGGCAAAGCTAAAGGCAGTGACGTCGGTAACGTCCGTATTGAGAATTGAGGGAGCCTAAATGGCCAAGCAGTGGCGCGGAGTCTTGCACGAGTATGCGGATCGTCTCGATGTGAGCGCCAAGACGCCGATCATCACACTCGGCGAGGGTGGCACCCCGCTCATCCCCGCACCAGCACTATCGGCACGCACAGGCGCCAAGGTGTTCATCAAGTACGAGGGCATGAACCCCACTGGCTCATTCAAAGACCGCGGCATGACGATGGCCATCTCCAAGGCGGTCGAGCACGGTGCCAAGGCGGTCATCTGTGCCTCAACGGGAAACACCAGTGCTTCCGCGGCGGCCTACGCCGCTCACGCTGGCATCACCGCTGCCGTCCTGGTGCCCGAGGGCAAGATCTCGATGGGCAAGCTGTCGCAGGCCGTCGCTCACAACGGTCAACTGCTGCAGGTTCAGGGCAACTTTGATGACTGCCTCGACATCGCCCGCGACCTGGCTGCCAACTACCCCGTGCACCTCGTGAACTCGGTGAACAACGACCGCATCGAAGGCCAGAAAACAGCAGCCTTCGAGGTTGTCGAGGTACTCGAAGACGCCCCCGACTTTCACATCATGCCCGTGGGTAACGCCGGAAACTACA
>CAIOGW010000112.1 GCA_903857985.1 uncultured Microbacteriaceae bacterium
ACTCCGAGGCCTGGAACCTCGGCGTAAAGACCACCTACTACCTGCACATGAAGCCCCGCCACACGGCCGAGCAGTCCACGGTGAAGGTGAACAAGGCCGAAGAGCTCACCGGCAGCGGCGAGCAGACCTCGCGCAAGGGCTTCGGCTTCGGAGGCGGATCGGGCCAAAAGACCGAAACCGCCTCGGTCGATGCCAGTGCCAGCGTCTCGGCGCCAGCCCGCAAGGGCTTTGGCTTCGGCGCGGGAGGGGGAGCGGCATGAACCCGTCGCTAGATCGCGTAGGCGACTACGCGGTACCGCTCGACCCAATGGACACCCTGCAGTGCGACTCCTGCCAATAGGCAGAACAACTCACTAGTCAGACCACCTCGCGGGTAGCGCGCGGCGCAATTCATCACTCATTCATCACGCTTTTTAAACGAAACCAAGGAGTAATCATGGGAATTCTCGGCACCGGCGTTCAAGAAGGACTGCTGCTCAAGCCCGTTACCTACAAGTGGGCCATGGATCTGTACGACCAGGCTGTGGCAAACACGTGGTTCCCCAACGAGATTCAGTTGGGCGAAGACATTGCTGACTTCAAGAAGATGACCGACGAAGAGCGTCACGCCATCACCTTCCTGATGTCGTACTTTAACCCCAACGAGCTGCTGGTCAACAAGGCCCTCGCGTTTGGCGTGTACCCCTACGTGAACGCTCCCGAGTGCCACCTCTACCTCGCCAAGCAGATGTGGGAAGAAGCCAACCACTGCATGTCATTCGAGTACGTGCTCGAGACCTTCCCCATCGACCGCGAAGAGGCCTATGGCTCGCACGTTAACGTGCCGTCGATGGCGCGCAAGGAAGAGTTCGAGATTAGCTTCATCAAGCGCATGACCGAGCAGACGCTCGACATCACCACCACCGAGGGAAAGAAAGACTTCGTTCGCAACCTGGTTGCCTACAACGTGATCCTCGAGGGCATCTGGTTCTACTCGGGCTTCATGGTGGCGCTCAGCTTTCGCCAGCGCAACCTGCTGCGCAACTTCGGTTCGCTCATGGACTGGGTGGTGCGCGACGAGTCGCTGCACCTCAAGTTCGGCATCAACCTCATTCTCACGGTGCTCGAAGAAAACCCAGACCTGCAGACGGCCGAATTTGCCGACGAGATCAAGCAGATGATCCTCGACGCGGTTGAGATGGAAGAGCAGTACAACCGCGACCTGCTGCCCAACGGCATCCTGGGTCTCAACGCCAACTACATCAACCAGTACGTGAAGTACCTGGCCGACCGTCGCCTCGAGGAGCTGGGCTTTGAAGCCGAGTACAAAGTGTCGAACCCGGCCAAGTGGATGGCCACTGCCAACGACACACTGCAGTTGGTGAACTTCTTTGAGTCGACCAACACGAGCTACGAGTCGAACGCATCGGCTACCGTCTCGCACTAGTAATACCTTCACGGTAGGCTCACCTTCGCCATGAAGGTGTCTCCCGTAGCCAAGCAGTACCTGAGTTATGTTCTCGTCGGAATTGTGGCGGGATACTTCTCAGGGCTGTTTGGTATTGGTGGCGGGTTCATCATGGTTCCCCTGCTCGCGTTCCTGCTGGGGTTCCCGGTCAAACGCGCGGCCGCCACATCGTTGGCCGCCATCTTTCTCACCGCGATTGCCGGGGTGATTGGCTACGCGGTCAACGACGGCGTGGTGTGGGCCGCGGCCATTGCCCTTTCGGCGGGGTCAACGGTGGGCTCCTACATCGGGGCCCGCCTCCTCCAGGTGATCCCGCAGCGCATCATCATGTGGATCTATGTGGTGTTGCTCACAGTTCTGGCTGTTCGTATGCTGTGGTCGTCGGCGAGCACCGCCGACTCGTGGGTCATCTCACCGTGGTGGGTTGTGGGGCTGGTTGCCGTGGGTCTGGTGGCGGGTGTGATGGCCGGACTTCTCGGCGTGGGCGGGGGCATCATGGTGGTGCCCATTCTCATCGGTTTCTTTGGCCTGACCACCTTTGATTCGAAGGGCACGTCGCTCGTCATGCAGATACCCGCATCGATTGTGGGAACGCTCACGAACATGCGCTTCGGCATGGTCGACCTCAAGGCAGCTGCCTTCATCGGCGTGGTTGCCGCGCTGGTGTCGTACGCGGGTGTCGCCACGTCTGTCATCCTGCCGAGCGTGCTGGCCAATGTTCTGTTTGCCGCCGTGATGGCCTATACCGCGGTGCAGTTTGCCATCCGCGCTGTCCGCTCGGGCCGAACGTAGGCTAAGTTCGTAGGCTAGGTTCGACTTTAAGTTCACGTTCGCCACCTACTGAGGAGTCACCTGTGTCGTCACCTTCAACGTCAGCTCCAGAGCAGGGGTTCAACCACTCAGCTGTCGTTCTGTTAGGCATCGTGGCCGCCATCCAGGTGGCTGATCCGCTCCTCTCGTCAATGGCGCTCGTGCGGGCCTCAGCCGAACTCAATTTCACGGCGAGTGTGCAGTCGCTCGCCGCCGGAATTTCAACGCTGGCCCTGGCCGCAACAGCCATCCCCGGCGGACTGTTGGCAGACCGACTCGGACGCCGCGGATTGCTGATGATCGCCATGATTGTTGCTGCCGCGGGCCAGTTGGTCACCGCTGCGAGCCCCGATGAGCTGGTCTACCTTCTGGGTCGGGTTATCACGGGCATGGCTCTGGGAGTTGTCTTTGGCGCGTCGTACGGCATGCTCCGCGACGTTTCGGCCGCAAAGTCACTGGGTCCGGCTATGGCCACATTCAATGTTTTGAACGGTGTTGTGCCGGTTGTAGCCCTCGTGCTGGGTGGTGTTCTGATCGGCGTCGACTGGCGTTTGGCCTATCTGATGCTGCCAGTCATTGCCCTGGCCTGCTTCTTCTTCGTTCCGGCTCTGTTGCCCAAGGTGGCTCGCATCCCTCGGGAGGGCAAGACAGACCTGTGGGGGATGCTGTTGCTCGCCATCGGCATCGTGGGCATTCTTTATGGAATCAGCATGGCCACGCACGGGCTCGATAGCCCCACCTTCTGGGCGCCTATTGCGGTGGCCCTCGTGAGTTTGGTGCTCTTTTGGTTTCGTGAGAAGAAAGCGGGCAGCCCCGCCTTCCCCATTCGCCTTTTGGCTCACCCGGCTTTTTTGGGTGCCGTGGTGATGGGTATTTTCTGGAACGTGGCCAGCGCCTCAGCCAGCCAGATGCTGCCCAACGTGTGGCAGTACGTCACGCACCTCCACCCCAGCCAAATTGGCGCCGCAGCATTGCCCGAGGCGGCCGCCGGAATAATCGGTTCGGTTGTTGCGGGAATGGCTTTGGGGCGCGGTTCCAAGGCGCGCACCATGGCTATCATCGGCTACGCCATGATGGCGGTTGCCTTCTTCTCATTCTTCTTGCTCACCCCGACGGCAAGCTACTTCCTGTTTATCCCCGGAATGGTCTTGGCCGGTTGCGGTTGGATGATGAACGCAACAAGCCAGGGCAACCTGTTCATCACACTCTCCCCGGCGAAGTTCTATGGCCCGGTTACGTCGAGCAAGATGGCCGTGGGGCAGTTTGGCTACTCACTGGGGCTCTCGGGAACCACCGTGGCCGTCTCGTCGCTCACCCTGTCGGGCGTCAGTGACCTGACCAAGGGTGCGGTTTCAGGTGAAGCAAACTGGGATGCCATCACGACCTACATGGCCAACCCGACGAGTGTGCCCACCGACGCGGCGTTGGCCGCCGTCTCCTCTGCCGATGTCCAGGCTGTGTATATGAACGCGTTTGGAACCACGTCTCTCGTGGTGGCCATTCTGCTTGCGGTTTTTGGAACGTTGATGTACGTGTTGCTCAAGCGCAAGGGAGCTGACGTGCCGACCGACGTGTTCCTGGGTCTCGCGCCGGCGACCAGAAAAGCGAACTAGCGAACCGTCTTGCGGCTGGTGATCACGCCGGTGTCAAAGCCCAGCAGGTGAAGTCCGCCGTTGAATCGAGCGTGCTCAACCTTCAGGCAGCGGTCCATCACCACGGTGAGGCCCTTGGCCTCGGCGTCGATGGCGGCCTGTTCGTTCCAGATGCCCAGCTGAACCCAGATGCACGGTGATCCGGCGGCGAGCACCTCGTCAACAATCTGAGGGATGTCGCTTCCCTTACGAAACACATCGACAATGTCGGGCACTTCGGGCAGCGACGCGAGGTCGGGGTACACCTTCTGCCCCAGAACCTCGGTGATCATGGGGTTCACAAAGTAGACCCGGTAGTTTGACGACTGCAACAGGTAGGTGCCGACAAAGTAGCTCGAGCGTGCCGACTTGTCGGACATGCCCACGATGGCGATCGATGTTGCGTTCTGCAGGATGCGCAGGCGTTCTTTGGCATCAGGGCCCACCCAGGTGCGCTGAGACTTCAGCAGTTTGGCCAGCGGCGAGTTGGCGGGAAGCTCACAGCTCAGGCCGTTTTGCAGCTGCGTGGTGACGGTATCGGTAGCCATGATCAGCCCTTCAGTGCCTGGGTAAGAGCCTGGTCGAGGTCGTAGATGATGTCTTCTACGTCTTCAATGCCCACGCTCAATCGAATCACACCGGGAAGAACGCCGGCGGCGATGAGTTGGTCGTTGTTCAACTGCGCGTGCGTTGTGGATGCGGGGTGCACGATGAGCGTCTTGGCGTCGCCAATGTTCACGACGTGGCTGGCCAGGTTGACCGACTCGATCATGCGTTGCGCCACCTCGCGACCGCCGGCCACCTCAAAACTGAAGACCGAACCGGGGCCGAGGGGCATGTACTTTTTCGCACGATCAAAGTGCGGGTGGTTGGCGAGTCCGGCCCAGTTGACGGCCGTGACGCGCTTGTCGGCGGAGAGCCATTCGGCAATTCCACGCGTGTTGTCTACGTGAGCCTGCATGCGATAGGGCAGCGTTTCGACGCCTTGCGCCAGCAGGAATGCCGAGTGGGGTGCGAGCGTGGGCCCCATGTCACGCAGCTGTTCAGCGCGCAGGCGCGTGAGGAACGCGTACTCACCAAAGTTGCCCGACCAGTTGAGTCCGCCATAGCTGGGCACCGGCTCATCGAAGAGAGGGAACTTCTCGGAGTGCCAGTGGAATCTGCCGGACTCCACCACAACGCCGCCGAGCGTGGTGCCGTGCCCGCCGAGAAACTTTGTGGCCGAGTGTGTCACCACGTCGGCGCCCCACTCAATGGGACGGCACAGGTAGGGCGTGGCCACGGTGGAGTCGATGATGAGCGGAATGTGGTGGGAGTGAGCAACGTCGGCCAGGCCCTCGAGGTCGGTGACCTCGCCAGACGGGTTCGACACCGTCTCGGCAAAAATTGCCTTGGTCTTGTCGGTTATCGCTGCCGCATAGTCGGATGGGTTCGAGGAGTTGACAAAGG
>CAIOGW010000113.1 GCA_903857985.1 uncultured Microbacteriaceae bacterium
GGTCTCGCGAACGGCGAGGTAGAGGTGAACCTGATCCATCGGGATGTCCAGGCCCTCGCCAAACTCGGCCATGTTTTGGGGGAGCAGGGCTGCCCGTCCGGTATCCAGAACCGGAATTCCCACGTCACCACCCGAGACAACCTCGGTGGAGAGTTGTCCCAAGACTTGGCCGAGCTGCATGGCGAAGAGCGTGCCGCCCACCTGACGCATCATGTTGCTCGCGCCCGCAATGATTCCCTTCATCTCTTCGGGCGCCTGGTCGTTGAGCACGGTGGTCATCGCTTCGGAGATGTTGAGCGCCACCGGTTCGGCGAGCTGCTGCCAGAGAGGAAACGTTTGCTCAATCCACTCCATGCGAGTGAGCAACTGGGGCGACTCGGCGGTGTCGGAGAGGTCGCACGCTTCCGCAAGCCACAGGGCGGAGACATGGAAAGCCTGGTCGATCTCGGCCCGGGCAATTGCCGTCACCGGGATCACGCTCTTGAGCGCAATCGACTTGGCCTGTTCCATGGCCATCGTCCAGTTAATGCCCTCACTGCCGGACGCGTTCATGGCGGCCTGCAACTGCGCCATCATTCGGGAGATGGCATCCGGGTCGGTGGGCAGACCGGCTGCACCGGCCAGTTTGCTCGGGTCTATCCCTTCGCGGCCCTCGAGGAACCCGCGCAGCATGTCGCGGAATTCTTCTTCGGGGTCGCGTTCGTTGTTATCGGTCACGTGCCCTCAAGCCACCTTTCAGGTTACGACTTATACGCTAGCCCTAAGACCCTCCGAGAAAGCCCCTAGGCTTTGGGGATTAGTGCGCCGACGGCGAACACCCCGAAGCGCCCCACACAGAGATTGCCTCGTGACACTCTTCTCACAGAACGACAACGCACAGCCCGGGCACGCACCAACGCCCTCGGGTCGTCGCGCGCGGTGGCGGGCACGGGGTGTGGTCTTAGTGTCCCTCGCGGCGTTGTTCGCACTTGCCTTTACCGCCATCCCCGTGCCCTTCGCCCTGGAGCAACCGGGCCCCTGGTGGAACACGCTCGGCAACCAATCAGTCTTCGAGGACTGCTCGCCGGACCCCACCGAGGAAGGCACCGAGCCGCTCATCGAGATTTCGGGAACAAAGACCTACCCCACATCGGGAGCGCTCGACCTCCTGACGGTATGCCTCCAGGGCACGCCCGAATACATGCCCAACTGGTTCGACGTCATCCAGGCTTATCTCAGCCCGTCACAGTCGGTCATTCCCTTTGAGTACGTTTATCCGAAAGACCAGACGCAGGAAGAGCGCGACGAGTCGAACGCGGCCGAAATGGTTGACTCGCAGGGGGAGTCCGTCGCGGCGGCCATGACCTATCTGGGATACACGCTCGAGACCACTGCCGTCGTGGTGAGCACCTCGGCCGGTATGCCCGCCGACGGTGTGCTCCTGCCCGACGACATCGTGATCGCGTTGAACGATGTGCCGGTGTCGAGCATCGACGAACTTCGTTCGGCCCTTCAGGATGCCGGGTCCGTGAATCCGGTGGACATCACGGTGATTCGCGACGGTGCCGCGCTCGTGACCACACTGACGCCCGTGTCGGATGACGGCACGACGCTCATCGGGCTCGTGGGCCAGACAGAATACAAGTATCCATTCGAGGTGACGATTTCCCTTAACGATGTGGGCGGGCCGAGCGCCGGCCTCATGTTTGCCTTAGGAATTGTCGACAAGGTCACCCCCGGAGAGATGACCGGAGGTAAGAATTTTGCGGGAACCGGGACCATCGACGCCGCCGGAAACGTGAGTCCCATCGGTGGCATCCGGCAAAAGCTTTATTCGGCGCTCGCCGCGCAGGCCCCCTACTTTTTGGCGCCCCTCGACAACTGCGACGAAGTCGTGGGCAATGTCCCCCAGGGCCTTCAGGTCTTCGCCGTGGCCACGATGACTGAGGCGGTCACCGCCGTCTCGACGGTGGCGTCCGGCAATGCTGCGGCCATCAGCGAGCTGCCCACCTGCCGCTGAGAGTTTGTTCGGGTGCCTCACAGCAGCGGGGAGTGATACGCGCCTAGGATGAAGAGCACTACCGCTTCAAGGAAGGCTCACGCTTCGTGTCAACGCAGACCCCCCGGCGTCGTACTCGCCGTACCGTCATCATCAGCATCGTCATCATCGTCGCGCTGATCATCGCTTTTTTCACCTTCGCCAGCCTCTATAGCGACGTGCTCTGGTACACCCAGCTGGGCTTCACGGGCGTCTTGTTCACGCAGTGGGTGGGATCGACCGTGGCCTTCTTCGTGGGCTTCATCCTTATGGGCGGTGCAATCTGGCTGACCATTGCCACTGCCTATCGGATGCGTCCGGTTTACGCTCGCCTCAACGACCAGATGGACCGCTATCGGCAGGCGGTAGAACCCGTGCGTCGACTGCTCACGATTGCGATTCCGGTGGTGATCGGCATTTTTGCCGGCATGTGGACGTCCTCGCGGTGGCAGACGGCAGTGGTGTTCTTCAACC
>CAIOGW010000114.1 GCA_903857985.1 uncultured Microbacteriaceae bacterium
ATCACCCTGCCTGCTGGCAAGGAGATGGTTATGCCTGGTGACACCACTGACATGACGGTTGCGCTGATTCAGCCCATCGCCATGGAAGAGGGCCTCGGCTTCGCCATCCGTGAGGGTGGCCGCACCGTGGGTGCCGGAACGGTAACCAAGATCATCAAGTAGTCATCTGACTGCACAGAAATCCCCCGGCCGAGAGGTCGGGGGATTTCTTTTTGTTTGCGATTTCTTTAGTGCGCGAGGCGCCTGACGCCATGAATCTAACGTGACGTACAGAGCGCTACGAACCGAACGCGTTGAGGTCGGTGAGCTCGCGACCGATCACCAGCTGGTGAACCTCGTCGGTGCCCTCGTAGGTGCGCACCGACTCAAGGTTGGCCATGTGACGCATCACGGGGAACTCACTGGTCACACCGTCACCGCCAAGGATGGTGCGGCACTCGCGCGCAATGTTGAGCGCCTCGCGCACGCTATTGAGCTTGCCCACCGAAATCTGCGCGAACGTGAGCATGCCCGCATCCTTCTGGCGTCCGATGTGCAACGACAGCAGCATGCCCTTTTCGTACTCCACCATCATGTCGGCCAGTTTGGCCTGCGTGAGCTGGTATGCGCCAATGGGCTTGCCAAACACCTCGCGACTCATAGAGCGACCGATCGCGGCGTCGAGGCAACCGCGTGCGGCACCCATCGCGCCCCAGATGATTCCGTAGCGCGCTTCGTTGAGGCACGAGAACGGGCCGGAGAGGCCCTTGGCCTTCGGTAGCATCGCGCTGTCGGCAACCGTGACGTTGACCATATCGATGTCGCACTGCACCGAGTTGCGCATCGACAGCTTGCCGTCGATGGGCGTCGCGGTGAAACCGGGAGTGTTGGTCGGCACGATGAACCCTCGAACCCCGTCGTCGGTCATGGCCCAGACGATGCAAATGTCGGCAAGACTGGCCAGACCAATCCAGCGCTTGCCGCCGTTGATCACCCAGTTGTCGCCGTCGCGCGCGGCCACGGTCTTCATGTTGCCGGGGTCGCTACCGCCGTGAGGTTCGGTGAGGCCAAAGCAGCCGAGCTTCTCGCCCCTGGCCATAGGCGGCAGCCACTCTTCCTTCTGCTCCTCGGTGCCGAACTTGTAGATGGCAGACATCGCTAGGGATCCCTGCACCGAAACGAACGTGCGCCAGGCACTGTCGACGGCCTCAATCTCGTGACAGACGAGCCCGTAGCTCACCGCGCTGGCACCGGCACAGCCGTAGCCGTTGAGGTGCATGCCGAGAAAGCCGGTAGCAGCAACCAGGGGCACAAGCTCTTTGCGAAAGTACTTGGCGTCGAAGTCTTCTTCAACGGTCGGTGCAATCTGGGTCTGTGCAAACTCACGCGCCTTCTCCTGCCAACCGCGTTCCTCGTCACTGAGCAGGGCGTCAAATGCGAACACCTTGTCGGTGAGCGCTACGTTCTCAAATGTCTTGGACACCTAGTTTTCCTCTTTCCAGTTGGCTTCAGGATGCTCGCCCAGGTGCGGCGGGGGCAACAAATACTGTGCGGGCGATTCCGGCAGGTGGATAGGGTTCGACCCTGAACTCACAACCCTCATCCTATTCGCGGCGATTTTTGTCTAGGCTCAACGTCAGGAGGTATCCATGTCAGTTACAGCGCTAAAGAATTTTGTCGGCGGTAAGTCAGTTGAGTCCGAGTCGAAGACGACCCTCAACGTGATTGACCCATCAACGGGAGAGGTGTACGCCACCATCCCGGATTCCACGGAGAAGGATGTGGCCAAAGCCTACGCGGCAGCCAAAGCGGCCTTTGCGGAATGGAAAGAGACCACGCCCAGCGAACGCCAGATGGCGCTGCTCAAGATCGCCGACGCTTTCGAAGCGCGCGCCGACGAGCTCGCCGACATCGAGTGCACAGACACGGGCAAGCCCCGCGACCGCTTTCTCGAAGATGAGGTGGGTGCTGCCGCAGACCAGATTCGCTTCTTCGCCGGTGCCGCGCGAAACCTCGAAGGTCGCGCCACCGCCGAATACATGAAAGACCACACCTCGTCGATTCGTCGCGAACCCATCGGCGTGATCGGTCAGGTCACTCCGTGGAACTACCCGTTCATGATGGCCGTGTGGAAGTTCGCTCCCGCGCTCGCCGCCGGCAACACCGTCGTACTCAAGCCCTCCGAGGTCACGCCCGCATCGACCGTGTGGATGGCCAAGGTCATCTCCGAGTTCGTGCCCGCGGGTGTCTTCAACGTCATCCTTGGTGGCCGGGACGCGGGGCGTGCGCTCATCGCCGATCGCACGCCCGGAATGGTCTCCATCACCGGATCGGTTCGCGCCGGCATGCAGGTAGCCGAGTCGGCCGCCAACGACCTCAAGCGCGTGCACCTCGAACTCGGCGGCAAGGCTCCCGTGATCGTGTTCGACGACGCCGGTCTCGAAGCTGCCGTTGAAGGCATCGCCATCGCAGGCTTCTACAACGCCGGACAAGACTGCACCGCAGCCACACGCGTACTCGTGCAGAAAGGCATCCACGATAAGTTCGTCGCTGCACTTGCCGAGTACGCCGCGACTGTGAAGACCGGCGAAGCTGAGGCACTCTACGGTCCCCTCTCGTCGCAAGACCAGTTCGACAAGGTCGCCGGATTCATCGAGCGTCTACCCAAGCACGCCACGCTGAACACGGGTGGTGAGCGCTTCGGCGACAAGGGTTACTTCATGAAGCCCACCGTGATCTCCGGCCTCAAGCAGGACGACGAAGCCATCCAAAACGAAATCTTCGGACCGGTCATCACCGTGCAGACGTTCGACACCGAGGCGCAGGCCATCCAGATGGCCAACGATGTCGACTATGGACTCTCGGCCTCAGTGTGGTCGGCCAACCACGGCACGTGCATGCGCCTCTCCAAAGCCCTCGACTTCGGAGCAGTGTGGATTAACACGCACATTCCGATCGTGGCCGAGATGCCGCACGGAGGGTTCAAGCACTCGGGCTACGGCAAGGATCTGTCGCAGTACGGCTTCGAGGACTACACGCGCGTCAAGCACGTGATGAGCTACATCGGCGAATAGTCTGCGTCGCCGGTTGAGTAGCCGTGTCGCAGGTTGAGTAGCCGACCGGGAGGTCGGCGTATCGAAACCGCGCGTATCGAAACCCACGCGGCGTCGCCAACTTCGTGACGGCCCTCTCCCCGCTCAAACATTGAGGGGTTCAACTTCGAACCCCTCAAAACTCGCAACTCCGAGGGCCGTCACTGCCCGTCGACGCTGCGCTATCGTCAAAACGTGAGTTCATCTTGGAGACGCGCGCTCATCGGGGCCGGCGTCATCGTCGTGCTCGCAATCGTGGCATCCGTCATTGCATTTGTGCTGCGAGCACAACCGGTCGTGCAGGATTTCATGGCGCGATACCCGGGAGTTGCCGAGCCGGCCGCCGGAACGCCGGTAGGCATCCCGGTCTGGTTGAACGTCACGCACTTTCTGAACATCCTGTTCTTGATGCTCATCATTCGCACGGGTCTGTCGATCCGTTCGAAGAAGCGCCCGCCGGCGTTTTGGACTCCGCGTCGCAAGCTCTTCGGTCAGGCGCCTCAACGGGTGGGTATCAACGTGTGGTTGCATAACACGGTCGATGTTTTGTGGGTGCTCAATGGTGCGGTCTACCTGGTGCTCCTGTTTACGACCGGCCAGTGGTTGCGGGTGGTTCCCAACAGTTGGGACGTTTTTCCTCACGCGGCATCGGCTGCTCTGCAGTACCTCACGTTCACCTGGCCCGTTGAGAACCCGTGGGTGAACTACAACAGTCTGCAAGTTCTGGCGTACTTCGGCGTGACTTTTTTGCTTGCTCCGCTGGCTATTTTCAGCGGGCTGCGACTATCCCGCGCTTGGCCTCTCAAGGCACCGCACCTCAATCGTTGGGTGCCGGAGAAGCCCGTTCGTTGGATTCACAACGTCGTGCTCGTTCTCTTCCTCGCGTTCATCGTGGTGCACGTCTCGCTCGTGCTGTTCACAGGTGCGGTTCGCAACCTCAACGTGATGTTCGCTGCCAATGACGGCCTGAGTTGGCTCGGCACCATTATTTTTGTGGTGTCGCTCGCTGTGCTGGCCGGCGTTTGGTTTGCGCTCACGCCCCGGGTTCAGAAACGGTTGGCGTCGCTCACCGGCACTGTTCGGTAGGAGCTATTTCGGCGATTTTTTGCGCGAGGATGACCTCGATTGAGAAACCACTTGATTGACGAGATCTTCAACTTCGTCGATTCCTTTATTCTGGCTCCTAATCCAGCGTTCGACGGCGGCAAGCTTGCGCTCATCGCTTCGTGAAAGCGTGCCATTTGCTCGCTGACGTTCGGCAACGCTCTGTGCGATGAGCCGCATTCGGGGTTGTCGTGATTGCCGCACGAGATGCCACGGCTTAGAAAACCCAATGTTGTCGAGAATGGCGAGTACCAAGAAAATAGTGGTGAGAAACAGGCCGTAAGACGACAGGAACTTGTCAAGAAAAGCGGCAACAGGGAACGATGCATTTCGGTAGAGCCACGGCAAGCCATTCTCGATAACGTCTTGGGCTCCCTCAAAAGCTGCGACCGATGAGAGCTGGGTCGAGGGAAGTTCACCGGCCGGGTTGACTGCGGTTCCGTTACCGTATTGGAGCCGGAAACTCTCGGCAATGATTGTGACCAATTCACGCGGCAAGTTCTCTTTGGCAACGAACGTGATGAGCGCCGCATTCGTCTGGATTGTCTTCGAGGGGGTCACGTTGGGAAACAACTCAAACGTGCCGGCCTCGATCTTGGAGGCCACGATAAAGTCTTCGTTGGCCTCAATTGCCTGAGCCTCTTGAATCTCGAGGAAACGAAGTCCGGGTTGGGCCAGCAACGCGAGACTGTCTCCTGCGTAAGTGATGGACGAACCCGCGGGAACGTCAATCAGGCAGCCTGCGTCTGTGACACCGGTGGCCGTGTTCTCGAGAACTTTCAGCCCGTTGCCGTAACTCGACATCTCATCAACGAGATCCACTCCGTAGCTGCGTAAAATGTATTCACAGACAGCCCATGCGGCACTGTCCTTCGGGTAAAGACTGATGCTCTGCCCGGCAATGTCTGCAACCGAGCGGATGTCGGAATCCTTGGCCGCAACGAGATAAACGGGCGAGTACATCACCGTCCCGGCTTGTCGCACGAGCGGGTTCAGTTGCGCCGGAATATCTGAGGCCACAAACCCAGCGTCAACAACACTCGAACTGTCGGCAATGTCCTCGATGATGTTCTTCGAATCGGCACGATTAATGATGTTAACTTTCACGCCATACGGCGCCAAATCCTCTCGCAACGTCTCTGCCATGGCATCGAAGAGTCCGCCGTCGGTTCCGGCCTCAACGGTGAGGTGGGTCCTGGGCAACGAACCGAATATGGCGCCGGCAACGGTAAGGAGAAGCAACACCATGACGATGCGAGACCCGTAGGCGGCTAGCCAGATAATCAGCGCTCGAGCCTTCGACACGACCTCATACCTTTCGTTGTCTGTGGGAATACCCCCGTCAAACCTATCTTTCCCCGGGGGTTTTGCTGGCATCGAGCGGCGGGAGGTGGATGGTCCACAGCCTGGTTTCGACAGGCTCAACCGACGGGGAGAGACAGGCTCAATGGCCGGCGTGAGACGGGCTCAATCGACGGGGAGAGGCCGCGACACGCCCGGGTTGCAAAATGCTTGACTTCTGTGGGAGACTCGGAAGGTTGCAATTTCTGCGCTTCGGTGCGGACACTGCCGTGTAGTGCATAACGTCGGGCAAAAGCTCGCATTTCGTTAGGCCGCAGGTAGCACAACACCGCCAACACCTCGTTGCCGAGCTGGGCTCACCCAGATTGGCATGCGCGCTCGCGTGCACGAGATGACGGCATTGACAAACGAACAGTGGTGCGATTCACGAAAGTGCGAAGCACAGCGTCCAATGCGGCTCGGAAGACCGTACGACGCCGAACTATCTAAGAGAGAAGAGTCAGACATGGCGGGACAAAAGATCCGCATTCGACTTAAGTCGTATGACCACGAGGTCATCGACTCCTCGGCACGCAAGATCGTCGACACCGTCACCCGTGCGGGTGCCTCGGTGATTGGTCCCGTGCCTCTTCCCACCGAGAAAAACGTGATCTGTGTGATCCGTTCGCCTCACAAGTACAAGGACAGCCGCGAGCACTTTGAGATGCGCACCCACAAGCGTTTGATCGACATCATCGATCCCACGCCGAAGGCAGTCGACTCGCTCATGCGTCTGGACCTTCCGGCCGATGTCAACATCGAGATCAAGCTCTAGGGATCATCATGTCTACGCAGAATAAGACCGTTAAGGGTCTGCTCGGCAAGAAGCTTGGCATGACCCAGGTGTGGGACGAGAACAACAAGCTCGTACCCGTTACCGTCATTGAAGTCACCCCCAACGTGGTGACCCAGTTGCGCACGGAAGAGAAGGACGGCTACGTCGCCATCCAGATCGCTGCCGGCGCCATCGACCCTCGCAAGGTGAACAAGCCCGCTTCGGGTCACTTCGCCAAGGCGGGCGTTACCCCGCGTCGTCACCTCACCGAGGTGCGCACCGCAGATGCTGCGTCGTACACCGTAGGTCAGGAACTC
>CAIOGW010000115.1 GCA_903857985.1 uncultured Microbacteriaceae bacterium
CTTCACCACACTGGGACTGCAGACCTACCTCACGGCTGGCCCCAAGGAAGCGCGGGCCTGGACGATTGGCAAGGGCTGGAAAGCCCCGCAGGCCGCCGGCGTCATCCACACTGACTTCGAAAAGGGCTTCATCAAGGCCGAGATAATCTCGTTTGCCGACCTCGTTGAGACGGGCTCCGTTGCCGAAGCTCGTGCTAAGGGCAAGGCTCGTATGGAGGGTAAGGACTACGTCATGCAAGATGGCGACGTGGTCGAATTTCGCTTCGCGAACTAGCTGCCCATTGCGCTCGTTGCCACTCCTAAACTAACCGCCCGGCTTGGGAGCGGGCTGCATGCCCGGCTGCATCCCGGGGGCCTGCCCCGGAGGCTGACCTTGGCCGGGAGGCTGACCCTGGCCACCCTGCATGGGCGGCATGGGCTGGATCTGCGACTCATCAACGACGCCGTGGAAACAGCGAATCGATGACGTTTCGTCGCTCGTCAACGGCAGCACGTAGTGGTAGATGCCCGACGGAAATTCGGGTGTAGCCGAGAAGATGCCGTTGCACTCGTCGAGTTCACTGGCCTTCACTTCGATGCCGTCGATGTCGTAGGCCCCATAGATGGGGTAGCCATCGAGAGCTAGCCCGATGATGTGAGAGCCTCCACCCGTCTCGTCAACCTGACGCGTGATGCACTCGGAATTGCCGTGGTAGTGGTACTCCCCACCAGGACCGGGGTGCCCCGCGCACTGATCGATGAACGAGCCGGTCTTGCCGTCTTCGTTGAGGGTGAAGTTACTCGCCATGGCCACGGTCTTGTTGTCGGCCTCGAAGGGGTTGAAAATTACGGCACCCGAGATCATGATGCCGATCGAACCCAGGGGTGCTGCTGTGATCGTTTCCGAGTACTCCGGACGGGTGGGAATAGAGAACGACTGGTCTTGTTCAGCGGTGGGGTCCGCGGCAAGTTGAGAATTGCTGGCGTTGGGCAGTTGCACGCCGGCAGTGCCCACGGCGTAATACTCGTCACGCTCGTGATTGGGGATGCCGTTTGAGTCGATGGTGACGGTGCCGTCGCCGAGGGTCGCCGAGGTTTCGGTGCCGTCATACGTAACACCGTTCACGGTTTGGGCGGCGCCCCAGGAGAGCTGCCCAATAACCGCTGAGGTATCCACCGCCGCGGTGACGTCGCCGGATAACCCTGCCGAGGACGTTGACGTTGGAGAGTCGGCTGACGGGGATGCCGCGCAAGCGGTGAGCACGAGTGCCGTTGCCAGCGCAACTGTTGAGCCCGCAAACCAGCCGATCCGTGCTTTCGATGTTCGCCGCGATGTTGCCTTAGCATCTGGCATCATTTTTTCTCCTCCGTCTTGTGTCCGCTGTGATGAGCCACGCGAATCGCTGTCTCGTCGAATTCTCATCATCGGGCGGTTTGCTATGAGTTAGCCCGCTGGCTTGTGTGGATTGCCTAAGAGCCCGAGCCGGAGATTTTCTTGGTCCGAAACGTCAGCGCACGCGGTTAAGTATTGCGCGATGGAGTGCAGAAGGGGAATTAGCGGCACGCTCGATAAGCCGCTCGAGTTTGCCGCGACCTTCCGCAACGGCATTTCGGCGAAGTTCGCGGTGAGTGTGGCTCGTCCCGGCCAACTCATTCTCGACGGCACACGTTGTTCTGGTCCTAGAATTCGAGAAGCGCTTGCGTGAGGAATCGGCTCGGTAGCCGAAACGCACCCACCCAGCTGACATCATCACATCCGAACGGAAAAAATGAAAAGGAACGTAACGGCTGTTGCCGCCATCATGATCGCTCTGATCTCGCTGGTCGGCACGGGATTGAGTTTTGCCTTCACAGCAGCCACGTCTAACTCGGCGTATCAGACCGTCGAGTTCACGCACGCCGAGGTGATCGCTTCGCAGGTCACCGTTCTCGATAGTGGCCTTGACGGGTCGTCGCCCGGTGACGAACGCTTCTTCATCGTGCCCGCCACGTCTCCCGAAGGTGGCCTTCTCACCGGTTCCCTCACGGTCGTGGCACCCGATAAGCCTCTCGCAAGTCAAGAGCTGCGCCGGTCGGACCTCGTTTTTCAATTTGGTGCCGTCGACGATCAGCTGGTTGTGGGCGGTGTTGCCGTGTACGAGATTGACGACCCCACACTGGCGCTCGGCAAGGTTGTCACACGACCCATTTTGGGCGGATCGGGTGCCTACGCCGGCGCTACCGGCTGGGTCGACACCACTCACAACGAAGATGGCACCTGGGTGCACGTCTTTCACTACAAGAAGTAGCGGGCGCTAGGCCACAAACCGATCGCTGGGTAGGGCCGTCTCGTCGGCGAGGATGCTCGCGACAATAACCTGAGTTACGTGCTCGGCCGTCATGCCCGCGGGGAAGTTTGGGGCCACGCCAAACACGGCACGTGACGAGAGGCCGGTTTCGGTGTGGCCGGGGTGCGCATCGAGCACCCGAACCTTGCTGCGCCGAAGTTCGAGTGCCAGCGCACGCAACCAGGCGGCGTGGGCTGTCTTGCTCGCCACGTAGGCTGCCATGCCCGCAAATGCTTGCTCGCTCACGATTCCGGTTATGCCCACAACGACAGGTTGACGGTCGGCAGCCGCCGACTCGGCCAGTCGTGGCACGAGGCGAGAGATCAGCTCGGCCGGAGCGAGGTGATTCACCCGCATGAGCCTGGCGGCATCCGCAAGCGTGGTGGACTCCACTGTTCCAAAGCCCACGATGCCCGCTGCATTGATCACGGCATCGAGCGGTTCGGGGCGCTCGGCAAGATAGGTGGCGAGTGTCTGCACGCTGGTCGCATCTTCGAGATCGAGCAGGAGCGACTGCGTGAGGCTCGCGGGAAGGTGGGCCGCCGAATCGTTCGTTCGGGCCGTGCCGAGAACCGCAGCCCCCGCTTGAGCGAGGCCGGTGGCGATGAGGCTGCCAAGCGCGCCGGTGGCGCCCAAGACGAGGACTGTTTTGTCGTTGAGATCCATGGCTAGAGAATATCTCTCGTTCAAGTGGGCCGCTCGGGTATCAGGGTTTTCTTAACGTGAGAGACACACAAGAGACCCGGACGCAATGCCCCCATCGGTCCGGGCCTCATGTCTACCGCGGTTTTGATTCCCGAGATACTGAAACCCATTCTGTTGCCTGCGTGTGAACGGCGCCGAGGTGAAACGGCCACAAAACGGCTATAGCCGCCTATATTTGGCTATAGCCGTTTTTATCGGTGAGGGGGCAACATGATCAATCGGTTACAGCGACGCCTCGACCGAGCCGAAGCCCTGCTCGATGCCATGGCCGTGTGCGAGACGCCCGACGACTTTGCCATGGTCCTGGTGAACACGGTGTTCACAGCGGAACACCTCGGCTTCGCCTTCATGTTCGATAACGACGGCACCACCGAACTGCGCCGACTCGGTGGCTTTGGCGACCCCGCCACATCGCAACTCGCCGAAAGATTAAGCATCTGGGAGAACATCGGGGTCGCCCAGAGCTATCGAGAGAACGCCATAGTGCGCATCGAGGATGCACATGCGTATCGACAGACCTACAACGTTGCCTACCTGCCACGCTCAGGCCAGGGCGTGATCTGCTTTCCCCTCCACGTGTTCGGCAAAACGATGGGCGCCTTCTCGCTCGTCTTTCGCCACGAACTCAGCCTGCACGACATCGACGATGCCGAGATTCGACAGGTGCAACTGTGCGCGGAGCATCTGCTGCGCGTTTGGCGTACCCGCAGTATCGTCGACACCTCGGTCTCGAGCATGAACAAACCGTCACTCACCGCGCGTCAGCTGGCCATCGTGAAAGAACTGCGGGATGGTGTTTCGCTGCGCGAGATTGGCGTGATGTTGTCGGTGAGCCACGCCACGGTCAAGACTGAAGTACAAAAGATTTATCGCGCTCTGGGTGTTCACAAGAAGCGCGACGCTATTAGTGTGGGCGAAAGACTTGGCCTCCTTTCGTGAGGCCTGACCGTTGAGAGCGAGCATGATGCGAGAGAAGAAGACATTACGAATCGCGCGACGCGTGGCCACCGGGGTTGCGATTGCCGCCGTAGCCGCACTGCTTGCCTCGTGCGCGGCCCCGTCGCCGACCCCGTCCTCGAGCGACGATTTTTACAGCCAGCAGGTGACGTGGACCGATTGTGGTGAATTGTTGACGTGCACGACCATTGTGGCGCCTACCGACTGGTCTGATCCGCAGTCGGATTCCATCTCGTTGTCACTGGTGCGACACTCACCAGCCAATGGGGAGTCGCAGGGCTCGCTTTTCGTGAATCCGGGTGGTCCGGGACAAAGCGGTGTTGCCCTCGTGCGCGACGGAGTCACCGATGCGGTTGACGAAGAACTCGCCGCCGCCTACGACATCATCGGATTCGATCCGCGCGGTGTTGGTGAGTCGACGCCCGTAACGTGCACGGCAAACTCGGAAGAGCTCGATTCTTATCTGTACGACATCATTCCGGGTGTCCGAGGAAGTGACGAGTGGCTGGACGCAAAAAAGGGGGTGGCTCAGAACTTCATTGACGGGTGTCAGGAATACACGGGGGCGCTTCTGGGGCACCTTGACACACTGAGTGTGGCCAAAGACCTCGACCTGATGCGTGCCGTCCTTGGCGACGAGAAACTCAACTATCTCGGTTATTCGTATGGCACGTTCATCGGCGAAGTTTATGCGCAAGAATTTCCCAACAATGTCGGTCACATGGTTCTTGACGGCGCTGTCGACGCTTCCGCCGAAGGGCCCGAGGGTGGCGATCAGGCAGCCGGCTTTGAGATGGCGTTGGGCAACTGGATCACGTGGTGTCTCGAACAATCAGACTGTCCCTTCAGTGGGACCCCCGAAGAAGTGTCGGGCGAGATCGCGGATATCCTCGCGGCGCTCGACGCGAATCCCCTTCCGGCAACCGACGGAAGAATGGTGGGAGGCGACACGTTTGCTTCGGGCATCACGTCGGCACTCTATTCGCCCGACACCTGGCCAGACCTCACCGAAATGTTTCAGGGGTACATTGATGGCGACGTGGATCCCGCCATTGCGCTCGCCGACTGGTACAACGGGCGAAACGACGACGGTACCTATGACACGAACGACACCGAGTCGTTCCTCACCATTGGTTGCGCCGATACTCCGGCCAGCGACGAGTCGACCTGGGCTGAGACCGCCGCTGTTCTCGACGAGGTTGCGCCGATCCTCGGCCCCTACTTCGCATACGGCGATGTGCTGTGTTCGCTTTGGCCTTACCCGGCGGTGTTTGCGACGGCAGGCATGCGACCCACCGGAGAAGAGCCCATCGTCATCATTGGTACGACGGGCGATCCGTCGACACCCATTGAGTGGGCGCAGGGTGTGGTTGAGAGCCTCACCGATGGTCGACTCATTACCTACAACGGGGAGGGCCACCTCGGATATAACCGGGGCGACACGTGCGTGAACTCGCTGGTAGACGCCTTCTTCATCAACGACGTAGCTCCGCCTGAGAACTCAACCTGCTAGCTTCCTGTGGATACTTCGGACTTACTCGTGACCCTCTAGAGCAGACTCTCCCCAATAATTTTTCAAGGGAGAAGTCATGAACAACAATCTGTCCCCACGTCCACGTCGCACTCGAGGCGGAGCGATGACCCGCACACCGTGGCTGGCAGGTGAACGCGGTGACGTGCCCGGTTGGGTGCTCATCACGCTGATGACCGCCGGGCTGGTGGTGGCGTTGTGGGCACTTGCCGGGCCGTCACTCGGGCAGGTGTTCAACCAGGCCATCACGCGCGTGGTGAGCTTTTAGGCCTAGCAACGTGTGGCGCGACGATTCGGGTTCGGCGATTGTGGAGTTTCTTTTGGTCAGTGTGCTGCTCGTCGCCCTCACCGCGGGCCTGCTGCAGCTCGCTCTCGCGCTTCACGTGCGCAACACGCTTGCCGATGCCGCGGCGGAAGGGGCCCGGCACGCGGCTCTGGTGGGCGAAACCGAACAGACGGGCATGGCGCGCACCCGGGAACTGATTCGCGTGGCAGTGGGCCAGGCCGTTGAGGCAGAAGTGGAGGCACGTCGCGAACTCTGGCAGGGCATGCCCACTGTGGCCGTAACGGTCACTGCCCCGCTCCCACTCCTCGGATTCTTCGGCCCGCCACGCTCCCTGCGCGCCGTGGGCCGCGCTCCGCTGGAAACGTTGGCCGGACAGCGATGAGGTCGTGGCGCGCACTACGCGACGACACCGGTTCGGCCGCCCTCGAGTTCATCGCTGGCGCCATCGTGTTGCTTGTTCCTTGCGTTTACGCGGTCCTCTCGTTTGGGGTGATCGAATCGGCACAGTTTGCGGTCACGGGTGCGGCTCGTCACGCGGCCCGCGTCTATGTCGAACAGGCTTCGCCCCTGGTCGCCACAGACGTCGCTCGTCGCTCGGCTGTGGTTAGCCTCACAGAGCAAGCGCCCCTGGCCGACTCACCGCGCGTCACCATCTCGTGCGGGGGAGGCTGTCTAAATTCCGGCGGGAGCGTCACGGTTCGGGTTACCGTTCGCGTGCCCCTACCGTTTTTGCCGCAGTGGCCCGCGGTGCGCCAATTTACCTCACTAACCGTGGGTGCCAGTTCAACTCAGTCGAACGCGCGCCTCGGAGTCTCGCCATGAGTGTGCACAGTCGGTGGAGAGGTTCGGAGGGATCAACTCTGCTGATGGTGATTTTTTCCGTTGTCCTTGCCCTGGGCGTCCTGCTCGGCACCGTCTCGGCGTCCAGCCTTTACCTCGAACGCAAGCGGCTGTTTTTGGTTGCCGACGGGGCTGCGCTACAGGCCAGCCAAAACTTTGCCCTCGACAGCGTCGTCGTTGACACCGAGGCGCGCACGCTCACGTATCGCCTGACGTCCCAGGACGTCGTGGCGGCGAGCCGGGCATTGCTCAGTTTGGCCGGCGCTGAGGGAATTCGACTTGTCGGCGCGACGAGTCCTGACGGCGTTACAGCGGTCGTGAGAATGGCGAGCACTTGGCATCCGCCCGTCGTGGGGATCTTCTTCCCGAGCGGCATCCCGCTCGAGGTGACGGCGCAGGCGCGCGGCACCTTCTTCTAAGCTCGCGCTTCTCTCGGCCCGCGGCTTGTCTAGGTCCGACGTTTCCAGTGAATGTAGCGCGGAATGTAGCGCCACATCATGAAGGCGCCAACCAACCCCACCACGCCCAGCGCGCCAGCGGCAACAGAGATTGACACAACGGCGGTGATGGCCGTGATGGCCAGCGGTGCAACGCTGGAACCCGCGTCAACGGTGAATCTGTAGGCGCCCAAGAAGGGAGCGGGATTGCCGCGCGGCGCTAAATCGGCGCCCAGCGTGAGGATCAACCCCGAGGCAAGCCCGTTGCCGACCGACAGAATCATGGCGCAGGCGATAAACCAGGCCACGTTTGCCGCGATGTCGTGGGTGAAGCACAGAATCAGCGGTGATATGGCCATGATTACCATCGACGGAACGGCCGACCATCGCCTGCCCCAGCGGTCCATCACTTGGCCGCTCGAAAAGAAGAGAGCGAAGTCAATGGCAGTGGCAATGCCCATCACGAGTGAAATCTGCACGTCCTGCATGCCGATGCTGAGTGCCCACAGCGGCAGAAGGACGGTCCGGCTCGAACGCAAGGCCCCCGTGATTCCGCTGGCCGTTCCCAAACGCGCGAGCACGCCCCGGTTGACCCAGATCGTTCGAAAGAGCCCGAGCGTTTCGCGTTCGACTTCGTCTTCGCCGCGCGTGACCACACGGCCGTCCGGCTCGGTGACCAGCGCGGGTTTGCCAAAAACCTTCTCCGGGTCGGTCAGAAAATACACAACGGCGATGGTGCCCAGAGTGCCCAGACCGGTCAGCCAGAACGCCGAGTGCGGTGAGCCGGTGAGCGCAATCACGCCGGCACTGGCAAACGGGCCGACCACGGCACCGGCGCGAAACATTCCACCCAGAAGGGAGAGGGCCCGGGCGCGATAGGCGAGGGGAACGTACGTGGTGAGCAGTGCGTGTCTGGCCAGACCAAAGGTTGCCGTGGCGAGTCCGATCAGCAGAATGCCCACGCCGAGTGTGAACGCATCACGCGCCACAATTCCCAGAATCACGCCCGCCATCGCCAGGATGCTCGAGAACAGCATGGCCATGCGTTCGCCGATTCGTGCCACGAGCAGTCCGCTGGGAATGTCGCCGAGCAGAATGCCGAGTGCCAGCATGGATGCCACCAACCCGGCCAGCGCAAGAGTGGCCCCCGTGTCGCGCGCTATGGCCGGAATAACCGGAATAATCGCAGATTCGGCGGCGGAGAAGAGAAATGTGGGTAGGTAGATGGCCAGCGCGCCCTTGCGCAGTGAGAATTCCTTGCCCGACGTTGCCATGCTGTGCATGAGCCTACGCGCTCGAAGCCTCGCCGGTAGGCTGGAACGACAATGATCGATATCGACCTCTCGGATGACATTCGCGCTCTGCGGTCAACGTTCGCCGACATTCGAGCTGTGGTGGGCGTTGATCGACTCGAGGCCGAAATTGCCGACCTGAACGAGCAGGCTGGCGCCGCCGACCTGTGGGACGACACCGATAACGCTCAGCGTGTAACGAGTGCGCTCTCGCACCGGCAGGCGGATCTGGCCAAGGTCTTCGACATCGAACGGCGACTCGATGACATCGAGGTTTTGGTTGAGATGGCCAATGAGGCGGGCGACGAGGCGGCGGCGGCCGAAGCTCGCTCGGAGCTGGCCGACGTGACCAAGATGGTGGGTGACCTCGAGATTCAGACGCTTCTGAACGGCGAGTACGACGCACTGCCGGCAGTCATCACCATTCGTGCGGGCGCCGGTGGCGTTGACGCCGCTGACTTTGCCGAGATGCTGCTGCGTATGTACGTGCGCTGGGCTGAGAAACACGGATACGGCGTCTCGGTTCTCGACACCAGCTACGCCGAGGAGGCGGGCATTAAATCGGCCACCTTCGAGGTGGATGCTCCCTACGCGTTCGGCACGCTCAGCGTTGAGGCGGGCACACACCGGCTGGTGCGCATGAGTCCGTTCAACTCGGCGGGCAAGCGCCAGACCAGTTTCGCGGCCGTTGAGGTGGTTCCCCTCATGGCTGAAGCCGAGGCCATCGAGATTCCCGAAAACGACATTCGGGTTGACGTATTTCGATCGAGTGGTCCGGGCGGGCAGAGCGTGAACACCACCGACTCGGCTGTGCGCATCACGCACCTCCCATCTGGGCTGGTGGTGAGTTGCCAAAACGAGAAGAGCCAGATTCAGAACCGGGCGGCCGCCATGCGCGTGTTGGCTTCGCGCCTGCTGCTCATTCAACGCGAAGAAGAGAACGCCAAGAAAAAGGAACTGGCCGGAAACATCACGGCCAGCTGGGGCGACCAGATGCGCTCCTACGTTCTTGCGCCCTACCAAATGGTCAAAGACCTGCGAACTGAGTTTGAGGTGAACAACCCGGGCGCCGTTTTCGATGGCGACCTCGATGGCTTTATTGCCGCCGGCATCCGCTGGCGCAAGCAGAAATAGCTGCGCATCGCTGGTTGAGTAGCGGCGAAGCCGCGTATCGAAACCGCGACGCACCGTGGCTTCGATACACCCACTGCGTGGGCACTCAGCCAGCGGGGTTGACCCACTGCGTGGGCACTCAGCCGGCGAAGGCGCACACCCAATTGGCGGGTGTCGCTCGGCGCCTTCGCATGCTCGCTTGCCTAGGCTCGAAAACAGCATGATTCGTTTTGACAATGTCACCAAGCAGTACCGCGGTTCGACGCGCCCGGCACTCAACAACGTGAGCTTCGAAATCCTTCGCGGTGAGTTCGTGTTTCTGGTGGGCGCCTCCGGATCGGGCAAATCATCGTGCCTGAGGTTGATTATTAAAGAGGACAGACCCACGCGTGGTGCTATTCACGTTCTCGGTCAGAATCTCGGCATCATCTCCAGTCGGAAGATTCCTTTCTTTCGCCGAAGCTTGGGCGTCGTTTTTCAAGACTTCCGCCTGCTGCCCAACAAGACGGTGCACGAAAACGTGGCGTTTTCGCTGCAGGTGATTGGCAAGTCCAAGGGCTACATTCAGTCGGCAGTGCCAGATGTGCTCAAGATGGTGGGGCTCGCCGGCAAGGCGTCACGCTACCCGCACGAACTGTCGGGCGGCGAGCAGCAGCGCGTGGCCATCGCACGCGCTATCGTGAACAAGCCCGCACTTCTTCTCGCGGATGAGCCAACGGGTAATCTTGACCCGGCAACGAGTGCGGGCATCATGTCTCTGCTCGAATCCATCAACGCGGGCGGCACCACTGTCGTCATGGCCACCCACGCGGCCGACTTCGTTGATCGCATGAAGAAGCGGGTTATCGAGCTCTCGGCCGGCCAGATTGTGCGTGACGAGCGCGATGCGGGATACGGCCACACCGCGGCTATGCCCATTGTGGGAGACGCAACCTCGGTGAACGCCACCGGTGATGTTACGGTCGTTGCGCGCCGAGCCCCCCGAGCCAAGACCGGACCCATTGCGCGCCCACCGGTGGCCGCCAATCCGATAATCGAGACTACGGACCTCGTTGTGCCGCGCATCCACCTCGAGGGCACCACCGGTCTCGATGACATGACCCTCGATGCCGTTCCCGAACTGCCCAGCCAGTTTTCGGTGCAGGCCTCGGATGACACCGACGACCTGAGCGCCATCAGCGAACTCTTTACTATGAACGATTCGCAGGCCGTGCCGCGCATTGATCCGGAGAATGACCCGCGTTACAACGCCGGCGTTCCCACGGCCGAAGACCTGGCCAGAATGACCCCCACCCAGCGACTCAAGGCGCAGGCCAAGTCGACGGCTCGGAGTCGCACCAAGAATGCGCCCGAAAAAGGCCAGGATGTGGGGCCGGTCTCATGAGGTTTGCACTCGTCTGGGGCGAGGTAGCCAACGGGCTGCGTCGCAACTTCTCCATGGTGGTTTCCGTGGTGCTTGTCACGTTCATCTCGCTCACGTTTGTGGGCACGGCCATCCTCATGCAGATGCAGATTGGCCAGATGAAGAGTTTTTGGTACGACAAAGCTCAGGTGGCCGTGTACATGTGTACCGATGTATCGGTCGAGACCACGTGCCCCGATGGCTCGGCCTCGGCCACGCAGCTTGCCGCGATCAAGGCAGAACTAGACGGATCAACGCTCGCCTCGTTTATCGACAAGTACTATTTTGAAGACCACCAGCAGGCGTTCGACAATTTTCAGAAGCAGTTCTCGGGCAACCCGGTGGCGCAGTACGTCACCGCCGATCAGCTGAACGAGACGTACTGGGTGAACCTCAAGGACCCGTCGCAGTCGGCACTCCTCCTGGAGGCGCTGGGCTCGCAGCCGGGCGTCGAGGCCGTGACCGATCAGCGCAGCTATCTTGACCAAATTTTTTCGGTGCTCAACGCGGCCAGCTACACCGCCATCGGCATCGCCGGCCTCATGTTGATAGCGGCAGTACTGCTCATTGCCACCACGATTCGACTCTCCGCCTTCTCGCGTCGCCGGGAACTCGGCATCATGCGACTCGTGGGGGCCTCCAACGGTTTCATCCAGACGCCGTTCATTATTGAGGGCGTGATTGCCGCATTCATCGGATCGCTGCTGGCGGGCGGCGCCATCGTGGGAATCGTGCAGTTCTTTGTGCGCGGCTACCTGGCCGTGAGCGTTCCGCTCACGTCGTTTGTCGGCCTGGGCGATGCGTTCCTTGTGGTGCCCATCCTGATCGTGGTCGGCTGTGCCCTCGCGGCGGTGTCGGCCAACTTCGCCATCACGCGATACCTCAAGATTTAGTTCACTGTGGCCACCAAGCGCAAACCTGCCATTCCCGCCGAGATGAGTCGGCGCGCCGAAGCTCGCTGGCCGGCGTTTGCCTCACTCATTGTGATGCTCGTGCTCTACGCGCTCACGCCCGCCGAGTTCGTGCCTCGCCTGGTGCTCATCGGCATCGCGGTGCTGATGTTCATCCCGCTGATCGTGCTCAACCCCCATCGACTCACGCGAGAAACGTCCTGGTCGCGCTGGTTGTCGATTTCGTTGGGCCTCGTTCTTGTCGCGGGCAACTTGGTCGACATGGGGTCGCTCATCTTCGATCTCGTGAGCGGTTCTACGCTGGGCTATCTCATCCTGCTCACTGCTCTCCAGGTGTGGGTGGCAAATATCGTTGCGTTCGCCATCGTCTACTGGGAGATGGATCGCGGTGGTCCGGTGAGCCGTGGTAGACAGACGCGCGACAAGCTCGGCCGCCCCGACTTTAAATTCGTGCAGGATGACGACGCCGACTCGGTGACCGAGGTGAGAGACCAGTCTTCCGAGCTGTCAGATTGGCGCCCGGGCTTTATCGACTACCTGTACCTCTCGCTGACCAACATGACGGCATTCTCGCCCACCGACACCATGCCACTGTCGTCGCGGGCCAAAATGCTCATGGGCCTGCAATCGGTGTGCGGCTTCATTCTTTTGGCGCTGGTGATCGCGCGCTCGGTAAACATCCTCGCTTAGCGCAGTTATCGCCGGTTGAGTGGTCGCGTCGCGACCAAGTTATCGCCGGTTGAGTGGTCGCGTCGCGACCTATCGAAACCAGCTCGATGGCGTGCTAATCTGGCTAGGTAACTTAGCCAGATAGGACAATCAGATGAAGTCGGTCAACATGCTCGATGCCAAGAACTCGCTGTCGCGCCTGGTGGCCGCAGCCGTCGACGGGGAAGACATCGTGATTGCCAACCGGGGTAAGCCCGTTGTTCGGCTCGTTCCCGTGCAGGCCACGCAGACCAACACCGGAACCGCGCTAGCCGCGTGGCTGACCCAGAATCCCGCACCCGTGTCGCGGGCAAGGAGCATCGAAGACATCGAGGCTCAGTTGCAGGAGAATCGCGACGCGTGGGCATGATCTATCTCGATTCGGGTGTGCTCATCTATTCCACCGAACTCGATGGCGACGTGGGTGACGGCGTTCGACAGCGTCTGGCAGGGGCATCCGATCAGCAGTTTTGCATCTCACCGCTGGTGATCATGGAGTGTCTGGTCAAGCCCCTGCGAGACAACGATTACCGACTGCACGATCACTATCAACGCCTGTTTTCGCAACTCGAACGACTTCCGCTGGCCGAAGACGTGTTTGTGCGGGCGGCCCAGTTGCGGGCAGATTCCGGGGTGGGCATGCAAGATGCCATCCACGTTGCCGCTGCTCAACGACACGAGTGCGGCCAACTGTGGACAACGGATGCTCGTTTGGCGAAACAGTATCCCGGCTTCGCCCGAAACGTTCTTACTTAGGGGCTCGCCGTAGACTGTTGCTTTGAGCAACGGCTCGGAATGAATTCTCGGGAGGTGAACCATCATGCCCAAGGAACGCGGCGAAAAAGTGGTGGCCACCAACCGTAAGGCGCGCCACGATTACCTCATCGAAGACACGTTTGAGGCGGGCATGGTGCTGAATGGCACCGAGGTCAAGTCGCTTCGCGCGGGCCGGGCATCCCTCGTCGACGGCTACGCGTTTGTGGAAAACGGTGAATGCTGGCTCGACGCGGTGCACATTCCCGAGTACACGCAGGGCACCTGGAACAACCACTCTCCGCGGCGCAAGCGCAAACTCTTGCTGCACAAGACAGAGATCGTGAAGCTCGGCCAGAAGATCAAAGAGGGCGGTTACACGCTCGTGCCGCTCAAGCTGTACTTCACCGACGGTCGCGCCAAGGTTGAGCTGGCGCTCGCCAAGGGTAAGAAGGATTACGACAAACGCCAAGCGCTGCGCGAGCGTCAAGACAAGCGCGAGGCAGATCGCGCCATTTCCGCCCGGCGCAATCTCGGCGACTAGCTTTCGCCCGCCCGCACCCCCGCTTCGATCCGGCGGTCCGGGCCAACTCTCGCGAGCGGAATGTTTATTGTCAGGCGCGCGTTGTAACATGACGAAGCACCACGAATTCTTCATTCGCTCGCGTGCACGCCCGGTTTTACCGCCGGCAAACAACTCAAAAGTGTGTGATGTGACCAGCCTCCGCAGTGAGCGTCGCCTTCGGGCGGCGTCACCAGTGCGGGCCACTCATGGGGATGATCGGTTTCGACATTGCCTGCGAGCGGGAGAGAAGCGGGTCGAGGATGCGGAGCTATCTCGTAAACGCTCTCCGCAAACTATAGGTGCCAATACAAAGC
>CAIOGW010000116.1 GCA_903857985.1 uncultured Microbacteriaceae bacterium
CGAACGGCAGCCTGTCGACGAAGACATCCGGTGAGGGCGAGATCCGCAAGAACCTCGTCGAGGCCGACCTCGTCGAATGCATCGTCGCGATGCCCGGGCAACTGTTTTACAGTGCTCAAATCCCGGTCTGCTTGTGGTTCCTGACGAAGGACAAGACCGACCGCACGGTGAAGACCGAGCGCGCCCAACGCAACCGCAAGGGCGAGGTTCTGTTCATCGACGCCCGCCAGATGGGCCACATGGTCACCCGCACCGTCAAGGAACTCAACGACGAGGACATCGCCCGCATCGCCGACACCTACCACGCCTGGCGCGGCGAACCAGAAGTCACCGACTACGCCGACACCCCCGGCTTCTGCGCATCCGTGAACCTCGAAACGATCCGACAGCACGACTATGTCCTCACCCCGGGACGCTACGTGGGCAGCGAGGAAGTCGAAGGCGATGGCGAAGAACTCGAGGTGAAGATCGCCAGGCTCACCCAGGAGATTCGCGACGGATTCTTGGCGCGAGCAGAGCTGCAGGCAGCGGTACTCGCAGGCCTTGAGAGTCTTGAGGCAGAGAGTGATGAGTAGCGGGAATCGACTTAGCGACTTCTGCCAAGTAGTCGACTGCGAACACAAGACGGCCCCGGTGGCTGCACCGGGTGACGAGTTCGCCTTCTCTGTTGGAACGCCCGCCTTGCGAGGAAGAAGCATTGATTTCGCGCAGGCTAAGTCCGTTGACCGTCAGACTTATGAGGCCTGGAGCCGTCGGGCAGAGTTGAGTCGGGGAGACATCGTCCTAGCCCGTGAAGCTCCTGTGGGCGGTGTGGGATACATCGATGGCCAGCGGAAGGTTTGTCTGGGCCAACGAACGGTTCTGATCAGGGTTACAGATGACAACTTGGACTCTCGCTTTCTGTTCTTCGCCCTGCAGTCTTCTGATGTGCAGGAGTGGATGAAGGATCGGTCTACGGGATCAACGGTCTCTCACATAAATGTCGCGGACGTGCGCGAATTGCCGCTGACGTTCCTCCCCCCGCTTGCTGTGCAGCGGCGGATTGCTGGTGTGTTGGGTGCGTTGGACGACCTCATCGAGGTCGACCGATTGATGCAAGAGGCAGTCCTTGAGTTGGCGAAGGCGATCTATTCCCGTGCCGTTTCAGACTCCCACGAGGTGCGCACACTTGGGAGCGTGGGTCGGTGGCTGTCAGGTGGGACTCCGTCGACTACCACGCCTACTTTTTGGGGCGGTCCCATTCCATGGATCTCGGCAGCGAGTCTCCACTCATTTTTCGTCCACAGGAGCGACCGCACACTCACGATCGAGGGATCCCTGAACGGGACGAGAATGGCACCGGAGGGGGCGATCCTGTTCGTAGTCCGCGGAATGAGCCTGAAGAGGGAGTTTCGCATGGGAGTCGCGCAACGAAGTGTGGCGTTTGGGCAGGACTGCAAAGCCATCGTGGTCGATCGAGGCCTTCCTCGCGCCACCGTGGCAATTGCCCTTCTCACGCATTCCGACGAGCTGCTTCAACTCGTTGACGAGGCCAGCCACGGAACCGGCAGGCTTCAAACTGACCTAATCGAAGCACTTGAGATCAAACTTCCAACCGCCCCGGGAATTCATCGAGTCGAGCAGGCGCTTTCTGCGCTACTCACTCTTGGGGCAGACACGGCACTGAGTATCGAGGTGCTCACCCGAACACGTGACGAGTTGCTGCCGTTGCTCCTGTCAGGTCGCGTGTCGGTTCTTGAGGCGGTGGCGTGACGCTGAACATCCTCAAGGCGGACCTAGAGGGGCTGTGCCTGGAGTTCCTGGCGGAGGCGGGCTGTCAGGTCGTCCACGGGCCGAACACTGCCCGAGTTGCGCCGGGCGGCGAATGTCGGGACCACCGGGAGGTGGTTGTCTATGCCCGACTGCAAAGGCATAATGTCGATGACTGCACTTTCCGTCCCGACGGCTGCGCATCGGTGAACCTGGAGACCATCCGAATGGCCAACGATGCGTGAAGGGTGGCGTGACCTCAAGATTCGCGATGTCGCGGACGTGGTCACGGGTTCGACCCCTGCAAGTAGCGATGGGAACAACTGGGGCTCGGGAGTCCCCTTCCTCACGCCAAGTGACATGACCGATGCCGTTTACAGCCCGACGGCGGCGCGCAGACTTTCGCCGCAAGCCGAGACGCGCATGAGTCGACGCATTGTGACCTCCCCAGGAACTGCTGTGGTTTGCATTGGTGCAACGATCGGCAAGGTGGCAAGAATTACTGCACCAACGCTCACGAATCAGCAGATCAACACGATCGTGGCCCGTCCGGAAGTTCTTGACTCTCTCTACTGCTACTACGCAATGCAGCCTCTACGCCAGCACCTCCAGAGCATTGCGAGCGGTTCGGCCACCCCGCTTCTCAACAAGACGCGTTTCGCGGAAGTCGAGATAGCCATACCTCCGATTGCTGTGCAGCGACGGATTGCTGGTGTGTTGGGTGCGTTGGACGACCTCATCGACACCAACAAGCGACTCATGCGATCTTTGAAAGATGCTGTCACGGCAGAGTATTGGCGGCTCATGCTGGGCGAGACGACGCCCGTGCGTCTCTTTGACGCC
>CAIOGW010000117.1 GCA_903857985.1 uncultured Microbacteriaceae bacterium
CAAGAAGGGCCTCGCGTACCGCAAGGATTCCTGGGTCAACTGGGATCCCGTGGATCAGACGGTTCTCGCCAACGAGCAGGTGATGCCCGACGGCACCTCTGAGCGTTCGGGCGCCATGGTGGTCAAGAAGAAGCTGACCCAGTGGTACTTCCGCATTACCGAGTACGCCGACCGCCTGCTCGATGACCTCGACAAACTTGAGGGTGCCTGGCCGTCCAAGGTGCTCACCATGCAGCGCAACTGGATTGGTCGCTCGCGCGGTGCCGATGTGGCCTTTGTTATTGAGGGGCGTGATGAGCCCGTCACTGTGTTCACCACGCGCCCCGACACCCTCTGGGGTGCCACGTTTATGGTGGTCGCTCCCGAGGCGGATCTCGCCGGCGAACTGGTGGCGGGAGCCGACGACAACGTAAAGCTCGCGTTTGCTGAATACCTCACCGAAACACAGAAGGCCACTGAGATCGAGCGCCAGAATGCCGATCGCCCCAAGACCGGTGTTTTCCTCGGCCGTTACGCCGTCAACCCCGTGAACGGGGAGCGCATTCCCGTGTGGGCCGCCGACTACGTGCTGGCCGACTACGGCCACGGTGCCATCATGGCCGTGCCCGCCCACGACCAGCGTGACCTCGACTTTGCCCGCGCCTACGACCTACCGATTCGCGTTGTGGTGGAGCCCGCCAAAGTTGACGCTTCGACAAGCTCAGCGAGCGAAACGAAAGCTTCGTGGGTTGAGCCCGTCGAAACCGATGCTTCGACAAGCTCAGCACAGCGGCTTGTCGAAACCACCGACCCCGCCATCACCGGTAAGGCGCTCGCCGGAGACGGCAAGCTCGTGAATTCCGGCCCGCTCGATGGCCTCACTAAGGCCGACGCCGTTCCTCGCGCCATTGCGGTGCTCGAGGAGCGTGGAACCGGTGCCGCGGCCACCAACTTCCGTCTGCGCGACTGGCTCATCTCGCGCCAGCGCTACTGGGGAACGCCCATCCCCATCATTCACGCCGAGGACGGCACCGAGATCCCCGTTCCGGAAGACCAGCTTCCCGTGGTCTTGCCGCCCACCGAGGGCCTCAATCTGCAGCCCAAGGGATCCTCTCCGCTCGGCGCTGCCGAAGACTGGGTAAACGTGCCGAGCCCCATTGACGGCTCGCCCGCTCGGCGCGATCCCGACACCATGGACACCTTCGTCGACAGCTCGTGGTACTTCTTGCGCTTCTTGTCTCCCAACGACGAGACGCAAGCGTTTGATCCGGCACAGGCAAAGCGCTGGGCTCCCGTCGATCAGTACGTGGGCGGCGTCACGCACGCCATCCTGCACCTGCTCTACGCCCGCTTCATCACCAAGGTGCTCTTCGACTTGGAGTTGGTTGATTTCGACGAGCCGTTTACCGCTCTGCTCAACCAGGGCATGGTACTCATGGACGGCTCGGCCATGAGTAAGTCCAAGGGCAACATCGTCAAGCTGTCGGACCAACTTGAAGAGCACGGCATTGATGCGGTGCGCCTCACCATGGCCTTCGCCGGTCCCCCCGAGGATGACATTGACTGGGCCGACGTCTCGCCGGCGGCGAGCAACAGGTTTCTGGCGCGCGCGTGGCGACTGGCTGGCGATGTGTCGAGTGCTGTGGGTGTTGACCCGGCATCTGGTGATCCGGGCCTGCGCCGGGTGACGCACGCACTGCTGGCAGACGCACCCGGGCTGGTTGAGTCGTTCAAGTTCAACGTGCTGGTGGCCCGGCTCATGGAGCTCGTCAACGTGACCCGCAAGGTGATTGACGCGGGTGCCGGTGGAGCCGACCCGGCAGTGCGTGAGGCCGTTGAGGTGACCGCGATGATGCTCGACCTGTATGCGCCCTACACGGCAGAAGAAATGTGGTCGATGCTCGGGCACCAACCGTGCGTCTCCCTGGTGGAATGGCCGGCGGCAGATGCTGCTCTGTTGGTGCATGAATCGGTCACGGCCGTCGTGCAGGTCGACGGCAAGGTGCGCGATCGTCTTGAGGTGTCGCCGGATATTGCCGCGGACGAGTTTGAGCGCCTGGCCCGCGAATTGCCGGGCGTGCTTCGTGCGCTCGAGGGCCGAGAGATTGTGAACGTGATTGTGCGGGCACCGAAGATAGTTAACATCGCAACGACACCCGCGTAGCGCACGGCGCGACGTCGCTGTTTCACCAACCTGTCGCGCACAGCGACAAGGGATTCGGGTTCTGAGCAGCACTCCCACCAGTGTCCGAGACGATCTCGTGCCCCACTAGCGTCAGGGCGTGCGAACTCGTCGGAGCTGGATCATTACCGTGGCGGTGGGCGTCGTCGTGGTGGGTGTGGCAATTGCCGTCGCCACAGCTACCGGTTCGTCGTCGCGCACAATTCCCGTGGTGGTTCCGACGGGACTCCTCAGCACTGAAGAGCCGGGACCGGCGGCCACAGGCCTCGGTGACCGTTCGTTCGCCACATCCGATGAGGCAGAAATATACGTGCACGTGGTCGGCGGCGTGACCCGCCCAGGGCTCTATCGACTCACTCCCGGCGCACGCATCATTGATGTCGTTATGGCGGCCGGAGGGCTCGCTCCCGACGGGTCGCAGTGTGGTGTGAACCTGGCTCGCGTTGTCTCAGACGGTGAACAGGTTGTGGTGCCACAGGCACCACCCGGAACACCCTGTCGCGGTGTGAGCGGGGCAACAGGATTAGGCGGTTCGTCCGCAGGTGCATCGGGAGTAGGCGTGGTGAGTTTGTCGACCGCAACCGTGGAGCAGCTCGATACCCTGCCCGGCATCGGACCGGCTCTGGCCCAACGCATCATCGACTTTCGCGAAGCCAACGGTGGTTTTCGCAGTGTCGAGCAGTTGAACGAAGTGTCCGGAATCGGCGACAAGGTGTTGGCAAACATTGCTCCGCTCGTTGCGCCGTAGGGGCATCGACATCAGACTGGCGGTGGTGGCCGCTGTGCTGTGGGCAGTGCAGGCCTTTATCACCGTGCTCGCCGGCTCCGACAATGATTACGAGCGCGCTGAGTCGATGGCGCCGGTGGAGTGGCAGCAGGCGTTTGCCGAAGCGCTGAGCGGGCTACCCGGCGACGGCGCAGCCCTATTGCCCGGCCTGACACTGGGCGACACGTCGGCGGTCGACCACGGGCTCAACAGTGCGATGCGTGTGGCTTCGCTCACCCACCTCACCGCCGTTTCGGGGGCCAACTGCGCCATCGTCACGGTAGCCGTGATGGGGTTAGCCGCCCTCATCGGGTTGCCTCGATGGGCTCGTGTCGTGGTGGGCATTCTGGCCCTCGCCGGTTTTGTCTTGGTTGTCGGGCTGCAGCCGAGCGTGGTGCGCGCCGCGATGATGGCCACGGTCGTTCTCGTGGCCATCGCGCTGGGTCGCTCGGGCGCCGGCATTCCCGTGGTGGCGTTCGCTGTGTGCGTGTTGCTCCTCGTGTTTCCCGAGTGGTCGGTGTCGCCCGGCTTTACACTGTCGGTCGCCGCCACGGTAGCGATACTCGTTCTTGCCCCCGTATTGGCGAGACGATTCGTGGTGGGGTTCGAACGTGTCGCACCGCACACGTGGGTTGCCAGGTTATCGCCAACCGCACGGCGAAACTTAGGCCTGATTTTGGCGGTTCCGGTGTCGACGCAACTTGTCTGTCAGCCGATCATCATGCTGTTCGCACCCGTCTGGCCCACCTACGGTGTGTTGGCTAACATCCTGGCCGAGCCCGCCGCGCCGCTCGCCACGATTCTGGGCATGGTGGCGTTCGTGTTGGCTCCGGTCGTGCCGTGGCTGGCCCACGCGGTGGCGTGGTTGGGCTGGGTGCCGTCCGCGTGGATCGCTGTGGTGGCGCAGACGGCAGCTCACATGCCACTCGCCAGCCTGCCCTGGTTCGACGGGCTGACGGGAGCAGCCTGCGCTGCTGTCACGAGTGTGTTCATCTGCTTCGTTATCGTGGCGCGTCGACGCCGGCTTCGCACGGTAGGCGCGTTGGGAACCGCACTCACGCTCGGCCTCGCCTTCGCTGTCGCACTCAGCCACGTTGTTGGCGTTGCGGTGACTCGACCCGTCGATTGGCGGATCGCCATGTGCGACGTGGGACAGGGTGATGCCCTAGTGGTGCGTGGATTCGACAATCAGGGGCGACCCCGCGACATCCTCATCGACACGGGCCGGCATGCCGACCTGACAGAGTCCTGCCTACAAAACCTCGGCATTACACGGATCGAGGCCGTAGTGCTGACCCACTTTGACGCGGATCACGCCGGCGGAATCGAGGCTGTTTATGAGCGAACGGAGCACGTGCTCATCTCGGCCCCGCAACGGGAGAGTGATGACGCGGTGATCCGCGGACTCGTGGCGCAAGGCATCACCGTCACCCGCGCAACATCGGGACAGCGCGTGGCCTTGGGCGACACGACGTGCACCGTCCTGTGGCCCGCTCCCGGGCATCCGAGTATGCAGGGCGGCAACCCCGGCAGCATTTCGCTGAGCGTGGCGGCCCCGGGATTGAGCGCCATATTCTTGGCTGACCTTGACGAAGAATCGCAAAACGCTCTGTTGGCGCAACACCCGGGGCTGGGCAGGGTTGATGTGCTGAAAGTGGCTCACCACGGTTCGTCAGATCAATCCGCGCGACTCACGAACGTGCTTCGGCCGCGCGTGGCGCTCATTTCCGCGGGGCGCGACAACGGCTACGGTCACCCCACGGGAAAGACGATGCGGCTCCTCGAGAGCATCGGAGCGCGAAGTGTGCGCACCGATATCTCGGGGCTCGCGCTCATCTCGAGCTCTCCCGACGACCTGCGCGTGTGGAGCGCGAGGGGTGGGGGTGGTGCTGGCTAGGCTGAACGCAACAGCGTCCACTACCGGCAAAGGAAACTTTCGTGGCAACCGCATCGGGTCGATCGAGTAAGGTCAAGACCTCCGTTGCGATACCCCAGTTGGGCTGGCGGGAGGCACGCCCGGCTGCCGTGGTACTGGTTACCGGTCCCGAAGAGTTTCTGGCCGAGCGCGCCATGACGTCGGTTCGCCAGCAGCTGCGCGAGGCCGATCCGTCTCTCGAGGTTTCCGACCTCGATGCCGCTACTTACGCCTCGGGCCAGCTGCTCACGCTCGCCAGCCCGTCGTTGTTTGGCGAGCCTCGACTCATACGCGTGTCTAGCGTCGAAAAATGCACCGACGAGTTCATCGAAGACGTTGTCTCCTATCTCGAAGCGCCCGACGCCGACACCACGCTCGTGTTGCGCCACGGAGGTGGCGTTCGCGGCAAAAAGATTCTCGACACCATTCGGTTGGGCACCGGCGCTGGCATTGAGGTGATCGTTGAGGAGCTGAAGTCGGACAACGACAAGTTCGAATTTGCTCTCGCTGAGTTTGATGCCGGTGACCGGCGAATTACCCCCGGAGCAGTGCGCGGTCTCGTCGCCGCTTTCGCGTCCAACGGTGCCGAGCTGGCGGCCGCTTGCCAGCAGCTCATGTCGGATACCTCGGGCGATATCGATGAACGCGATGTCGACACCTACTACGGCGGTAGGGCCGAAGCGACAGCGTTTCGGGTGGCCGACATCGCCATTGCCGGCCGTCCTGGAGACGCGCTGATCTCGCTTCGCAATGCGCTGGAGTCGGGCGCCGACCCCGTGCCGCTGGTGGCCGCGTTTGCAAGCAAGCTTCGTGTGATGGCGCGGGTGATGGGCGACCGGCGCTCAGCGGGGGAGTTGGCGGGCGTTATCGGCGCGGCCCCGTGGCAAATCGATCGCGCGCGACGCGACCTGAGCGGCTGGAGCGAGGGCGGTTTGGCCTCTGCCATCGTTGCCGTTGCGGCCGCCGACGCTAACGTCAAGGGTGCCACGCGTGATCCGGTCTATGCCCTCGAGCGCATGGTCAACATCGTTGCCAAATACGGGCTTTCGTAGTCACCCCGCGGGACGACATTAAAAAGAGGTGCCCCGCCGAAGCGGGGCACCCTCTGAATCCTTGCTTAGAGCGCGGCAGCCTTAGCGGCGATGGCCGACTTGCGGTTGGCGCCCTGGTTCTTGTGCAGCACACCCTTGCTCACGGCCTTGTCGATCTTGCGACCAGCAACGCGCACGGCATCTGTGGCAGCGGCCTTGTCGCCCGCGGCGATGGCGGTACGCGCCGAACGAATGGCGGTCTTCACCTCGCTCTTCACGGCCTTGTTGCGCTCGTTGGCCTTGGCGTTGGTGAGGTTGCGCTTGATTTGCGACTTGATATTTGCCACTGAAATAACCTTCGTTTTGGTCACGTCCCGCACGAGGGCGAGCGTGGAGTTTGACTGTCGGGGTTGTGTCCGGCGATAGAGGGGCGCCTTCTACATACCTCGCGGGTGTGGGATTCCGCGAAAGTCTTGCCTTCAGGCTATCAGTAGGCGCTCGGTGTGCGAAAACCACGATGCCAGACGTGGGAGACTTAACCGCCATGTCTCCTCGTGCCCGAACCCCGCTGACGCCTGCGTCGACAGACCCCGCAAAGATTCGTAATTTCTGCATCATTGCGCACATCGACCATGGAAAGTCGACTCTGGCCGACCGCATGCTGCAGATCACGGGCATCGTTGACGATCGCTCCATGCGTGCGCAGTATCTCGACCGCATGGATATTGAGCGCGAGCGCGGTATCACCATCAAGTCTCAGGCGGTGCGATTGCCGTGGGAAGTCGACGGAAGTGCCTACGCACTGAACATGATTGACACGCCCGGTCACGTGGACTTTACCTACGAGGTGTCGCGGTCGCTGGCTGCCTGTGAGGGAGCAGTTCTCTTGGTGGACGCCGCACAGGGCATCGAGGCCCAGACGCTGGCCAACCTCTACCTGGCGCTCGACAACGACCTGGCCATTATCCCCGTGCTGAACAAGATTGACCTTCCGTCGGCCGACCCCGAGAAGTACGCCAAAGAGTTGGCGTCGCTGATCGGCGGAAGCCCCTCAGATGTGTTGCGCGTTTCGGGCAAGACGGGCGCCGGCGTTGAGGAACTTCTCGACCGCGTCGTCGAACTGGTGCCTGCACCTCAGGGGGGATCCCACGGCACCCGCTCGCGCCATGATCTTTGACTCGGTGTACGACGCGTACCGCGGCGTGGTTACCTATGTGCGCGTGATTGACGGCAAGCTCTCGCCACGGCAAAAAATTCAGATGATGTCCACGCGGGCCACGCACGAACTGCTCGAAATAGGCGTGAGTTCGCCCGAACCAACGCCGTCTCAGGGTTTGGGCGTGGGAGAAGTTGGCTACCTCATCACCGGAGTGAAGGACGTTCGACAGTCCAAGGTGGGCGACACGGTGACCGACCAGGTTAAACCAGCCACGACCGCTCTGGAGGGGTACACCGACCCCAAAGCCATGGTCTTCTCGGGTTTGTATCCCATCGACGGCAGCGACTACCCCAACCTGCGCGAGGCGCTCGACAAGCTGAAGCTCTCCGACGCGTCGCTCAACTACGAGCCTGAGACATCCGTGGCCCTCGGCTTTGGTTTCCGCTGCGGTTTCCTCGGACTCCTGCACCTCGAAATCATCACCGAGCGTCTTGAGCGTGAGTTTGGCCTCGACCTGATTGCCACGGCACCAAGCGTGCCCTATGCGGTGACCACCGACGACGGCAAGTTCATCGAGGTCACCAACCCGAGCGAATACCCCACGGGCAAAATCAAGAGCGTGTCTGAGCCGGTCGTGAAGGTCGCCATCTTGGCACCCAAAGACTACGTGGGCACCATCATGGAGCTGTGTCAGTCGCGCCGTGGCATCCTGCTGGGCATGGAATACCTCGGTGAAGACCGCGTCGAGATTCGGTACACAATGCCCCTGGGCGAGATCGTGTTCGACTTCTTCGATCACCTCAAGTCGCGCACGCAAGGCTACGCGTCTCTCGACTACGAGCCCTGTGGCGACCAAGAGGCCGACCTCGTCAAGGTTGACATCCTTCTGCAGGGCGAGCAGGTGGACGCCTTCAGCGCCATCGTACACAAAGAGAAGGCGTACGCCTACGGCGTGCTCATGACGGAGCGACTCAAGAAGCTCATTCCGCGTCAGCAGTTTGAGGTACCTATTCAGGCCGCCATCGGCGCGCGCATCATTGCCCGCGAATCGATTAGCGCCATTCGCAAGGACGTTCTGGCCAAGTGCTACGGGGGTGACATCACTCGAAAGCGCAAGCTGCTCGAAAAGCAAAAAGAGGGCAAGAAGCGCATGAAGATGGTGGGTCG
>CAIOGW010000118.1 GCA_903857985.1 uncultured Microbacteriaceae bacterium
AGCAGGTTCTCGGGCATGAAGTGGTTGGTGCCAATGATTCGGATGCCCCGTTTGGCGGCCGCAATCGAAAGTCCGCGACCCACAATGATGTGTGATTGAAAATGCACCACATCGGGTTTGACCTGGTCGAGGATTCGCTCGCTGTTTTGATTGATCCGCCACGGAAGTGCGAATCGAAGCCAGTCGTGTGGGTACCAGCGCCACGATCGCAGCCGATGAACGGTCATGGCCGCACCCTCGTGTGTCTCCACCGACGTGATGCCCGGACCGCCGACAGCGCCGGGAGCAACCACGTGGACATTGTGGCCGCGGCCCACTAAACCGGCGGCTAATCGCTCGGCGAACTTGGCGGCGCCGTTAACGTTCGGACCGAAAGTGTCACACCCGATCACGATCGTGAGCGGGCTGCGAGCACCGTGTGGTGAACGTGCTGACACGAAAAAGTCCTCTTCCCCTCGACGACCTCACGCCAAACCGAGGTGGCAATTGCCTAGGTACAGTCTATTCGGGGGCTCGCCCGCGAGGTGACGAGGCCTGCTAGCGAATCGCTTTGTCAATATCGCTGTGTGTCTGCGGATGAAACCGTGCCAGCAAGAAAACACCCACGACGGCAATCAATCCTGCCAATCCATAGGCTGCCATGTCGTACCACTGCGACTGTGCGGCTTCGTCGAGCACGAGAATTCCCACGGAGACAGCGACGAGCGGGTCGATCACGGTGAGTCCGGCAATCACCAGATCTGGCGGGCCCGACGAGTAAGCATTCTGCACAAAGACACCACCCACGGTTGCCGCGCCAATCAGCGCGACGAGACACACCCAGGTCAGTACATCCACGTCGTTCTGCATGATACGCGTGAGTACCACCTTGGCGAGCGTTGCCACGAATCCGTAGAGGACGCCCGTTCCGATGATGTAGTAGATGGCCGAAGCATGCTTTCGAAACACCGCGTACAGCACGCTGAGCGCCAACATGACGAGACCCAAGATGACAAGAATCTGAATGATGTCGTCTTGCGTAACCGGCGTGTTTCGAGCGCTCATCGAGGCGATTGTGACGAAGAGCCCAATGCCGCCCACGCACATAACAACGGCCCATACGGAGGCTCGGTTGAGACTCACCCTGCTGACACGCGCATTCAGGAACGTAGTAATGACAAGCGCCACCGCGCCGATGGGCTGCACCAAGATCAGGGGCGAAAAGACCAGACTCGTCAGCTGAAGCAGGACGGCCAGGCCGAGCATGATGGTGCCGATGAGCCATGAGGGACGGCGAACCAGTTTGATGAGCTGTCTGACGTTCAGACCAGATTTCTCGATACCGTCACCGTCGCGCCCGACGCGGCCCACGCCGGCATGCTGCATCTGAGCGCCCACCGACATAAAGACGGCGCCGGCTAGCGCAAAGGGAATGCCGAGCAGTTGTGCCGGGTCATACGGAATGAGGTTCTGCAACGAACTCAAGTCGACTTCGGCCATACATCGACGATACCCGCTTGGCACCCCGATACGCTGAATACATGGCAATTCGACCCATTGTGATTCGAGGCGAGACCGTTCTCCACGAACCCGCCGTGCCGGTCACATCGTTCGACGCCGACCTGCGAAATCTGATTCGTGACATGTTTGACACCATGGATGCCGCTCCCGGAGTCGGCCTCGCAGCGCCCCAGATTGGCGTGGGGCTTCGCGTTTTCGTTTACGACTACCCTCACGACGACGGCACTGAGCGCCGTGGCGTGGTCGTGAACCCCGAACTCTTCGTGTCGCCCGTTGATGTTCGCGAACCGACGGAAGCAGACGATGAGGGATGCCTTTCTTTCCCCGGTGAACGATATGCCCTCGTGCGTTCAAAAGAGACAATTCTCCGAGCGTGTGATGAGACCGGCGCAGCGTTTTCACTCGAGTGCGACGGCTGGTTTGCTCGCATCCTTCAACACGAGTTCGACCACCTCAACGGGGTGATGTTCGTAGACCGCCTCGATGCGATTCAGGCTTATGACGCCGCGAAGGTCGAGAAGAAACGTGGCTGGGGCGTGCCGGGTAAAACCTGGCTGCCGGGGGTAGACCACCTCGAGGACTAACGCAAAAGGCCCTCTCACGAAGGAGAGGACCTGTTCGCTCCCCGAGTTGGACTCGAACCAACAACCTGCCGGTTAACAGCCGGCTGCTCTGCCAATTGAGCTATCGAGGAATGCCCGCGATGGGCTTCTCCACTTTACCAGTGTGGTGCCCGTCGAATGAAAATCAGTAGCCGGCGGAGGAATCCACCACTCCGACAAATCGCCCGTCGCCAAGAAATGCGCGCACATTGTGTTCGATTCGAACGGCCAGGAGCGGGGCCGTCATCTCGGGGGTATCGGCCTGATGCGGGGTAATCAAGATGTTGGGCGCACTCCACAGCGGGTGGCCCTCGGGAAGCGGCTCCGGGTCGGTCACATCAAGGGCCGCGCCGGCAATCAGCCCGTTGCGCAACGCGTGCTCCAAGGCCGCCGCGTCGATCAGGGGTCCGCGCGCAATATTGACGACGACGGCCTCAGGCTTCATGCGCTCGAACTCACGGGTCGACATGAGGTGCGTGGTCTGGGCGGTGTGGGCCGCAGCGATAACAAGCACATCCGTGGTGCCCAGGACATCGGGCAAACGGTCGGCGGTGAGTGTTTGGTGGGCCCCGGCAACCGGATGATCCGTTCGGCGCGCAATCGTTACCTCAACACCGAACGGGTCCAGCAGGCGCATCAACTCCCGGGCAATGCCCCCGGCTCCGACAATCGTGACACGGAGGCCATAGAGCGACGTGCCGATAATCTGTTCGTCCCACCGCGTCAGGCGGGCTCGACGAGGAAACGCACGCAGCAGAGCAATAATCATGCCGAGAGCGTGTTCTGCGACGGGCTGAGCGTATGCGCCCTTGGCGCTCGTAAAGACGCGGTCTGCGCGAGCGTGTTCGCGCACCGGGTCAGCGAACGCGTCGACCCCCGCGAATGGCAACTGCACCCACGAAATCTGCGGATTTGCCTCGAGCGTGGCCGAAAGTTCATCGGCCCGGGCGTAGGTCAGCCAAATCAGACCCCGCGTATCCACACTGAGGGGGGCCACTACTCCACCGGCGCGCTCCACTGCTTGCCGAAACATTGCGGAGTCCCCCGTGTCGGGCTCAAAGGCGATGAGGCCGGGCGTGACGCGCGGAGCACGCGCGGCGGCAAACTCGTCGCCGAGAACGTGGCGGTGTTGAGCGGGCGTTGTCATGCGCGCGGACCCTCTTTGAGCGTCCGGCGACGCTTCTCGAGCGCCATGATTTCTTCGGAGATTGCCCGACTCATCTCGGGGTCACTCTCTCCGGTGCGCTGCAACCGGGAGACGAGCTCAGACTTGAGACGCAAAAGTTCACGCTCCACCAGACTCGTCACCACCTGCGAACAATAGATGAGAACAGCCTCCTCATCGCGCTCCGGGATGGGGGCCACAGCCAGCTGCGTCACAATCGGCTTGAGATCATCCGGGGTGTGCCCCAGAACCCGTTCGGCCCACGTGTCACCACCAAACTCCGTCATACTGGCACCCACGGCATCGCGAATTACGGCGAGGTCCGGCTCGGCAAAAGCTGCGCTCACGGCCTCGGCTGCCAGTTGGACATCAATGGCTTCGGGGTGTTGAATCAGCGCCATGAGGGCGTCACGCTCAAGGCGAATCTGCGGCGAGGCGTTGAGGTCGACAACTCGGCGTTCAACGCTATCGGCTTCTGCCACTGCGGTTTGCGGGTTCGACCCAGCGTCACCAGAAGAGCGCACTGTCGGAGCCGGTGCCGATGGAGCTTTTTTGGCTTCCTTTGCCGCGCGGATGATAGCGGCCTGAGCCTCCGAAATATCGACACCGACCATGTTTGCCAGTTCGCGCGCGTAACCGGGTCGGAGCGCGGGATCGCGGATTTCGGCCACGATGGGTGCAGATTCGCGCAGGGCCGCGGCTCGCCCCTCGACCGTGTCGAGCGAATAATTGGCGAGCACCTGCTTTATGACGAATTCGAACATCGGAATCTTATGTTCGAGCAAGGCTCGAACAGCCGCTTCTCCCTTGGCCAGACGCAGATCGCACGGATCGAGGCCGTCGGGTGCAACAGCTACGAAGGTGTGGGCTTGAAAACGCTGCTGTTCCGCGAACGCTCGCACTGCCGCTTTCTGGCCAGCGGCGTCAGGGTCAAACGTGAACACCACTTCGCCCAGCCCTGAATCATCACCCATGACGCGGCGAATGAGTCGGATGTGGTCAACGCCGAACGAGGTTCCACAGGTGGCCACCGCCGTCGTGACACCCGAAAGGTGAGCTGCCATCACATCGGTGTAGCCTTCAACGACCACAACCTGACGAGTCTTGCCAATGTCGCGCTTGGCGAGATCGAGGCCATAGAGAACCTGGGCCTTGTGGTACACCGGCGTTTCGGGAGTGTTGAGGTACTTGGGGCCTTTGTCTTCCTCGGTGAGCTTGCGCGCACCGAAGCCAATTGTTTGACCGGTGACGTCGCGAATGGGCCAGACCAGGCGTTCGCGGAACCGGTCGTAGACGCCCTTGTCGCCCTGAGAGAGCAGACCGGCAGCCAGCATCTCTTCGTCGGTGAAGCCACGCTGTTTCAGGTGGTCGCGCACCCCGCTCCACCCTTTGGGGGCAAAGCCGATCCCGAACTGCTCGGCCGCATCTCGGTCAAACCCGCGCTGCCCGAGAAACGTGCGCCCAATGGCCGCACCCGGCGTGGCCAACTGAGCGACGAAGAACTCTGCCGCGGCAGCGTTTGCCGCCAGGATTCGCGTGCGCGATCCTGTTTCGGTCTTACTCCCGCCGCCGTCTTCGTAGTGCAGTTCAAAGCGGATGCGCTCCGCAAGTTTTTCAATCGACTCGGTAAAGCTGAGGTGCTCCATCTTTTGCAGAAACGAATAGACGTCGCCACTCTCCCCACAGCCGAAGCAGTGGTAAAAACCGGACTGCGGGCGCACGTGAAATGACGGGCTGCGCTCATCGTGGAACGGACACAGGCCTTTGACCGAACCCACGCCGGCGTTCTTGAGCGAGACGTATTCACCGATGATGTCGGCGATGTTGGTGCGGGCCTTGACTTCCTCGACATCGGACTGACGAATGCGGCCCGCCACTACGTCACGACCAGTCGTTCGAACCAGGCGAGCGCCGACTGGTCGGTAAGGCTCGCCACCTGATCAACAACGATGCGACGCCGAGCGGTGTCGTCTGCTGACTCGTTCCAATCAGCGACAAAAGCGGGCTCGAGGTGCGTGGGACCGTCAGCGTAAATGCGATCAGCAAGGGCCGAGAGCACCTCACGCTGTTGCGTGTAGAGGGGTTGTCGCGAGTTCTTAACCATGACAAATGCAGCCACGATGCCCTTGAGCACGGCGATTTCGGCGCGCTGTTCGGCGGGAACTACCACGTCGGCGCCGAAACGAACGAGCGACGTCTGCGGATGCGCCTCACGCGTGGCGTGAATGGCGGAATGGGCGAATCGGCCGATGAGTTGGCTGGTGAGGTTCTTGAGCTTGGCCTGATCGCGGCGTGTGCCGTCCCAGCTCTCGATCCACACGTCGAGCGTGTCGAGACGGTCGAACGCGGCAACCAGCTCATCGTGGGTGAACTCGCCGCCAATCCACTCAAACATGGCATCGACCAGGGCATCGTGGTTTGTGCGCCCACTGAGTTCAGACACATCGATGTAGCCGTTGACGACGGCATCCTCAAAATCATGTACTGAGTAGGCAATATCGTCTGAAAGGTCCATGACCTGTGCCTCGATGCAACGAACGCCTGCGGGCGCACCCCGGCGCATCCAATCGAAAACATCGGTGTCATCGGTGTAAAAGCCGAATTTCGCGCGCCCACTCGGATCTGCCACTGCCTGGGAGAACGGCCAGGGGTACTTCGTGCTCGCATCGAGGCTTGCCCGAGTGAGATTGAGGCCTCGAGAGACACCCTGAGCGTCGAAGACCTTCGCCTCGAGCCGCGTGAGTACGCGCAAGGTTTGCGCGTTTCCCTCGAATCCACCAATATCAGCGGCCCAATCGGAAAGCGCCCGCTCGCCGTTGTGGCCAAATGGCGGATGACCGATGTCGTGGGCGAGGCACGCCGTGTCGACCACATCGGGATCGAGCCCCAATCGGCCAGCGAGTTCGCGCCCCACCTGAGCAACCTCCAGCGAGTGAGTGAGGCGATTGCGAGCAAAGTCGAGGCCCGCCGTGGGACTCAGCACCTGGGTCTTGGCGGCCAGCCGGCGAAGGGCGCTGGTGTGCAGAAGTCGCGCTCGGTCGCGCGCAAAATCGCCGCGTCGGGACGGGTGATCTTCCGCGCACATGCGCTCGACATCGTGTTCGGTGTAACCGCTCGTGAGCGGTGGTTGCACAAGGCGATTATCCACCGCTGGCATCCACTTCGGCAGCGGCAACAATGTCGCGCTCCCCCGCGGCGAGCGTGCGGGACTCCAACCAGCGATCGGGTAAAAGCGGACGCTTGGGCGTTCCCGCACGACCGCGGGGGCCCTCTGCCTCGGCCCCTGGGTAGGGACTGTCGGCATCGAGTTCGCCCAGCAGATCGTCCATCTCGGCGATGCTCGTCACGAGCGCCATGCGGGCTCGCCACTCGCCGCCCACCGGATATCCCTTGAAGTACCAGGCCACGTGCTTGCGAATGTCGCGGCACGCGTGCTCTTCGCTCTCCAGAAATTCGGAAAGTAGCTCTGTGTGCCGACGCAGTGCGTGACCCACCTCTCCCAGTGTGGGCATGACGATGCTCGCGTCGATCTGCTCACCGGCGCGACGTCGCATGGCGATCTCGAGGTCCGCGAACAGCCAGGGGCGGCCTAAGCAGCCACGCCCCACGACAACACCGTCACATCCGGTCTGGTCCATCATGCGCACGGCGTCTTCGCCCGACCAGATGTCGCCGTTTCCCAAAACCGGCACGTCCGACACCGCTTGCTTCAACTCGGCAATCGCATCCCAGTCGGCCTTGCCGCTATAAAACTCACTCGCCGTGCGCCCGTGCAGCGCAATCGACGACACACCCGCACCTGCAGCGATGCGCGCCGCCTCGAGGAACGTGAGGTGGTCAGCGTCGATTCCCTTGCGCATCTTGACCGTGACCGGAATCTTGCCCGCCGACGCGACAGCGCCCTCGACAATGTCGCGGAACAGGTCTGTCTTCCAGGGCAGCGCGGCTCCCCCACCCTTGCGGGTGACCTTGGGAACCGGGCAGCCAAAGTTGAGATCGATGTGGTCGGCACGGTCTTCATCAACGAGCATGCTGACCGCCCGCGCAACCGTGGTGGGGTCGACGCCATAGAGCTGGATCGAGCGGGTACTCTCCGACTCGTGGTGGCCAATGAGGCGCATCGAACCGGGGGTACGTTCCACAAGCGCCCGTGACGTGATCATCTCCGAAACAAAGAGCCCGCCACCGTACTCGCGGCACAGTCGCCGGAAAGCCGTGTTCGTAATGCCCGCCATCGGGGCCAACACAACGGGGATGTCGAGTTTTATCGCACCAATGCTCAACGGCTTCACCGGAGTCGTTGATGTGCTCATGCGTCTAGTCTCCCAGAAACGGCCTACGTCGATAAGACAGTGCGGGTCAGGCCGACGGAGCGTCGATGGCACCGCCAAAGCGTCGGTCCCGGTCAACGTACAACCCGATGGCCCGCCACAGATCGGTGCGCCGAAAGTCGGGCCACAGGGTGTCCAGGAAGACCATCTCAGCGTAGGCCGACTGCCACAGCAGGAAATTGGATGTGCGCTGCTCGCCACTGGAGCGAACAAAGAGATCGACATCCGGCATATCGGGCTGATAGAGGTATTTCGCGAGCGTCTTCTCGGTCACGCGTGAAGGGTTCACTTTTCCTACCGCAACCGCCTCGGCTAGCTTCTGTGCGGCGTCAGCTATCTCGGTACGTCCGCCGTAGTTGACACACATGGTGAGCGTGAGCGTGGAATTCTTAGCCGTGAGTTTTTCAGCGTAAAGCAGTTCTTCGATTACCGAAGGCCACAGCCGGGGTCGGCGACCCGCCCACCTCACGCGCACACCCCACTCGTTGAGCTGGTCTCGCCGGCGGTGCAGCACGTCGCGGTTGAAGCCCATCAAGAAACGCACCTCGTCGGGCGAGCGCTTCCAGTTCTCGGTGGAGAACGCGTAGACGCTCAGGTGGGTTACTCCGGCCTGAATTGCTCCGGCAACCACGTCGAGCAGCGACGCCTCACCAGCGCGATGACCCTCGACCCGGGTGAGGCCGCGGCCGTTTGCCCAGCGGCCGTTTCCGTCCATGACGATGGCAACGTGACGAGGAACCGAGCCGTTCGGAAAGTTCGGCGGATTCTCCCCGGTCCAGTCGAGAGGGCGAAACTCCACCGCATCGGGATGGGTATAAGGCTTAGCCACGAGTCCAGCCTAGATAACGTGCTCGAGAGAGCGCAGCCCGCGCTCGAGGTGGAACTGCGTGTAGGCGGCGACCACGCCGGACGCTGACGCGCGTGCATCCGGATTCGCCGTCTCGACAACGTCCCACTCGCCCGCCAACAGCGCGGCCAACAGATCAACCACTCCGCGGTCGAGTCGAGCGGCCCCGGTGGGGGCGCAGGTGTCGCACACCAGCCCACCCATGGGGAGTACAAAAGAGCCGTGCGGACCGGGATCTCCACAGCGAGCACAGGCATCGAAGGATGGCGCCCAACCTGCCAGCGACAGCGCGCGAAGGAGGTAGGAGTCCATCGTCAGGAGATAGGGGTGCTCACCCCGCGCCAAGGAGCGCAGGGCTCCGTGAAGCAATAGGAACTGCTGCGGCGCGGGTTCGGAGTCGGTGATGCGATCGGCCGTTTCGACCATCACGGACGCCACGCGATAGAGATCAAGATCGGCGGCAATCGTGACGCCGTAAGAAGCAATCGTCTCGGCCTGACTCACCGTGTCGAGCGAGCGTCCCTCATAAAACTGCAGGTCGGCAACCATGAAGGGCTCGAGTCGGGCACCAAACTTTGAGGCTGTGCGCCGAACTCCCTTAGCAACCGCCCGAACCTTTCCGTGGTTGCGGGTCAGCACCGTGAGAATGCGGTCGGCCTCGCCCAACTTGTGGGTGCGAAGAATCACACCCTCGTCACGGTAAAGAGGCATGTGTTCATTATCTGTTGTTGGCGCGAAGATACCGGGCACAAATCTCGTCCAATTGCTTGTGCCTTCACCCAAAAACAGGCGTAGCCTGACCTCATGGAAAACAAAGTGCTCAAGATCATCTTCACGCTCTTTATCGGCGTGATGGTTGCACTGTTCGTCGGATTAGGAATTGAGGCGTTTTACCCGTCTCCTGTTTACCCAGACATCATGTGGGAAGAGAACATGACGGCGACGCAAGAGGCCGCACTGCAAGCGGCGCAAACGGCCTACGATGAAGCCGTGAGAGTTCGCTACCAAATCGTGTCAATTATTGTCACGGCGGTCGCTGTCATCATCATGGTCGCCAGTATGTTCCTCGAGAAGCGCAATCTCACGCTCACGAATGGACTTCTCTTGGGCGGTCTCTTCAGTCTCATCTACGGCTCGACCGTGGGCTTCAGCGCCGGAAGCGCCATGGTGACCTTCATCACCGTTGGCGTGGGTCTGGCCGCCGTCGTCGTGGTCGGCGTTCGCCGCTTTGGCCCCTCACGAGAAGCGCGAGAGGCCGCTAAACCGTAACTCCGGCCCCCTGCTCGAGGCGCACGGCTCGGTTAATTCCCGAAACGACCGCCTTGAGAGATGCTGTTGAGATATCGGAGTCAATGCCGATTCCCCACAGACGACGACCGTTGACGTTGAGTTCGACGTAGGCCGCAGCCTGAGCGTCGCCGCCGGCCGCGAGCGTGTGCTCAACGTAATCAAAGAGCTCGACGGAAATACCCAAGTTATCCATGGTCTTGAGGAAAGCGTCAATCGGGCCG
>CAIOGW010000119.1 GCA_903857985.1 uncultured Microbacteriaceae bacterium
AACCAGGTGGCGATAATCCAGCCGATGAGTCCCGAGAGCGCTGCGGCAATGATGAGGCCCACGAACGCGGCCAGCCACATGTCGACCTTGAGCTTCTGAATCATTGTCATTCCGACGTAGCCACCGAACATGCCCACAGCCATCTGTGAGAAATTTACGGTGCGAGTCAGCTGCGACATCAGGGTCAACAGGATCCCAATGATCCCGTAGAACACCCCCGGCGTCAGGCCCGCAAAGGTAGTTACCAACATGTCTCGGTGTGCTCCCTAATGAGTGAAGAAAAGGTGGGTGATGGGAAAAGAATACGTTGTGAGAGAAAGTGGTGTGCGGGAAAGAATAACCTTTCCCGCACACCACCTATTTCTTAATGGTGTGGATTAGCCAGCAGGCGTTGCTGCGATGTCAATCCAGTCCATCTCGGCTGCCTGAATCCAGGGTCCGATGGACTTCCATGCGCCAGCGCCGGGCTCGATGTCGGCGCGGAACACCGACGAGTTAGCCTGGTGGGTGTCTCCGGGACCGAAGGTCCAGGGGTTACCCCACATGGGGTTCTCGAGAGGCCACGGGGCGTCGCTCTTAGCGGCGGCCGTTACCGACTCGCGAGTGATGTCGCCATCAATCGACTCGATGACGTGGATGAACGTCTTTGCAGCCAGGTAACCGGCCTGCATGAACGAGTACGACCACGTCTCAGCCGAAGCTACCGCGCCGCTGGCGAGGAGAGCGTCGAAGTCTGCGTTAGCAGGGTCGTCCGAAGGAGCGAGCTCTGCAGGAACAGAAACGATTCCGGGGTAAGCCAGAACTGCAGGCTCGTTGGGGAATCCGGGGTCGTAGCACGAGGTCTGAACGTAGACAGGAAGGTCAACACCCTGCGTGTTCAGAACACCGATCATCGCGGCAACCGTGGGGTGCACGCCACCGAAGATGAGTGCGTCACAGCCAGCGCCGAGAGCCGTGAGTACGTTGGTGCTGTAGTCGTTGGCCTGGTTTGCGTCAGGAATCTCAACAGCAGCGAACTTTACGCCCGTGCTTGCCTCGAGGTTCGCAACAACTTCGCCGTAACCGTACTTCGTGCTGGGGTCAGCTGCGTTGGCAACCATGCAGGGAGCCTGGGCGCCGTCGTTGATGGCGTTCCACGCGGTGGCGTAGATGTCAAACAGCGGTCCGTTGTTGGCAGCAGCCATGTTGGGAGTGGTGAAGCAGAACGTGTCTACACCCACACCAACGAAAGCAACCATGCCGGCGTCCGTGTATGCCTGGTTGTTGATGGCACACTCACCGAACGTGCTGGAGCCAACCATGGCTACAACGTTTGCGTCGGCGATGGAGTCAGCTGCACCGTTTACTGCGGCAGGAGCGTCACCCGTGGGAGCGTCAATGGTCTTGAGCTGAACGGGACGTCCGTTGAGACCACCAGCAGCGTTGTACTGCTCGAAGACGGCCGTGGCAACAGCAGCTGCCTCGGGGAATGCCTTCGTGTCAGTGATCGAGTTAACAAGGATGGGGTCGCCTGTTGCGGCTCCGCCGCCACCGCTTCCCGAACATCCGGTGAGTGCGAGTGCAGTTACGCCGGCAACGGCGGCAACTACGAGCACCTTCTTGGAAATGCGCATTGATATTGCCTCTCGGTTAGTTTCAGTCACATTGCTGCGACCTTATCCAGAGTCTCGGTAGAAGTCCTACCAAGTCGGTGAGAGAGGGCGGCCGGTCAACCTCGGCGCATGACGTGAGGGCCTGCCAGACGAATCAGACAAACTGCCACACTGCAGTTGCAAAGGAAGGCGGATGCCCTCACTACCTATTCTGAGTCAACAGCACGCGGGCTGTCTACACCAAATGTTGTTCGTGTCGGAAATGCCTATGACTTACAGCGCACGATAGAAAAATCCTTGATTTTTCAAGGGATTTTTTCCATTTAGTTGAGATTCTCAACGAAATTACAATTTGGTAACGAGTGAGGTTTCTGGGCCCAAAACGCGTTCGCGAAAATCGGTGGGTGGTTCGCCAAACGTTCCTCGAAAAAGGCGAGAGAAGTGCGACGCATCGGTGAAGCCCCAGCGCGCAGCAATCGCCGAGACAGGGCGATCGGCAAAAATGGCATCCGCGAGGTCGCGCCGACAGTGCTCGAGGCGTCGCGAACGAATCCAGGCCGAGACCGTCACGCCCTGATCCTTGAAGACCCCGTGCAGGTGACGGGTCGAAATAAAGTTGGCGGCGGCAATCGACGCGGGGCTGAGAGCGGGATTGGCGAGGTTGTCATCGATAAACGCGCGAATGTCGTGAACGAGCGCCGCCCGGTGGCTGGTCCCGTGACCGCCAACGTGAGTGTCGAGCTCGCTGTGCAGCATGGTCGTCACCAGGTCAACAGTGTTATGCGCCAAGCGCAAGCCGCTGTGGCTCGTGAGCTTCTCCATATTGTCGGTGAGGTGCGCCAAAAACGGAGCAACCACGCGTGCAATTCCTTCGTCGCCCGCAATGCGGTTGGACGTAATCTGCGCCACGGCATCGGGAGGCAGGTCGATGACCGTCTGCGGAAACATGAGCACGAGTGTTCGAAAGTCATCGTCAAAAGTGAGCGTGTAAGGGCGCTGGGTGTCGTAGATGGCCATGTCGCCGGGCGTGAGAATGGCCTCGCGGCCGTCCTGCATAAGAAGTGCGGTGCCCGCCAGCTGCAGCGAGAGCTTGAAGAAGGGCGCGTCGCCGGCCGCAATCAAATCGGGAGTGCGCTCCACGCTGTGCGGGTTTGCGCCGACCTCACTGACAAAAACATCGCCGAGGGATCGGGACCGCAGCCGGGCCGTGAAGCTACCCGTCGATCGTGCGGTCACGTTGAGCGGCACGAACGACTGCGACACCAGCGACCGCCATGAGGCAAAGTCGGTCACCGAAATCGTCTGAGCGACCCCGTCAACGTGCGTATTCACTGACATCCCCCCGGCGACGCCTAGAAAATGACCACAGGCTTGAGCGTGACCCCTGAAGCCGAATCGTCAAAAGCCTTGTTGATCTCGGCGAAGGGGTATGACTTCACCAGGCGATCGAATGGAAAGAGTCCGCGCTCGTACAGGTCGACGAGCTGGGGCACAAACTTCGACGGCACCGAGTCACCCTCAACCACCATGGTCACCGAGATGCCCATGGGCAGCAATGACCCGATGTCGAAGTTGGCGTTGGTGCCCATTGCCGCAGCGCCCACAACCACGGCGTGGCCTTTAACCCCGAGGCACATTGTCATGTCGGTGAAGACCTGAGGCACGCCCGTGGTTTCGAGGGCGTAGTTGACGCCGCCTCCGGTGATCTTCTTCACCTCGTCGATGACATTCACCTTGGTCGCATTGATGGTGTGCGTGGCGCCCATCTCCGTGGCCAGCGCGAGTCGGCTGTCGTGCACATCAATGGCAATGATGGTGGTGCAATTGGCGATCACCGCGGCCAGAAGCCCGGAGAGGCCCACGGCGCCCGCGCCGAAGATCGCAATCGAGGTTCCGGCTTCGGGGGCCAGCGAGTTGAGGACCGCGCCCGCGCCGGTCTGGATGCCGCAACCGAGCGGGGCCAGGATTTCGAGGGGTGCCGACTTTGGCACCTTGACAACCGAGTTCACCGGCACGTTCGCAAACTGCGAGAACGAGCTCTGCCCAAAGAAGTGCGACGACACCGCGGTGCCCTCGTGTGAGAGCGACGACGAACCGTCGGCACGACGCCCACCAAAGTTGGCTCCAAAGAAGTTGACACAGTAGCCGGGCTTGCCCGAAGAGCAGTTGGCGCATTCACCGCAGTGATCGAAGCTCAGCAGAACGTGGTCACCCACGGCGACCTTGGTCACGCCCTCTCCCACGGCATCAATGACTCCGGCACCTTCGTGGCCCAGCACGGCGGGGAGAGGAGTGGGATACCACTGGTCGCGAACAATCGCATCGGTGTGGCACACGCCACTGGCAACCATCTTGACGCGCACCTCGCCCGGACGCGGCTCGTCAAGATCAAGCTCGGTCATGACGAGCGGTTGTTCTTTCTCGAACGCTACGGCGGCAGTGGTCTTCATGGCGGTCTCCTCGATGAGTGTCGAATGGGGCTGGCTAAATCTTAGTCAACGCGATTTTTTTTGGTCGAGGTAATCCGGCAACACCCAAGAACTGCGCACAAAAACAGTCCGGATGCGCCATCGACCAAGAAAATTATGTCGAAAAATGCAAACATCGAGTACCCCTCTTTCATCGTCGAAAGGCAATAGACGTGACCACCACACAACCGGACGTAACCGACATCGTTGTTGTGGGAGCCGGATTTGCCGGCATCTACATGGTTCACAAGGCCCACGAGCTCGGCTTGAACGTGATTGGTGTTGAACGCGGCGGCGGCGTGGGCGGAACCTGGTACTGGAATCGTTATCCCGGACTGCGCTGCGACGTCGAAAGCCTCGACTACTCCTACTCGTTCAACGAGGAGATTCAGCAGGAGTGGGTGTGGACCGAGAAGTTTCCTGCCCAGCCCGACATCCTCGCCTATCTCGAATTCGTTGCCACGAAGCTCGACATCAACAAAGACTTTCGCTTCGACACCGAGGTGACCGGCGCCACCTGGAACGAGTCGACGCAGCGCTGGTCGGTCGCCACAACGGCGGGAACCATCGATACCAAGTACGTCGTGTGGGGCACCGGCATGCTGTCGATTCCGAAGATCCCCAACATCCCGGGCATGGACTCGTTCGAGGGCGAACTATTGAATCCGGCAACGTGGCCGCAGGAGCCCGTGAGCTTTGCCGGCAAGAAGGTGGCCGTCTTGGGCACGGGGTCAACGGGAATTCAGGTGATTCCGATTGTTGCCGAAACCGCGGAGCACCTCTACGTGCTGCAGCGAACCCCGAGTTTCTCTCTTCCCGCGCACAATGCCTCGCTCACACCTGAGCGGGTCGCCGAGGTCAAGGCACACTATAAGGAATATCGAGCCGAGGCGCGGACGCAGATGCTCGGGTGCGTTACCGAGACCCGCGGTGAGCCCTTCGAGGTGATGGGGCCGGAACTCGCTCGTGCCGAGTTGGAGCGCAACTACAACTACGGCTCGCCCATGCGGTTTGCCAGCGCCATCGTCGACACGGTCGCCAGCGAAGAGGCGAACAACTTCACCGCGTCGTTTGCTCGGGAAAAAATTCGCGAGCGCATCGCCGATCCCGCTCTGGCCGAGAAGCTGATGCCCGACCACTTCATTACGACGCGGCGCCTATGCATCGACACCGATTACTATGAGACCTACAACCGCGACAACGTGACGCTGGTCGACCTGCGTGACGAAGAGCTTCTCTCCCTCACGCCGAAGGGATTCCGCACGGCCGCCGGCGAGTACGAGGTGGACATGTTTATTCTCGCCACCGGTTTCGACGGTGTGACCGGAGCTATCTCCCGCATAGACGTCCGCGGTAAAGATGGCGTGTCCCTCTCGGCCAAGTGGAAAGAAGCACCGGCGTCTTACATGGGTCTGTCGGTTGCCGGATTCCCCAACACGTTCGTGGTCACCGGTCCGGGTTGCCCCGCGCCGTTGAGCAACGTGGTGCTGTCCATCGAAATCCACATCGAATGGATTGCGAACATGATCAAGAAGCTCGAAGCAGACGGCGTGTCAACGTTTGAGCCGACCGCGGCCGCAGAGCAGGAATGGACCGATCACGTCAACGCCGTTTCCGACTCCACGCTCATGCGCTTCTCCAACTCCTGGTACGTGGGCGCAAACGTCGAAGGCAAGGCTCGGGTGAACCTGGTCTACATGGGCGGCGTTGCCCCCTACGAGGCCGAGCTTCAGGACGTGGCCAACAACAACTACCGCGGCTTTGAACTAATTCATTGAGCACGCGCTCGCTCAAGTAACAGCATCCCCATCACCAATCCGCACCTTCCACATCGAGAAAGAGAAATAAATGCCCATCGAAATGACTGGCAAGAACGTAATTGTTACCGGCGCGGGCGGCGGCATCGGCCGCGCTACGTGCCTCAAGCTCGCTGAGTCCGGCGCCAACCTCGTATTGGTTGACCGCGACGAGAAGCTCGTGGCCACCACCAAGGATGCCGTCGACAAGCTCGGCGTAAAGTCCATCGTTGTGATTGCCGACGTGACGAGCGAAAACGACGTCAAGAACTACGTGGATCAGGCCGTGAGCGCATTCGGCACCATCGACGGCTTCTTCAACAACGCGGGCATCGAAGGCGTTCTCTCCCCCACGGCCGAGGTGAGCTTCGAAGACTGGAGCAAGGTGATCAACGTGAACCTGCACGGCGTCTTCCTCGGTCTGCGCTACGTGCTGCCCGTGATGCGCAAGCAGAAATCCGGCTCCGTGGTCTGCACCGGCTCTATTGCGTCATCGCTCGGATTGCCCATGACCGTTGCCTACAACGCGGCCAAGCACGGTGTGGCCGGAATGGTTCGCACGGCATCGACAGAAGAGGCCGCCATCGGAATCCGCGTCAACGCCGTCGCTCCGGGCTTCATTAACACGCGCATGTTCCAGGACATCGCGGTCACCCTGCTTCCCGACATGGACAAGAACGAAGCCGCCAAGACGGCCGGCAGCTCGGCGCCGATTGGTCGCCTCGGTGAACCCGAAGAAGTGGCAAACGTGGTGCGCTTCTTGCTCAGCGACGATGCCAGCTTTGTGACCGGATCCGTTTACGCGGTCGATGGCGGTGTGACCGCAACCTACGCCACCGGCAGCTAGCCGGCTCACACCCCCGCAAGTTATTCAAAAGAAAACCCATAAAGGAGAAATCATGTCAGCACTCGTCACTGTTATCACGGGAGGTGGCACGGGAGTTGGTGCCGCCCTCGCCCGCCTGCTTACCGAGCGCGGCCACAAGGTGGTCATCGCCGGACGACGCAAAGAACCCCTCGAGGCTGTGGCCGCTGACACCGGCGCCACCGTTGTCGTGGGCGACGTCTCGAACGAAAAGGGCGCTAAGGCCCTCATCGATGCCGCGGTCAAGGCCTACGGCAAGATCGACAACCTCGTGCTCAACGCGGGAATCGTGATCAACGGCAAGGTTACCGACATGCCGCTGTCTGACTGGCAGTCGACGGTCGACATCAACCTCACCGCTAACTTCTTGCTCGCCAAGTTCGGCCTGCCTGAGCTCGTCAAGACCAAGGGAAACCTCGTGGGCGTGAGCTCAATCGCGTCGCTGCGCAGTGGGTGGGGCATGGCCGCCTACGCCGCGTCGAAGGCCGCGTTCACCACTCTCGTGCAGAACATCGCCTACGACTACGCCAAAGAAGGCGTGCGCGCCAACGTGATCTGCCCGGGCTGGATTCTCACCGAGATGGCCGAGCAGGAGTTTGCCGAAGCAGCAAAGACCAAGAACACCACGGTCGACGCCATCTTCCGTGACCTGTTGAAGTTCGTTCCTCAGGGACGTGCGTCGTCGCCCGACGAGCAGGCCAAGCCCATTGCGTGGTTGCTCAGCGACGAGGCCTCCTACGTCAACGGTGCGGTTCTCGTCGTTGACGGTGGAACCACCATCGTCGATGCCGGAATGCTCAACCTGCACACCGAGGCGTAATTCGGTAAGACTGTGCCCATGGCACAATCCGCGAGCAAGCGCGGCCCGGGCGATGGCTCGGGCCGCGAAGCTCTGATTCGCGCCACCATTTCTGTCGTGGCGGCGAAGGGTCTTCGCGGACTCACGTTTCGAGCTGTGGCCGAAGCCGCGGGCGTGAACAACTCGTTGATTGCCCACTACTTTGGCAGTCGCGACGCGCTCATCGAAGAAGCGCTCGACTGGACGATTCAGCAATCGATTATTGACTCGCACCTTTTCGAGTTTGCGAAGTCCAAAGAGGCCTACGTGGCCAACCTGCTCAACATGCTGCAGTCGGAACCCGAACAAGAGATTTTCCAGTACGAAATGTTGTTAGAGTCGCGTCGCCGGCCCGACCTGGCGCCCAAAGTCCTCGAGCTCTACGCCCGCTTCTCTCGAACGCTTTTGGACGCACTCCGGGTAGCGCAGGGAACGGCGTTCAACGAAGACCGGGCCGTGTACACGTTCGCAGCCTTGGACGGCCTCGTCCTTCAGGGTGTTGCCGGCGCCGACCTCACCATGATTGAGCGCGCGGTAGGTCAGCTCTGGGATGACGTCATGGCTTAGGCCGGAAAAGACGACCGGGCGCTGTAACCGAAGTCCATCAACAGCGAGTGTCCATTTACACCGCGTGAGGCGTTGGACGACAGATAGAGCACGCCACGTGCCACGTCGTCTGCCGTGAGCACCGGAAAGTCCGCGCCCGCGAATCCTTCGTCGCCGATGCCCAGGTCGGCTCGAGACATGGGGGTGTCGACAATCGAGGGGCTGACGGTGTTCACGCGAATGCCCGCGGGCTCCCACTCCACAGCGAGCGAACGTGCCATGTGCACGATGGCCGCCTTGGACGCGTTGTAAACAGCCATGTCGGGCGAGGCCACGAAGGCCGAGTCGCTGCCGATCATGACAAACGTGGGGAGCGTTGCCCGAGCCAGCAGCGGTTGGGCTGTTCTCGCCACAAGGAACGCCCCCACCACGTTGATGTCGATGGTCTGACGAATTTCGTCGACGCTCACGTCCGCCAGCGATCGACCTACCGGACCAGAGACCGCCGCACAGTGCACGACGGAATCGACTCCGCCCAACTGCTGAGCCAAACTCGCGAAGGCGCTCTTGAGCGCCTGGGCGTCGGTCACATCGGCAGTGGCGGTGGCCAGTGCGAAGCCCTGCTCGGCGGCGAGTTCGCAGGTACGTGTCATGCCGAAGACATCCCTGCTGACAATCCCCACGTGGGCACCCTCGGCGGCAAACGCCAGCGCGCTGGCGCGGCCGATGCCGGAACTGCCACCGGTAATGATGACGCGGCGGTCGGTGAGAGTGAGGTCCACGGTGACTCCTTCGATTGTCTCTATATTGGCGGACTCGAGGGAGATTCACCTTACGTCGACTTAATCCGTGACTTGCCCCTTTCCCGCACTATTAAGCAAGTGCTTAGATAGACGTATTCGTCGGGGTGTGCATCACGTTCACCCTCGCAAGAAACCTCCCCCAGCCCAAGGAGCGACCATGGCCGACACCTCCCACCGTCACGGCAAGCGCGTCACGCGCATCACCGAGGTCACCCACCCACTCGATCCCCTCACCGAGGGTGAAATTTCGCAGGGGCGCAGCATCATCGAAGCGGCCGGGCTCATCACGGACACCGTGCGCTTTCCCGCTGTTCTCCCCGTTGAACCCGACAAGAAGGCCACCTTCGCGTGGAAGCCGGGCAAGCCGTTCGACCGCAGCATCCTTTACGTGCTGCTCGATACGGCCACGGGAATCTCCCACGAGGTCGTGGTGTCGGTGACCGACGAGAAGATTGTGTCGCAAACCAAGGTGAAGAGCGACGAACACCCCTACGGCCAGCCGCCCTACCTCTTTGAGGAGTACGAACGCGTCGAAGCCCTCGTCAAGGCACACCCCGAATGGCAGGCGGCCATCGCGCGTCGCGGCATCACGAACGTCGACGACATTTTCTGCGCCCCGCTCGCCCCCGGCTACTTTGGGCACGAAGACGAAATCGGTCGGCGCATGATTCGCTCGCTGACGTTCCTGCGCGATACGCCCGATGATTCACCTTGGGCCCACCCGGTGGAGGGCCTTCTGGTCACCATTGACCTCACCAAGGGTGAGGTAGTGCGCGTGCAGGACGAGGGCGACGTACCCACGCCCACCGTCTCAGGCAACTACGACGTGGGAACTGTAGGTCCCGCACGAGAGTCGCTGCGGCCACTGGAGATCACGCAGCCCGAGGGCCCCAGCTTCACGGTCAACGGCTCTCTCGTCGAATGGGAGAACTGGAAGTTCCGCGTCTCCTTCAATTCGCGCGAGGGCCTCGTGCTCAACCAGGTGACCTTCACCGACAAGGGCGAAGACCGCTCGGTGCTCTACCGCGCCTCGGTTCCCGAGATGGTGGTGCCCTACGGCGACACGAGCATCAACCGCTACTGGATTAGCTACTTTGATGCCGGCGAGTACCTGCTCGGCAAAAACGCCAACCCGCTCGTCCTGGGCTGCGACTGCCTGGGTGTGATCCACTACTTCGACGGCGTGGCCGCCGACGATCACGGCCACCCCATGGTGGTGGGGCAGGCCGTATGCATGCACGAAGAGGATTACGGCGTGCTCTGGAAGCACACCGATCTGGCCGGCAACCCCGACTCGCGCCGCTCGCGCCGGTTCGTGATTTCGTACTTCGCCACCATCGGCAACTACGACTACGGTTTCTTCTGGTACCTCTACCTCGACGGCACCATTCAAGTGGAGGCCAAGGCAACCGGCGTCGTGTTCAACGGCGCGGGAGTTCCTGGCTCACACGACCCGCACGCCCACGAGATCGCCCCCGGGCTGTTTGCGCCCGTGCACCAGCACCTGTTCTCGGCACGCCTCGATGTGGCTGTGGACGGACTCGACAACTCGGTTCACGAGGTCGAAGTTGTGGGCGTGCCCACAGGACCCGAAAACCCCCACGGCAACGCTTTCACCTACACTGTGAACACGCTCCAGACCGAGGGCGGTCGACTGGCCAACAACCCGGCCCTGCGCACGTGGCACGTGACGAGCGGGCATCGCACCAACTACACGGGAGCCTCCACTCAGTACCAGCTCATCCCCCAGGGCTACCCGGTGTTGATGGCGCAGCCCGAATCGTCGGTGGCCAAGCGCGCTGCGTTTGCCACGCAGCACCTGTGGGTGACCAAGTACGAACCCAACGAGATGTGGCCGGCGGGCATGTACCCCAACCAGCACGCGGGTGGAGCGGGCCTGCCCGAGTATGTGGCCGGGGGCGACTCGATCGTGAACGAGGACATCGTGCTGTGGCACCAGTTCGGCCCCACCCACATTCCGCGCACCGAGGACTGGCCCGTGATGCCCGTTGACTACTCCGGCTTCCTGTTCAAGCCCTTCGGCTTCTTCGACGTGAATCCCGCTCTGAACCTGCCCGACGGGGCCAACTCGTCGTGCACGTGCTGCGGATCGGGTCGGTGCGGAACTGACGCGTGTACGTGTAACCACGAGCACTGACAAAATAGGGACTAGGAAGGACAACGATGTCTGAAACCCCCATGAATACTCCCGCCGATACCGACCTGTGGCTGCCCCTCGATGGGCTTGCTCCGGGATTCGACGCCTTTCGCGCTCCGCACTCGTCGTCCCTCGAGGGACGCGCCTTCACGTGCGTGATGGCCGGTGGTGCCGTAACCGTGACGAACAGCTTCGACGGCGGCCGACTCACCTGGACGGTCAACGGCCCCGAAGGCGAGCTCACCTCGAGCACGAACTATGAGGCGTTCGACGTGGCTGACGACCTCATCTACGTACAGGTGAAATCGGAGCACCGCGACGACGAAGCGATTGCCCTGTTCATCGATTTTGCTGCCGGTACCGGGCTGTCGGTCATCACAGTCATTGGCCCCGAGGGTCAAAAGCCCGTGCGCGTGACTCAGCGTTTTATGCCGTTCGTGATTGAGGGACATGCGGCTCCCGGGCCTGCTCCCGCGCCCACAAACGCCCTCGTGGGATACCGCGCGTGGTGGCGCTATTCCGAGGTGCACGCTTACGAGCACGTCTATCTCTCGGAGCACTGGTACACCTGGCACTGCCTCGCAGGTCCCGAAAAGACGCTGGCCGACACCGACGAGCAGACCACCTACGAGCTGCGCCCCGGCTTCTACGTGTTTGCCTGGCGTGAGAAGGTCATCCCGTGCGCGGCCGTGACGATTGCTGACCACCGCGATCCCGCCAACTTGCGCTCACACGGTGCCCTGTTTGGCTTGGATGAATCGGGTACCTCACCCGTGATGTTCACGTTCGGTGCACACGGCAAGAAGCTCGCCAAGGCCGACTATCCCGCGGATCTCGATCCGGCCCTGTGGTGACCCACGCCTCTCAACATCCCTAGCCTCTCAACATCTTTAGCCACTCAACATCCGTAGCCAACCGCCCGACCCCACCGGAGAACTCATGTCACACGCCGACCTGATCATTCGCAACGCACACATCGCCACGCTCAATCCCGCCACGCCCGTGGCGAGCGCCCTCGCGATTCGCGCGGGCAAAGTCGTGGGTGTGGGGTCTGTGGAAGAGCTCCACGACGAATTTCACGGTGCCGACACTCGGGTGGTCGACATGGGTGGAGCTACGGTGATGCCCGGGCTGCACGATGCCCACAACCACCACCAGATTGCCGGCAAGGCCGACCTCATGGAGATCGAGTTCTTGCCCACCGCAACGCTCGACCAGATCGTCGAGATGATCCGCGCCTACGCACTCGAGTTGCCGGAGGACGCGTGGGTAGTCGGCGGATCCTGGGGCAGCACGCTCATCGCCGAACTGAGCGAACCCGAGGCCAAGCAGCGCATCGACGAAGCGGCTGGCGGTCGTCCGGTTTTGCTGGTCGACGATAGTCACCACAACAAGTGGGCCAACTCGCGCGCGCTTGAACTTGCGGGCATCGATGCCGACACAGCTGATCCGGTCGACGGCACCATCGTTCGCATTGCCGGGTCGGGGGAGCCCAGCGGGCTGCTGTTCGAAACCGCCGGGCTGATTGTCGAAAAAGTGATGAACGAGCTCAACCCCATGACGACCGAGTTGTGGGCCAACACGAGCGAGCGCGGCATGCAGATTCTGCACTCCTATGGCGTCACCGCGTTCATGGATGCGGGCGTGAGCCTCGACCTGCTCGCCGCCTTCAAGAAACTCGAAGACGAGGGCCGACTCAAATCGTGGGTCGTCTCGTGCCTGATGGCCAACAACATGATCTTTGACGCCGACCCCATCGGCGACCGACTGGTGTGGGGCGGCGAACCGTTCCGCACCGAGCACCACCGGCCCGACTTCATCAAAATCTTTCTCGACGGCATCCCGCCGACCCTCACCGCGTGCTTCCTTGAGCCCTACCTGCCCACCGAGTCACATGGAGCTCACTTCCATGGCGAAATCACCATGTCGGTAGAAGAACTCACCGACTGGCTGCTCCGTGCAGCCCAGGCTGGTCTCGGAGCAAAAGTTCACTGCACGGGCGACGGCTCGGTGCGGCACGTGCTCAACGCGGCAGAGAAGGTTCGTGCGGCCGGACACACCACTCCCCTGCACATCGCGCACGGCCAGTTTGTGGCCGTCGAGGACGTGCCGCGCATGGCCAGCCTTCAGGTCACCGCAGATATATCACCCACACTGTGGTACCCCGGCGTGATTTTCGAGGCCATCAAGCTGGTGATCGGCGAAGAGCGCGCCACGCGCATGCAGCCCAACCGGTCGATTATCGACGCGGGCGGAGTAGTTGTTGGTGGATCCGACTGGCCCGTCATCCCCCTGCCCAACCCGTGGGTGGGTATCGAGGGACTCGTGACGCGCGCCGACCCCTCGGGGGAGTTTCCCGGCACCCTGTGGGTCGAGCAAGCCCTCACCCTTGATGAGGCCATCGCCGTGTACACAACCGCGTCGTCGAAAGCCATGGGGCTCAGCGACACGACCGGCTCACTCGAGGTGGGCAAGTCCGCCGACTTTATTGTGCTCGATCGGAATCCGTGGGAAATCCCGGCGACCGACCTCGCCGACGTGACCGTGACGCAGACCTGGTTTGCCGGCGAGCAGGTCTTCGAGCGATAAACACAGCGCGTCGCTGGCCTTCCCCTTAGAGCATCGGAGTATTAGATATGTCAACACCCAGACTCGCCTCGCGCATCGCGGTGGTCACCGGATCAAGCTCGGGTAACGGTCGCGAAATTGCCCTCGCGCTTGCTGCCGAGGGTGCACACGTGGTGTGCGCCGACGTTACGGAGCTTCCCCGCGAGGGAGGCTACGACGACGACCCGACGGTGCCCACTCACGAGTTGCTCACGCGCAAGTTTCAACGGTCGATCTTTGTCAAGACGAATGTGACCGACGAAGTCCAGATGATCGCTCTCGGGGCCGCCGCCGTGGAGGCGTTTGGTCGCATTGACATCTGGGTCAACAATGCCGGCATTGGTATCGGACTCGGGCCCCTCGAATCGTGCAGTGTTGACGACCTGAACCTCGCCCTGCAGATCAACCTCGTTGGCACCTGGCTCGGCTGCAAGGTGGCAAAGTCGCACATGATGAACCAGTCGGTGGTGGGACGCTCGCGCGGCCAGATCATCAACCTGGGCTCCGTCGCTGCCGACGGCGGTCAAGCCGATCTCAGCATTTACTCGGTCACCAAGGGTGGCGTTCACTCGCTCACTAGGTCGCTGGCCATCGAGTGCGCGCCCCTCGGCATCGGCGTGAACGCGATTGCCCCGGGATACATCCCCACCGCCATGACTCGTCCGTTCTGGGAAGACCCCCACGGCGCCGCGCACATCAAGGAGTTCCAGCCCTGGTTTGAGATGTCTCAGGCCTCAGACGTTGCTGGTCCGGTCGTATTCCTCGCCTCAGACGAGTCCGGCTTCATCACGGGCATGGTGCTGCGCGTCGACGGTGGGGCCCTGGCGGGCTAACCGGGCAGGACGCTCGACCAGCCACCATCGACCATGAGGTTGGTGCCGGTAATGTAGCCCGCTTCGTCGCTGGCGAAAAAGAGGATGGCCGAGACAACATCGTCAATCGATCCGACGCGACCCAGCGGAATGTGCTCGGCGATGTTGCGCATGGGGTGGTCGGCCGCGAGTAGGTCACCCTCGGTGGCCGGTGTGCGGATGACGCCCGGGCTGACGCTGTTGGCGCGAATACCGTGGGCTGCCCCCTCGGCCGCGAACTGCTGGGCCATGCCAATCACGCCGGCTTTGGTCGC